>JBGPKH010000001.1:0-51446 GCA_041485845.1 Bryobacteraceae bacterium
GGTGGGCGCGTTGGCGCTGAGCCGCCTGGTGGAGTCGCAACTGTTCGGCATGAAGGCGGCGGATCCGAGGGTGCTGTCGGGGGCGGCGGTGACATTAGCGGTTGTGGCGCTGCTCGCGGCGTTTGTGCCCGGATGGCGGGCGTCGCGCATCGACCCGGTGCGGGCGCTGAAGCACGAATAGGGCGAGGGACTCCGGGCGCGAACACCGTATCTGGCAGGGGGAACCGCAAGTATAATGAAGGTTGGCTTTGGAATTCGAGTGGGCCCCCCAAAAGGCTGCGGCAAATCTGGCCAAACACAAAGTGTCATTCGAGGAAGCAGCGACGGTCTTCGGCGATCCATTAGGCCGCATTGTGGCCGATCCGCGGAGTTCGTCGGAGGAGGAGCGGTTGGTGCTGCTGGGCCTGTCGCAAGACCAGCGATTGCTTGCGGTCATGTATGTCGACCGGGGCAGGGCCATTCGCATGATCAGCGCGCGGCAGGCCACACGCCATGAGCGAAGGAACTATGAAGAGACCGCGCAGTAAAGGCGAGGCCGCCGATCGGGCCGATGCCGACGAGATTCTTCCGGAGTATGATTTCAGCCGGGCGTCGCTCAACAAGTACGCATCGCGGTATGCGGCGGGAAGTGCTGTCGTTGTGTTGGAACCCGATGTAGGCGCCGCATTTCCAAGTTCAGGAGAGGCCAATGAGGCACTTCGCGCTCTGGCGGAGATCATTCAGAAACATCGCTCCCGCCGGCCGTCGTCGCGCCGCAGTTACTAAGAGACAGACAAGCAGGTTTGCGTTTTGGACTTGCATCGGTGCCCTCGTCCGAAGCCGGCCGCAGTTGTCCAGGTCAGTCTGAAGATAAGCTGTGCCGGGGATGATCGCCACAATGCCCGTGATCCGGGGTCTAGGCACGACAGCAAACGAGAAGCCATGAGCAAACCCAGCCCTTCGATCTTTCGCGACGCGCTCCAGGTGTCTCCCGAACTCATCGCATTAATTGGCGATGATGATCTGAACGTTGGCGGTGTTTGCCGCCTTCGAGCGGAAGATTCTGCGGGAACGCGTGAGCGCCGGCGCCGTCAGGTCCAGGCTTCGGTCTAGGAAACGAAGCCGGCCCCGAGCCGGTCCGTTCCGCCAAACTGTAATATACTATGATATATACCAATGGAGGACCCCATGCCACGCACGGCAAAGCTGTTTCGCAATGGCCGCAGTCAGGCAGTTCGCCTGCCTTCCGAGTTTCGGTTCGAAGGCAGTGAAGTCTATATTCGGCGGGACCTCGCGACCGGAGATGTGATCCTGTCGCGGCGGCCGGAGTCCTGGGAGAGCTTTTTCAAACTCACCGAGCAAGCAGGCGTGCCGGAAGACTTCATGTCCGATCGTCAGGATGGACCGGCGCAGAACCGCGAGCCGTTGTGATGACGGGCCGATACCTGCTGGACACCAACATTGCCAGCTACGTCATCAAGGGCAACATTCCGGCTGTCCGCCGCCGCATCGTCAGAGTGCCCATGGCGCAGCTCGCCATCTCCACGGTGACCGAGGGCGAGTTGCGCTATGGACTGGCGCGGCGTCCTGACGCCACGCGCTTGCAGACCATCGTCGAGGAATTCCTGGTTAGAGTTGTGATCGTGCCTTGGGATTCCGAAGCGGCACAGCACTACGGGAAGATCCGGACCGCGCTCGAACGCGAGGGCCGGCCGATGGGGAGCCTCGACATGATGATCGGCGCTCACGCCCTGTCGTTGGGAGCTGTCCTGGTCACCAACGACCGAGCGTTCAAACGGATCAAGAATCTGAGCGTCGAAGACTGGACCCGGCGGTAGTTCCGGTGCTACGGCTTCCCCAGCGAGCACAGCGGATCCCCTAACACCACGCCCTGCCAGCTTAGAAACGGCATCGCCAGATAGTAGCTTTCTGGCCCTCGTAGTAGGCGGGCAGCAGGTAGTCCGGCCGCACGCACGCCACAAGGCACGGCTCATACACGTTCCCTGACGCGCCCGCCGCCCCCTCGTGGATGGCGTCCGCGCTCAAGCCCTGGGGCGAACCGGCGAACAGGTGCTTCGTATCCTTCCACGAGGTGTAGGTCCAATCGTCCAGCGGACGCTTCATGGTGCGGGCGTTGGTGGAGACGAACTCGGTGGCGATCGCGCCGGGCAGCCACTGGAATCCCAGGTGACGCCGCTTGCGGTTCTCGTCGTTCGATCCCCAGGAGGCGTAGCCGATCACGTCTTTCAGGTCGTAGAGCACCCTCGCGCTTTCGTCCACGGTGGTGCCGGCGGCGGGTAAGAGGATCGCGGCGTTGGGCAGCCAGTTGTCGCCCACTTCTTCGTTGCCGGAGCGGAGATCCAGCACGAATTTGCCGTGGTTCCGCGCTGCCAGCGCGCGGCCGATCATGGCTTTGACGTCGTTGACATCGAACGCGGCGAGCCTGGTCGCCAGGTAGATGGGGAATTGCGGGTGCCGGAACGGCGCATCGCGCTTCATGAAATACGGATTGGCAACCGGGCCTGCGCGCGGGTATTTCGCTCCCTTCAGTACTCGGCGTTCATGCGCGAGCCCCCGCCCTGCACTTTGAGCGGAGTCCCCGGGGTGGTCGCGATGTACAGCACACTCTCCGGAAGCGCCGCTTTCTTGAGGCACTCCGCGACCGGCCGCTCGATCTGCTGTTGGCAGACCGGCCACGGGATTTCCTCAGCGGAGGTGGTATCGAGGTAGCAGACATGGGGCGCGGGGATGGAACGCCGCTGGCGGTAGTAGTCGCCGATCTGCCGGGAATCCGCGTCGTTGCGGTTGACCACCAGGAGCAGGTTCGCGCCGGTTTGCGCGTGCAGGCGGGGAAGCAGGGCCAAAAGCGGCAGGAGCAAGCCGACAGCGTGGATAGCCGCCGGGTTGGAGGTGCGGTTCCTTTTGTTACAATAAGTACCACACGACGGGCGTGAGCGAGATTCATTATTTCTATCCCGCCGATTCATGATTTAACTGGCAGCCGGCCGGCAGCCCCAACGCCTCCGGCAACTTATGGACTTCGATCAGCTTCACACGTTCCTCGAAATCGTCCGGCTGAAGAGTTTTTCGAAAGCCGCACAGACGTGTTACCGTACGCAGCCGGCCATCAGCGCCCAGGTGCGGCAGCTCGAGCAGGAACTCCACACCGAGCTGTTCGAGCGCTTCGGCAGCCGGATTTCACTCACCACGGCCGGCCGCATCTTCGCCGAATACGCCGAGCAGTTACTCGATCTGCGCCGCCGCGCGCAGGACGCCATCGCCGAGCTGGAGACGAATCCCCGCGGCGAGCTGGTGATCGCGGCCAACGAAGCCACCTGCATCTACGTGCTGCCTGAGGTCTTTTCCGAATACCGGCAGCTCTTCCCGGCGGTGCAGCTCCAGGTCAACCGCTCCTTCGGGGCGCACGTAGTCGAAGCGGTGCTGGACAATTCGGCGGATTTCGGACTCACGCAACTGCCGGTGGAGGAGAAGCGCCTGCAAGTGGTGACCGTCCACAACGACGAGATCCGGCTGATCGTTCCGGCGCGCCATGCGCTGGCCGACAAGAGGACGGTCAAGCCCGAGGATCTGGTGGAATACTACCTGGTGCTCCCCCAACAGGGAAAGACGCGCACGCGGCTGAATGAGTGGCTGTCGCCTGTGGAGGACGAAATCCGCATCTCCATGGAGCTGGACTCCACCGAAATGATGAAGCGGTTCGTCATGGCCGGGCTGGGAGTGAGCTTTCTGGCGGTCTCGAACTGCCGCGAGGAGATGGCCTCCGGAAAACTGCGCGCGGTGGCGCTTTCGCCGGAACCCATGCTGCGCCGGTTGGGTTTAGTCTATCGTAAGGACAAGGCACTGTCGAAGGCCGCCCTGGGCTTCATCCAGGTCGTGCTGGATAATGTGAAAGACCGGGTGGTGGCTTGATGACTTGCAAACGCTGCCGGAAGAGCTTTGGAGCGGACCAAGCCCGCTGTCCGCATTGCGGGGAGCCGAAGCCGGACTCATCGGGGCTCTTCCAGACCTCGACCGTCCTGATCTCCGCTGAGGGGACGGACCAGGTCTACCGGTCGGTGGAGGACGTTCCGGCGCGCCTGCGAACCAAGCTGCTCAAGTCCACCAACGGCGCCAACTCCGCCACCATCCTGATCGCCGACCAGCGGGGGCGGAAGGAAATCGCCAAGGCCATGCGCAACCTGCCGGGCCCCGCGCAACGCCGCCTGATGCACTCCATCCTCGGCGCCGAAGCTTCGCAAAACGCCCTGCGCTGGCTCACGCCGGGCCGCAAACGGGCGATTCTCGCCTTGGTTGGCGCACTCACCCTGGGGCTCATCGCGCTGGTATTCCTGCATCGCTGGTAGCGCGACGTCCCATATACCGCTGACTTACGCGCGCGGCTCCGCATGCCGGTTCCGAGGCGCGACCGCGAGAAGCTGTGAAGAACTGTGGCCCGATTGGTTTTTTGGGCTTCGGAGGGAGCAGTTTGTCAGTTGTGCGCCCTACAGTTTTCCCGCGGTCCCACCGATTCTTGGGCATGGACCAACGTCGTGAGCCCCGTTTCGCTACCAATCAATCCGTCGTCGTCACGGTTCTGGGCGAGCACGCCAGGCGGGAGACCGCCGTGGTGAAGAATGCTTCCGCCCGCGGACTGGCGATCGAGGTGCCGGGACCGATCGCTCCCGGTACTGCCCTCAAGATCGAATTCGAGGATTCGACGGTGCTGGGCGAAGCGGTATACTGCGGCGGCGGACCGGATTCCCATCTGGTGGGAGTGGAACTCGACCAGGTGATTTGCAGCTTGACTCAGCTTGGCAGGAAGCTACAGGAGTTTGCGGACGGGCGCAATGTCAGGACGGCAGGTGGCGCACGCCTTGAAAAACAGAACACGCCAATACCATGAGCAATCCCAGGAACAGCAGGATCGCCGCGTTATGCGCCACGCGGCCGCGCATCAGATTTGGGTGCAGGACTCTCCTCATCGGTTACTCCCCGGCCTCTGATTATATGAACGTAAGAGAAACCGCTGGGGTTACAGCGATGCGCTATCCTGTGATGTGAATCGCAAAGCGGTGGTCTTTGGGGCCGCCGGACAGCTCGGCGTGGAGTTGGTCCGGGAGCTGAAAGCGCGGCAATACGAAGTCACGGGATGGCAGCGCTCCCAGGTAGATATCACGGACGCTGCCGCGGTGGAGAACGCGCTGGCCCGTTACGATGCTGAAGTAGTGTTCAATTCGGCGGCTTACAACCAGGTAGACGTAGCCGAAAAGGAACCCCAGGCGGCCTTCCTGGTGAACGGGCTGGCGGTGCGGAACCTGGCGCTGGCCTGCCGGCAGGTGGATGCCCGGCTGGTCCATTTCTCGACGGACTATGTGTTCGACGGGCTGGCCCGCCATCCTTATATCGAGGAAGATCCCACGCACCCGCTGGGAGCCTATGCCGTTTCCAAACTGGCGGGTGAGCTCTACGCGCAGGCTTACCTGGATCGCGCCCTGGTGGTCCGGACGTCGGGGGTCTTCGGTCCCGGAGGGCTCTCGACCGCCCGCGGCA
Source organism: Bryobacteraceae bacterium (assembly GCA_041485845.1). Lineage (GTDB taxonomy): Bacteria > Acidobacteriota > Terriglobia > Bryobacterales > Bryobacteraceae > OMOG01. Next base: position 5,530 of record JBGPKH010000001.1, read on the forward strand.
ATTTTGTCGAGCTGATGCTGCGGCTGGCCGGGTCCAAGAATCCGATCCGCGTGGTGGAAGACCACGTGGCCTCTCCAACCTTCGCTCCGCTGTTGGCCGCCCGCACCGTCGATCTGGTGGAACGCGAGGTGGCGGGTGTCGTCCATGTAGGCGGGGGTACGCCCAGCTCGTGGTTCCACTTTGCGCGAACCATTTTCGAAGTGGCGGACCTACAGCCCATGCTGCTGGCCACCAACGAGCGGGAATACCGCACCTCGGCCCGCAGGCCGAAGTACTCGGCACTATCCAACGCCAAGATGGAGCGCTTGGGCCTGGAGCCTATGCCGCCGTTGCGCCAGGCCGTGGAAGCCTATTTCGCAGCTCGCGGCGCCCAAGGTTCTTAGGGAGCCTGACAGGCCAGGAGGCCTGTCCCACTTAACGCGACTCCGGCTTCACCGCGTAATAGCCCTTGCGCGCCTGAGCCTTGAGGTCCTTGTTCGACAGCTTGATATCCAGCTTACGGTAAGATCCGTCCTTGGTATCGTTGGCGGGGGTGTAGCCAATGGCGTACTGGCTGCGCATCTCGTCCTGCAATTCCTTGAAGATCTGGTCGAGCGTATGCTTCCGGTCCACCTTGTAGACATGCCCGCCGGTCTCCTCGGACATCTTGCGCAGGTAGCCCTCGCCGCCTCCGCCACCGAACACCATCCCGTATCCGCCATAGGCGCGCGGGTCGGAATAATCGATGCTGTAGATCACCGCGTCCGCCTTTTGCGCGGACTCGACCGCCTGGTTGAGCGTCAGCCGGCTGCCCTGGTCCACTCCGTCGGTGATCACTACGATCACCTTCCGCCCCACTTCCGTGCGCAGCTTTTCGTTGGCGGCCAGATAGATCGCGTCGTACAGCACGGTGCCCCGGGGACCGCCGGCAGTCGGAACCGGCCCCGGGTGGATGCCGCCGACGCCCGAATTGGGCCGCAACTGGTTCAACGCGGCGCTGAGCAGCTTGGTTGAGTTGGTGTAGTCCTGCAAGAGCTCGGATTCTTCGCCGAACTGGATGAGGAAAGCTTCGTCCTTTTTGCGCAAAACCTGGGAGAAAAACTGCGAAGCGGCATTGCGCTCGATCTCGATGAGGTTGCGCTGGCTGCCGCTCACGTCCACCAGCAGCCCGATAGTCAAGGGGAGGTCCGTCTCCTTGGTGAAGTACTTGATATCCTGAGACTTGCCGTCCTCCAGGACGGTGAAGTCGTTCTTTTCGAGATTGGCCACCAGCGCCCCGCGCTTGTCCCGCACGGAGGCCAGAATGCTGACCACGTCGACGTCCAGCTTGATGATCGGCGCCTCCTGGTCAGGCTTCGTCTGAGGGGGCGTCTGAGCCAGAAGCGCAGCGCCGAGGGCAGAAACAAGAAGTAGTCGCATCCCGATACAATAGGGTGGACGTATCCCCGCGGACGATTGTTTCATGCAAGAAGCCATACACCACCTCAGACGGTCCGATCCCATTCTATCGGAGATTATCGACCGGGTCGGCGAATATCGTATCCAGTTTCGCGACCCGGATTTTGAAACGCTGATCAAATCGATCGTTTACCAGCAGCTTAGCGGCCGCGTGGCGAGCGTCATTTTCGGCCGCCTGGCGAAAGCTGCCGGGGAAAAGGTCACGCCCCCGAACATCCTCAAGTTGCGGCCTTCGCGGATGCGCGCGCTGGGCCTCTCCAGGCAGAAGACCGCTTACATCCGCGACCTGGCCCGCCACGCGCGCGACGGCACCGTGATCTTCGAGGAACTACGGGAACTCTCCGACGCCGAGGTAATCGAACGCCTGACCCAGGTGAAGGGCGTCGGCGTATGGACGGTTCACATGTTTCTGATCTTCGCGCTGCGCCGCACCGACGTGCTGCCGGTCGGCGACCTGGGGATCCGCAACGCCATCCGCAAGGCGTACGGCTTCGCGGAACTTCCGCAGCCGGCGGAGATGGAAGCGCTCGCCCGGCGCTGGCGGCCCTACTGCACGGTGGCAAGCTGGTACCTGTGGCGGAGTATGGAACCGAACGCCAACCTCTGAGAATCCGCATGGTGTTGAAATTCTCAACGTTTGAGTTATAATTAGTTCAGGATATTCAGACCTCAGGAAGCGGTTACCCCTGGGGGACCAAGGAGAACAAACAATGCGTGCGTTGAAACTGACGGTTCCGGCAGCCATCTTGATGTCGGGCTTCATACTGTGTACCACGGCATCATTCGGCAAACCCGAGTATATGAAGAAGGAGAGTGTCAAGAGCTGTACGGTCTGCCACTCGAAGATAGAAGCGAAAGAGGCGATGCCCAAGAACCTGAACGAGACCGGCAAGTGCTACGCCGAGAACGATCACTCTCTCGCCAAGTGCAAGAAGTAGTCCGACAAAACTGAGCGCGCCGGCCCGCCTGCGCCGGCGCTTCCCCTGCCATTTGGCATCCCCTCCCTCTGGCCGCGGCTCGGTTTGCGGTAGCATTATGCTACCATCACTGGTATGAGCCAGCCCGTGAAACTCTCCGACGGCCTGGTCCTCGAGGCGCGACTCGCAGGCGATATTTTGGAGCGTTCCATTGCGGGGCAGGTCGAATTCTGGGCGCGACTCGGCCGGTCCGTTGACCTGTTGCTCGAAGGACAGCAGGTATTGGCGTTGTGCCGGAGCGCCACGGCTCGCCCGCTGTCCGCCTGCCTGGAGGCCGTGGATTCTCAAAAAGGACGCCAGCGCGTCGCGGACTTCCTCCAAAGCCAGCCGTTTCCTCACTACGAACCACACCCCGATCGCCGCGGCCTGCTGGTACGCATCGATCAGGATGGCCGGCGAACGGTGGGGCGCTTCGTGAATCGGCAGTTCCGCCCGGCAAGAGTCAAGGCCAGGCAGCGGTGAGCCACCCGCTCGACCTGCGCCCCATGGTCGTCGCCATTGCAGGACCGGATGGAGCGGGCAAGACGACGTTCTACCGCGCCCATCTCCAACCGGCCGGGCTGCGCTCTGTCAATGCTGATTTAATCGCCCGGGAATTGAACATCGATCCCTATGCCGCCGCACGAGTGGCCGATGCCCTGCGACAGGAACTGGTACGCCAACGGGAAAGCTTCGTCTTCGAGACCGTATTCTCCGGCCCGGTGGGCGAAAAGCTGGCCTTTCTCCAAGACGCCGCGCAGGCCGGTTACACTACGATCTTGTGTTTTATCGGGACTTCCGGACCGGATGTCTCCGAACAGCGCGTGTCCATGCGCGTCTCCCAAGGCGGGCACGATGTTCCGAGCGAGAAGCTGATCGCGCGGTTCCCACGCACCCGGGCTAATCTTAAGGCCGCTCTCCACGAGCTACCCAATGTCTGGGTCTTCGACAATGACGATCTGCGAACCCCATTCCGTCTGGTTGCGGTTCTTGAAAACGGCCGGGTTGTCAAGCTGCGGCGGCCGGTTCCAAAGTGGCTCAAGCCGCTGCTGCCGAGACGGTGATTGGCGCGTGGCCGCCAGCTCGCCGGCGAGGTCTGCACATCGACGTAGCGGCGCGGACGATAATATCGGAATGAGAGTTCCCCTCCGTGCCGTCATATCGCTCCTGGCTACACTCCCCGTGCTGGCCGGCGCATCCATCGAATCCCGGCTTTCCCAGCCCTTGCTCAACTCCAGACAAACCATGGTCGAAGCGCAGATTTACCTGGCTTCACGCGTCAAGCCCATGCCGCCCGCCCGGGACCGCGCCGAGTGGGAGAAATACGCCGCCGGTCTGCGCGGCCAGATCCTTGACAACGTCGTCTTCCGGGGGGAAGCCGCGCAGTGGCGCAACATCCCGGTCAAGGTGGAATGGCTCGACATCGTCCCCGCGAGCGGTTACCGTCTGCGCAAGTTTCGCTACCAGGTGCTCCCGGGCCTGTGGCTGCCAGCCGTACTCTACGAGCCTGCCGGGTTGAAGGACCGGGTTCCGGTCGTCATCAACGTCAACGGGCACGAAGGCGACGGCATGGCCATTCCTTACATCCAGCAGCGGTGCATTCACCTGGCGCGCAACGGCGTACTCGCCTTTAACTATGAGTGGTACAGCAAGGGGCAGATGAACCTCAAGGGGTACAGCCACGCGCGCATGAACCAGCTCGATCTGACCGGCACCAGCGGCTTGGCGCCGTTCTTCCTTGCTATGCAGCATCTGCTCGATGTAGCCCTCAGCCATCCCAACGCCGATACTGCCCGCGTCGCAGTCACCGGCCTTTCCGGGGGCGGCTGGCAGACCATCCTTCTCAGCGCACTGGATCCACGGGTTACGCTGACTGCCCCGGTAGCCGGCTACTCCAGCTTTGTCACTCGTACTCAGTTTCCCGTGCAGGACCTCGGCGATTCCGAGCAAACCCCGGTCGACCTCGGCCGCTACGCCGATTACACCCACCTCACCGCGCTGCTGGCGCCGCGGCCATCGCTCCTCACCCATAACGCCTTCGACAACTGCTGCTTCCGCGCCGATTACGCCATCGGTCCGCTCCTGGTGGCGGCGCAGCCCTTCTTCGCGCTGCTGGGGCGCCCCGAGCGGCTTCGTTACCACGCTAACTTCGACCAAGGCCACAATTACGGGGAGGACAATCGCCAGACCTTCTACCGCTTCCTCGCCGAGTTCTACTTTGCCGGTGGCAGCTTCCCGGACCAGGAGGAACCCGCGGACCTGCGCACTCCCGAGGAACTGCGCATGCCGCTGCCCGAACCGAACGAAGACTTCCACACGCTGGCGAAAGGACTGAGTGAGAAACTGCCGCGCCCGCTGGCGATTTCCACCGATGCATCGCGAGAGAAACTCCGCGAAATCGTCCGCTGGACCGATTATCGCGTGACGGTGCAGCCGGCTGGAGGCGACACTTCGGCCTGGCGTCTCTCCATGAACGGCAACTGGACTGTCCCGGCGGTGGAATTCGCCACCGAAGGCGCTGCGGGCGCCACACTCGTCCTGGGCGACGCCGGCAAGGCCAAGCTCGCCACGGACATCCAACAGCTTCTGGACCGGGGCCAGCGCGTGATCGCCATCGACCCCTTTTATTTCGGCGAATGCCGCATCGAAACGCGCGACTACCTGTACGCCCTGCTCATCTCCGCGTTGGGCGAGCGGCCGCTGGGTGTGCAGGCCGGGCAAGTGGCGGCCGTGGCACGCTGGCTGCGACAGAAGTACGGTCCGGTCACGGTGGAATCCTTCGGTCCCCGCACCAGTCTGATCGCTCTGGTCGCCGCAGCCGTCGAAACCGGAGCCATCCGCGAGGTGAAGCTGCACCAGGCCATGGCGACGTTGCGGGAGCCCATCGAGCGCGATATGGAAGTCAGCGCCGCGCCCGAACTGTTCTGCTTCGGATTGCTCGAATGGTTCGATGTGAAGCAACTGGCGGCGCTGGTAGCGCCGCGGCCGTTGAGTAACGAATGAGCGGGCCAGACGTTCTTCACTCCGCAATTCGCAGTTGAATCCGCGATCCGTCCTCGCCGCCGAAGTACACGCGCTGCATGGCCTTCACGAAGTCGCTCGACAAAGCCTTGGGGATCTCCATGAACTTCTGCGGATTGCGGTCGGTCAGCGGGAACCACGAGCTCTGAATCTGCACCATGATGCGATGGCCCGGCCGGAACGTGTGCGCGATGTCGGGCAGGTTGAACGTGATGCGATCGGGCTTGCCGGGCTCGAAGGGCGCCGGCTTCTCGAAGCTCTTGCGGAACTTGCCGCGGAACGGCTCGCCGCGGATGAGCTGCTGGTAGCCTCCGATGGGAACCGGCGAGGGCGTGGCGGTTTGGCCGGGTTGCTGCGGGAGACTGTTGTAGTCGGGCGAATCGCCGGGATAGACATCGATCACCTTCACCACGAAGTCGGCATCGGTGCCGGTAGTGGAGACTTTCAGGTCCACCGAGATCGGTCCGAAGACATTCACGTCGCGATCCAGCACGCCGGTCTTGTAGACCAGCACGTCGGGACGCGCGGCGGCGAAGCGCTGGTCCTCGGTCATGTAGCTGTTGAGCACGCCCATGGTGACGCGGCCGATGTAGGGCACCGGCTTGTTCGGGTCGGCCAGGTATTCGTCAAATGCGGCTTGCGCGGGCTGCTGCCACGAGAGCTTGCCCTTGCCATCCAGATACAGGCTGGTGGGCCGGACATCGGGGGGAGGCCATTTCTCGAAACGGCGCCACTGGTTCATGCCGGTCTGAAAGAGGTACGCCCGCGGAAACTTTCCGTCGCCCTTGCCTTTCAGGTAGAACTGAAAGAACGGGAACTCGATCCTCTCTCGGTAGTACTGCGCGGTCTTCGACCCGAAGTTGACATTGCCCAAACGGTCGCCATCGCCGCGCGAGAAGCCGCCGTGGTTCCACGGACCCATGACCAGCATGTCCACGGCGGGCGGCGTGTTCTTCTCCATGAAGTCGAACTGGCGCAGAGGCCCTTGCGGATCTTCGGTGTCGTACCAGCCGCCCACCAGCATGACCGCGGGCTTGATGGCCTTCAAATGTTTCCAGATGGCGCGCGACTGCCACACTTCGTCGTAAGTGGTGTGGTCGATGTTCAGATTCCAATACGGCTGCTTGTGCTTGAAATACTTCTCGTCGGCATTGGCCAGCGAGCCCATCTCCAGATAAAACTCGTAGCCGTCTGGCGTGCCGTACTGAAACGGCAGCGTGGGCTGCGGCGGCGCGGGGTCGCCCTCGCGGCCGCGGAATCCCATGTAAAAGCTGAAGCGGTGGGCCAGCATGAAGGCGCCGTTGTGATAAACGTCGTCGCCCATGTAGTAATCGGTGACGGGCGCCTGCGGGGCCACCGCCACCAGCGCGGGATGCGCGTCGATCATGCCGGCGGTCACGTAAAAGCCCGGCTGCGAGATCCCGTACATCCCGGCCTTGCCGGTATTGCCGGGAACGTTCTTGACAAGCCAGTCGATGGTGTCGTAAGTGTCGGTGCTCTCGTCGGTGTCTTTGGGACCGCTCTTGTTGGGCTTGTGCGGGCGGATGAGGACGTAGTCGCCTTCGCTCATGAATCGGCCGCGGACGTCCTGGTAGGCGAAGATGTATTTCTCGCGAAAGAACAGTTCCGAAGGCCCGAGCGTGGCGCGGTACTGGTCGATGCCGTATGGCGCGACGTTGTAGCCGGTGCGCTGCATCAGGATGGGGTAGGTCCTGGCGTCGGTGAAGACGTCCTTGGGAACGTAGACGGAGGTGAAGAGCTTCACGCCATCGCGCATGGCGATGCGGTACTCGAATTTGGTGTAGTTCTCGCGAACGGCAGCGGCGCCCGGAGCGTTTGGGGGCGGCGCGGGTGTGGGCGCCGCGGCTCCGCCACGGCCCTGGGCGGCAAGCTGGGAAGCGAAGAGCAGCAAAGCGGACAAAGTGCGCATGGCGATTGAGTTGATTCTAGCCCAACCGTGGCCGGGCAGGCGCCGTTTGTCGATATCAGCGTGAACGCCGGCTTGCCCGAAACGCCTCCACCTTGTAGTTCGCCGGATCCGCGGCATTTCGGGATTGATTCCGGTAACGATTCCGCCAAGCCTCAGGCGCTCTGGTTACGGGGGCGGCGCCGAAAGAAACTTCGGAGGCTCCATCATTGATCCACGTGCCCGGTGCAATCCGGATCGATATGCCGGCGAACTTTCCCGGCCGCTGGAATGCCTGGCGCGAAAGTCATCCGGATGTGAAGTTGATTATGCGCGGCGCCAGCTTCAAGGGCCGCGAGCTCGCCACAGTAAATCTCAGCCATGCCGATTCGTGGCAGCGACTTTTGCGGTGCGCAACTCCCCGGCGCCAATCCGGGATATATGGTGGAAATGATTCCCGAGAATAGAACCTGCGAGGTGCAATGCAGGTATGGTTCGCGCTAGCAGAACCGTTTTAGTCGAGTACAAAGAGGGTCGCTGGACGGTTCGCAGGGTGCTTTACAAGCGTGCGCCCCGAACCTTCGCCACCAAGTCCGAAGCGGTGGCAGCCGCCAAGGCCATCGCGCTCGCCACGCAGCCGAGTCAGGTCACCATCATAGGCCGCGATGGCCGTCTGCAGCGTGGTTTTGTCTACGGTCTCCCCAGAATCCCGCGGTCTCCCTATAGGGGCGCGATTTCCGACCAAATCGAGCGCGCAGTCCTGAAGGTCTCCGACATGATGGAAGCCCGAGGCGAGTGAGCGCTCCATTAGGTTCGCCGAACGTCTTCATCAATTGCCCTTTTGACAAGGCCTATCGGCCCGTGTTCGAGGCGGTGGTGTTCACGGTCTACAATCTCGGCTTCGCTCCCCGATGTGCGCTCGAGGTCGATGACGGCAGTCAGGTGCGCATTGAGAAGATCGCCACCATGATCGCTCAGTGCCCGTACGGCGTGCACGATCTATCGTGGGTCGGCATCGATCCCAAGACGCGGCTGCCCAGATTCAATATGCCGCTGGAGCTTGGACTGTACTTGGGATGCCAGAGGTTTGGCGGCAAATCGCAGCGCGCCAAGAACTGTCTGATATTGGATCGCCACCCGTTTCGATATCGAGCCTTCATGTCCGACATCTCGGGCCAGGACATCCACGCCTACAATGGAACGCCCAGGGGGGCAATTGCCGCCGTGCGGGATTGGCTCTGCGCCGCGTCCAAACGCGGCGAGTTGCCCGGCGGCGCCGAAATGTACGCCCGGTATTGCCTGTTCAGACGCCAACTGCCTGGAATGTGCCGCCAATTCAAGCGCCGCCCCTCCGAACTTACCTACATGGACTACTCCGAAATGGCGCTGATCTGGCTGAGCCGAAACCGTTAGACCTTGTTACGAAACAACGTTGCCGTAGGCTTTTTTCTTGGTGTTCCGGCCGCAGGCCCATTGGGCACTCCCTTCGGTCGCGTCCCGGCAGGAGGTAAGTTACTGCGCCGCGACCAAAGGGAGCGAGGAGAAGGTTGTTTCATGACGAGCCCCCTTAGTGCGGCACCAGCCGCCAATCGCTCCACCGGTTGAGCCTCTGGCCGGTGCGGCCCGCGGCTCCGCCACGGCCCTGGGCGGCAGGCTGGGAAGCGAAGAGCGGCAAAGCAGACAAAGTGCGCACGGCGATTGAGTTGATTCCAGCCCAACCGCGGCCTATGCTTGGAGTGGCACTCAGTTCATTCAATCATTTCAGGAAGGAACGTATCGCATGGCAGAAACCGGCCTCAAAGGTCCCTTTGCGCTTACCGAACCGGCGCTCCAGCAGGAGGTGAACGAGAAGTCCCCGGGCGCTTACGCCCTGGATCAGTCCCACGATTCCGGCGGCTTCCACATCAGCTACGTCGGCCGGTCGGACACCGATGTGAACGAACGGCTGCGCCAGCACGTGGGCAAATACAAGCGCTTCAAGTTCGATTACTACGCGACCCCCAGGGATGCTTTCGACAAGGAATGCGGGCTCTACCACGACTTCAACCCGCCGGCCAAGATCAACCATCCCGAGCGGCCTTCGCACTCGGGGTGGAAATGCCCGCGGTGCAAGATCTTCGGGTAGGGGAAAGGACAGGCCAGGAGGCCTGTCCCACCTAGTGGGTCATCGCATAGGTCAAGTAGTTGACGCCAATGCGGAGGGCCAGCGAGGCGTACTTTTCCGGATAACGGGGCTCGTCGGCATACTGCCAGGCATCGCCGAGATCCATGTTATGGCAGATGGCCACCTGGATGCGCCCCCGGTCATCGTAAATTCCAGCCCAGCGCTCGTGGTAGCCATCGTACTCATAGGTACGGCCACTGTGCAGGAACTGCGCGCCGGGAACCTGGACGCGGCTGCTCAAATCGCTGACGTTGTGGAAAATCGGGTCGTCGTCGGGAATGTCGACCACCGGCCGGTCCGGAAAGATTTGCCGCAGACCTTGCATGAAGACTTCCCATTCATAGGTCCCGTGAAAGTCATCCACCATGAGGAAGCCGCCGCGGTCCAGGTATTCGCGGATCTTCTTGGCTTGGGCGGGAGTGAGACCCCAATGACCGACCTCCACGGCATACAGCCAGGGATAGTCCAGCATCGGGCCATCGTCGATGTCGATGACCTCTTCCACCGACCGGGTGTGAATGCGCGTCAGGCGCCGCGTGGCGACCTCGAAGAGGCGGTCCGCGCGGTTGGAATCGATGCCCCAACTGGATCTGCGGCGATAGCCATACCCGAACCCCTGCCCGCCGCCTCCGTACTGGCGATACCGCAGCCGGGCGAAGGCAAACTCGGCCTTCTCGCCGGCGTCCGGCGGATCGTCGACCGGATCCTGCATCTCCCTTTCCCATTGTTGGGAGTGGCGCACCTGGAATCCGCGCAGGATGACTACCGGCGCCAGCGTCAATGCGAGCAGTACCAGGACGGCAGAACGCTTTTTCATAACTCCGTCACTCGGGGCGTAGTGGGATCTGCGTAACCAGTGTACTCCATGGCGGGGCAGTGACGCCGTGCTTCGATTCGGTGCAAGGTCACCGGCTTTTCTACCGCACGCTCCAGGTCCCCATCGCTGCCATCCCGTGCCGTGGGCCTCGGCGATGTCGCGTCGCGCCCCGTAAATCACACGATTACCAGCAAACGCTCCCGCGGCCCGATTTCCTATAGGTTCGGCACGCCACGTGCATTTTCGATCCATCGGGAATTCCGGTGTTGCTGAAGTTCGGCGGCTGTCCATTATCGCGTGCCGGCCGGACAGGAATCCGTTGCCCCAAATGGGGCATCGCCGTGAACCTGGTGGCGCATATCCGGCAGGGGCGCGACGCGACATCGCCGAGGCCAACGGCACGGGATGGCAAGCGATGGGACTTGGCGTTTGCCGCGGTTGCGACGGCAGCGCGCTATGATCCAGAGAGACGGCGCAGAATGAGAGACAATTGAAAGACACACAGGCAGTTGCGCGCATTCTCGTAGTGGCGGCCGGCATCGGGGCCGCCACGGCCCTGCATTACCTGACGTCACCCTCGCTGCTCCTCTGGCACGAACTGTTTCAGCGCCTTTATTATCTGCCGATCATTTACGCCGCCATCTACTTTGGCTGGCGCGGCGGCCTGGTGGCGTCAGCCTGTGCGGCCCTGTGCTACATTCCCCACATCCTTCGTGCCTGGCACCACATGCCCGACTACACCATGAACCAGTACGCCGAGATCATTGTCTTTTTCCTGGTTGGCACGGTTACGGGCGTTCTGGCAGACCAAGGACGGAAGCACCGCATGGAATTGGAAGCCGCTTCAGAAGAGCTGGCCAGGGTGAACCGCGACCTCCAGGACAGCTTCGAGCAGATCAAGAGGGCGGACCGCCTGTCCGCGATAGGCCAACTCTCGGCCAGTCTGGCTCACGAGATACGAAACCCGCTGGCGAGTATTGACGGGGCGGCAAACCTGATTGAATCTGCGCAAACCTCCGACGAAATGCGGAGAAATTCCCTGACGATCATTCACAAGGAGATCCAGCGGTTGAACCGCTTGCTGACCAACCTGCTGGACTTCGCTCGTCCACGGAAGCCCGAATTCCAGGCTGTGGAGCCGGGCCGCCTATTCGATGCGATCATCGATCTGACCGGCCATTCCGCCCAGCAAACGGGAATCGCCATTTCGAAAGATATTCCGTCCCCGGCGCCTGCGTTCGAGTGCGATCCGGAACAGATGACGCAGGTGATTCTAAACCTGGCAATCAATGCTGTACAGTCCATGACCGAACCCGGCCGGATTGTCTTATCGGCTCAGCAGAACGGCGCTTCGGTCGTGATCGCCGTTCGCGATCAGGGCCCCGGGATTCCCGAACAGGATCTCGACAAGATTTTCGATCCCTTTTTTACCACGAAGGATGCCGGCACCGGACTTGGCCTGTCGGTGGTCCATCAAATCGTGACCCAGCATGGTGGCACGGTGACGGTGCAGAAAAACCCCGATCGCGGCATGACGTTCTCGCTGGTCCTCCCATTGCAACAGAGGAGAGAGAGTTGATCCAGAAACGAATACTGGTTGTCGACGATGACGAGAGTCTTCGCTGGGTGACCCAGGCGCAGCTACAGCAGAGCGGCTATCAGGTGGATGCGGCAGCCAATGGCAAGGAGGCTCTGGCGAAGGTTCAGGAGACTCCGCCCGACCTGGTGATCACGGATCTGATGATGCCGGGAATGTCCGGGGTCGAGTTGCTAAAGAAGATTCGCGCCGACTATCCGGAAATCATCGTGATCCTGGTCACCGCGTTTGGCTCCGTTGAGAACGCCGTTGAAGCCATGAAGGCCGGCGCCTACGACTACATTACGAAGCCGGTGAATATGGAGGAGCTGCGGCTGATCGTGGGCCGCGGCCTCGAACACCTGGACCTTCGCCAGGAGGTGCGCAATCTCCGCAGCAGCCTCGACAAGAAGTACGGTTTCGAGAACATCCTGGGGCAGTCGAAGCCGCTGCTTTATGTGCTCGACATGGCATCGCGCGCCGCCAACGCTACCTCAACGGTGCTGATTCACGGTGAAACGGGCACGGGAAAGGAACTCTTGGCGAAAGCCGTCCACTTCAACAGTCGCCGGAAGGATAGGCCATTTGTCACGATCAACTGCGGCGCGATTCCGAAAGACCTCCTCGAATCCGAGCTGTTTGGCCACGTCAGAGGTTCATTCACCGGCGCGCTCGCGAATAAGAGAGGCAAGGTTGAGCTGGCCGATGGTGGAACGTTATTCCTTGATGAAATCGGCGAGATGCCCCTTGAATTGCAGGTGAAACTGCTCCGCCTCATCCAGCAAGGCGAGATCGAAAAACTCGGGGTTGCCGGGGTGACGAAAGTGGACGTGCGAATCATCGCCGCTACGCACCGCAATTTGCAGGCGATGATTGAAGATGGGGCATTTCGTGAGGACCTGTATTACCGGCTGGCGGTCATCCCTCTCGAGCTTCCTCCATTGCGCGAGCGGGCGGACGATGTTCCGGAGCTTGTACAGCACTTTTTCCTGAAAGCTAAAGATCAACAAGGCCGGCCGGATCTGGTTCTCCCACCTTCGCTGCTGCCGTACTTCAGCGCATATCGCTGGCCGGGCAACGTCAGGGAGGTGGAAAACGTCATCGAGCGGATCGTGGTGCTGTCGCGCGGCAATGACATCGCCTTGAACGATCTACCTGAATTCCTGAGGCACGAACGGCCGGCGGCGGAGGAGTTCCATTTCGAGCTTCCGCCGCAGGGCATCAGCCTGGAAGGAGTGGAGAAGGAACTCATCGTCCGCACCCTGGAAAAGTTCAACTGGAACCAGACACGTGCGGCGCAATACCTGGATATCAGCCGAAAGACGCTCATCTACCGTATGGAGAAATTCGGGCTTCGCAAAGAACAGGCGGCGGCCGAGGACCAGCGGGCGGACTGACGGCGCCATTTCGGAGAGGTCATTCCCGGACCACTTGGTGTAGAATCCAGAGGGGGTGACCTATGGAGCGACGATCCTGGTTCGGAGCCTTCATCGGTGTCCTGACGCTGGCGGTTCTGGGGTACGCCGGGTGGCGGACGTTCAGCTCGAATGCCGATGCGTGCTATGCGTGCCAACGGCCGGTTCACGCTCACTCCAAGACGGTGGCAGTCGCCAACGGACACGCCCGGCTCTTCTGCTGTCCAGCGTGTGCCCTTTCCGAGCACCAGCAGGCGGGCAAGCCAATCCAGGTCACTCAACTGACATCATTTCTGAACGGAAAAGTCCTGTCGCCTGAAAACGCCTACCTCGTGAAAGGCAGCAACGTGAATTTATGCGAAAGAACGCACGAGCTTATCCAGGAGGACAAACGGTCTGCGGATTTGCGCTATGACCGTTGTGCCCCCAGCCTGATCGCTTTCGCCCAGCGGAGCGAAGCCCTGGCGTTCGCGCGCGAGCACGGCGGCGAGGTGGCGCCGTTCAGCGAGACGGCAGCCGCATTCGTGAAGTAGCCTGGCGGCAGCCGCCTTCTTTCTTGCGCGGCAATCGGTGTCGATGACCTGAGTGTCCCGCGTGTCCCGCTTCGGTTCCAGCGCGTTTGGCCGGCGCAGTTGGGGCCTGAACCCCGGCGGCGATCGAGTCCACTTCTTCGGCGCTTTCGAAAAGTGAACCGCCCGTGCTTTCCAAAAACCACCCACGCTGCTTTAGCACGGTTCCCAGGAGCGGTATCGTTGATCCGGTCTCTGTGGAGCTCATCCGCCAGATTAGTTTACTCCCGCTCCGCACGGTTACAATGAGAGCGTCAGATGACCCCCGATCGCTCCCACGATTCCCGAAACCTGTTCGCGCGCTGGTTCCGCCTTTCCCTGCGCGCGCGGGGCGTCGCCGTGCTGGTGGTGCCGATTGCCGCGCTGTTCGTCGCGCTGTTCAGTGTTTACTGGATGGAGCGTGAATCCAGCGATGCCGAGCGGACCCTGGCGCGCGTCTCCGATACGCGAGCCGAACTGCTTCAGCTTACGATCCTTCTGCGCGACCTGGACGCCGCCGTGAGCGGATACCTGACCGCCCGCGAGGGCCGCTACCTCGCGTCGTACGACACCGCCCGCGCCGCGGCGGAACAGTCCCTGCAACACCTGGCTTTCCTGGCGAGCGGCGATCCGGCCAGCGCCGGCGCGCTCGAAGAAATTCGCCGTTCCTACCGGGAAGCCGCACAGATCTTCGACGAATTGCGCTCCGGTCAGGCCGCCTCGCCCGCCCGCCTGCTCGACCGGGCCAAGCCGGCGATCGGCCAGATCCAGACTCGTCTCGCGAGCTTGAACCGGGTTCAGGATGCCCGGCTCTTGGGTGGGCGCAACGAGCGCGACATGGCCCGCCGGAAACTCTTCCGGATCGTCATGTTCTGCGGTGTTCTGGGGCCGCTGGGAGCGCTTTTCGTCAACCTGATCGTGGCCGGCAGGCTGGTGCGGCGTCTCCAGGCGGTGGGAGAGAACGCACGGCTGATGGCCCACGGCCTGCCCCTCGAACGGTTCGCTTCGGGCGACGACGAAATCGCCTGGCTGGCCCGGGGGATCGAGGATGCGGCCTGCCTGTTGCGCGAGCGCGAGCGCGAACTTCGCGACAGCGAAAGACGCTATCGCGACCTGTTCGACCAGGCGCCCATCCCTTACGAAGAGACCGGCCGGGAGGGCGTGATCCGGCGTTTCAACCAGGCCGTCTGCACTCTTCTCAAGTGCCCGCCGGACCGCATTCTCGGCCGCCGCGCATGGGACTTCGCCGCGCCGGATCGGCAGGACAGCTTGCGCGCGGCCATGATGGAACGACTCGCGTCGGGGTCGGAAACGGGCCCGTATGAATGTGAGTACTTCCTGGAAGACGGCTCCCGGATTGAGGTGGAAATCCGCGAAACTCCGATCCGCGACAACAGCGGAGCGGTGACCGGGGTCTGCCGCTCGCTGATGGACGTGACCGAGCGGAACATCGCCGCCATGGCGGCCCGCAAGGTGGAGCAGTACGCCATGGAACTGCGCAACAAGAACGAGCAGCTCGCACGGGCGCTGGATGCCGCGCGTTCGGCCACAGAGGCCAAGAGCCGGTTCCTGGCGGGCATCTCACACGAGCTGCGAACGCCGTTAAACGGAATCATCGGGTTCTCCGAGCTGATGCACGACGGCCGGGTGGGCCCCGTCTCCGACCAACACCGCGAGTTTCTCAGCGACATTCTCACGAGCGCCCGCCACCTGCTGCGGCTCATCAACGACATTCTCGACCTTTCCAAGATCGAGGCGGGAAGAATGGAGTTTCGCCCGGAGCGCCGCTTGGTTCATGCGCTGGTTTACGAGGTCTGCGACGTGATCCGGCCCCTCGCCGAAAAGAAGAACATGCAAATCTCGACGGATGTGCCGCGGGACGTCGTGGTGGTCCTGGACGCCTCCCGCTTCAAGCAGGTTCTGTACAATTACCTGTCGAACGCCGTGAAGTTTACGCCGCCCGGCGGCGACGTCTCGGTGCGCGTGTCGCTCGAGGAGAACTCCCGCTTCCGTCTGGAAGTGGAGGACACCGGGATCGGCATCGAAACCGCTGAGCTGCCGCTGCTCTTCAAGGAGTTTCAGCAACTCCCCAACAGCCGTAAAGCGGAGCAAGGCACCGGTCTCGGCCTGGCTCTGACCCGGACCATTGTGGAAGCGCAGGGCGGGAGTGTGGCGGTGCGCAGCCAGCCCGGCCGCGGCAGCGTCTTTTCGGCGGTGTTGCCGCTGGATACCACGGGGGTGGTTCCCGGGCAGGGGTGAGCGCCTGAGACGTGCGTTTTGGGAATGGTTCGTGTGGTGGGATCGCCCCCGGGTGAAGCGGCATCGAACTCCGTGTCTTCCCGAGTTCGTGACGCAGAGCCGCCTTCCATCCGCGCCGAGGGCGATCCCGCGAGGCAGGCGTCCAACCGGCGCTCAGCGCGACCCCGGATTTGGAGACCGGGTCGGCGGCTGCCGGTTCATCGCTCCCCCGCAACCCGCGAACAGGCCAGTGTACCACATTTTCGTGTTTCAGGGGTGGTTATCTGGAAATGTCCTCACTGCGGCAACTGGATCTGCACGTGCCGCTCGCGGTTCAGTTGCACACTGAAATCGCGGTCCACCGCGTCGAGCGCCGCCTGCTTTTCCTCGCGCTCGAGGGTGATGTAATGCAGGGTCTTTCCATCCACCCAGTACGATACCGCCGCGCGAATCACGTGGTCCTTGAAGGCGATCAGGTAGATGGGCGAGCCGCCGCTGCCGGAGGAAGCGACTTCCTGGCCGTATTGATCGTACTGGCGAGTCACCGGCGTGGCGCGCTCCACATAGACCGTAGACGCCGGCTGGCTCTGGGACGGATAGATCACGGTCACGTTGGGCGAAGTGTTGTAAGCCGCATAACCGTACCCGTAGCCGGAGTAATAAGGATCGTACGGATAGGAATCGTAATAGCCATACCCATATCCCCCATACGGGTAAGAATAGGGCAGGTAGGATCCTCCGTAGAACGCGGTGCCGAAGCCGAAGCCGCGACTGAAGCCGCCCCGGAAGCCGCTGAACCCCCCGAAGCCGGGGCCGGCGCCACCATGAAAACCACCTCCCACGCCGCCGCGATAGCCGCCGGAGCCCATTCCGCCGCCGCGATAGCCGCCGGAGCCCATTCCGCCGCCGCGATAGCCGCCGCCGCCCATACCACCGCCCATGCCGCCCCCGCGAGATCCGCCGCCGCCCATACCGCCGCCCATGCCGCCCCCGCGAGATCCGCCGCCCATACCACCCCCGCGCCCTTGTGCCATGGCGCTGCCGGCCAGCAGGCCACATAAAGCCAGTTGCAGTAGAATCCTCATGGAACGCTCCTACTCGGAGCTTACTCCCGATGGCCTGCCGCCGCAACCCGTCGGAGGCTGGCGGAATGTCAGCGCTCATGGAGATCCTCGCGCTTTCAGGTCCGCCGGCCCGCTTGCATACGAGAGGTGCGGAAGATCTCATCCAGTTGCGCCAAAGCGGCCAGCCGCTGGTTCTGTTCCCCGAACGAGCCGCGAGAGAGAATCGCGGACCAGTTGGTTGACCGGCGAGTTGCGATCCATGGCCACCTTGCGCGCAGCGCGGAGCGGATTCCCGTCGAGGCTGAGCGTCAGGTTCCTGGGCACATAGCCTTGCTCGCCAAAGCGCGAGGACGGCCGCGGCTCGGTAACGCCTACGCCTTACTCTTGATGCGGCCGCCGCCGCGGAAGAACGCCGCCACCAGCAGCAGAATGGCAAACGCGCCGGTTCCGCAACTGAGCCAGAAGGCGCGCCAGTCGTGCGCCGCCGCCCCGGCGTTCTTTCCAGTAAAGATGTCCAGGGCGACGCCGGAGAGCAGCGAACCGGCAAACATCCCCACGCCGTAGGTCACAAAGGTCAGAAAGCCCTGCGCCGTGATCCGGAGACGCGGCGGCGCTTCCTGGTCCGCGTACAGTTGCCCCGTCATGAAGAAGAAATCGAAGCACACGCCGTGGAGCAAAATCGCCGCGTAGAACATCCACACGCCGGGGCCCGGATTGCCGTAGGCCAGCAGCCCGTACCGCAGCGACCATGACGCGAGACCGATCAGCAGAATGGCTTTCACCGTGACGCGGCGGAAAATCAGCGGCATGAGCAGCATCGCGCCCACCTCCGACATCTGCCCCAGGGTCATCTTGCCGGCGGCGTTCTGCACGCCAACCTCGTTCAGATAAGTATTGGTGAACGTGAAATAAAAGGTCAACGGAATGCACGCCAGAAACGAGGCCACGATAAAAACCAGGTACGTGCGCTGCTTCAACATCACCAGGGCATCGAGGCCCAGCACGCTGCGCACGGTGACCGGCCCTCCCTTGCCCAGCGCCGGCGTGTGCGGCAGAAGCAGGCTGAACAGTCCCATGGCCACCGAGGCCCCCGCCGCCAGCAGGAACTGGGTCGAAGATTTCTCGATAGCCAGCCAACCGACAATCTGCCCGATCGCGATCCAGCCGATGGTCGCAAACACGCGAATCAGCGGGAACTCCGCGCCGGCGTCTTTCACCTGGCGCAAGGCGATGGAATTAGTCAGCGCGATGGTCGGGAAGAAGCACAGGCAGTACAAAAACATCAGGGCATAGACCGGCAGGAAGCTGGTGGCCTTGGTCACCAGGAACAGAAAGACCGCGCCGGCCAGGTGCAGCACGGCAAGCACCCGCTCGGCGGCGAAGAAGCGATCGGCCACCATGGCCACGAAAAACGGAGAGATCATCGACGCCAGCGCGCTGGTGCCGAATACCGCGCCCGCCTCGGTTCCGGAGAATTTCAGGGTCGACGTGAGATAGGTCCCGATGGTCACGTACCACGCGCCCCAGATCACGTAGTTCAGGAACATCATGATGCTGAGGCGGACGTTGACGGAAGTAGGCATACGTTGCAGTGTACCAGTGGAACGTGCCTCCCGGCCGGTCAGGCTCGTCCCGGCTCGAACGCCGCCCGCAAACGGGACCAGGTAATCTCGAGATCCTCGGGCACCACGCGCGTCTCCCCCACCACGGTCATGAAATTGGTATCGCCGGTCCACCGCGGCAGGATGTGCAGGTGGATGTGTCCGGCGATGCCCGCCCCGGCGCTGCGCCCGATATTGAAACCCAGGTTCAGCCCCTCCGGCCGGTAGACGGTGCGCAGGTGGCGCTCGCAGTCGCGGGCCATTCGGATGAGCTCCACGAGCGTGTCGTCGGACGCCTCTTCCATGGTCGCCACGTGCTCGTACGGCACCACCATGATGTGGCCGGTGGTGTACGGAAACCGGTTGAGGATGACGAAGTTTCGCGCGCCGCGATGCACCACCAGCCACGCCTGGTCGTCGGCGCTCTTCCCGGCCGCGCAAAAGATGCACTCTACCGGCTCCCCTGTTTTGACGATGTACTGGTAGCGCCAGGGGGTCCAGAGATAGTCCATGCGGTTCCGGGAATTGGGCTACTGCGGGTTCGGAACCTGCTCGGGCGTTGCGGGCCCCGGGGCCGCCGACGGCATAGGCGCGGTTGAACTATTCACCACGTCCTTGAGCTCCTTGCTGGGCTTGAAATAGGGGATCTTCTTGGCCGGCACGTCCACGCGCGCGCCAGTCTTCGGGTTGCGTCCGATGCGAGGCTGCCTCTGACGCGTGCGGAAGCTGCCGAATCCGCGAATCTCGATCTTGTCGCCGGTGCGTAAGGAGCGCACGATACTGTCGAAAATGGCCTCCACGATGACTTCGGACTCTTTCCGGGTCATCTCCACCACGCGGGAGACTTCTTCAATCAGATCGGCCTTGGTCATCGCATTCTCCTGATCAATCTTTTGGTGGTCAATCGTTTATGAACCGCAGTATCTCCTGAATACGAACAATTTGCAAGTCATTCGAGATTACGATCTTTCAAACTCATGACCTCTTCTATGGTCGTCGTGGCGGCGGCCGCCTGGCGCTGGTAGTCTTCCAGGCGGGTTATCTCCTCGTCGTCCGCCACCGCGCGGAGACTCAGCCCGATTTTCTACTCCGCTTCGCTCATCTTGATGATCTTGAAATCGAACTCCTGCCCCACCGAAAGCGGCGACTCCTCCGGCCCGCGCCGCCCCGAATATCCCGGCACCTCGGAGAAATGGCACAAACCTTCCACGCCTTCCGCCAGCTCCACGAACGCGCCGAAGCTGGCCAGCCGGCACACCCGCCCGTGAACCGTATCGCCCACATGGTGATTCTGGAAGTAGCTCTCCCAGGCGTCCGGCTGGAGCTGCTTGATCCCCAGGGAAAGCCGGTGCGAGCTGGAATCGATGTTCAGAATCACCGCCTGCACAATCTGGCCCTTTTTCAGGATTTCCGAAGGATGCTTCACCCGCTTGGTCCACGACAGGTCGGAAACGTGGACCAGCCCGTCGATGCCTTCTTCGATCTCGATGAAGGCGCCGAAATCCGTCATGTTGCGCACCCGCCCTTCCACCACCGACCCCACGCTGTAGCGGCTGTCGATGGTAGTCCACGGGTTCGGTTCGAGCTGCTTCAGCCCGAGGGAAATCCGCCGGTCGCGCGGGTGTACTTCCAGAATCACGGCTTCTACCTGGTCGCCGGGCTTCACCACTTTCGACGGGTGTTTCATGCGCCGCGACCAGGTCATCTCGCTGATGTGGATCAGCCCCTCGACCCCGGCTTCCAGTTCCACGAAAGCTCCGTAGTCGGTCACGTTGACCACGCGGCCGATCACCCTGCCGTTCAGCGGATAGCGCTCCGCCACCGTCTCCCACGGGTCCGGTTCGAGCTGCTTGATGCCCAGCGAAACGCGTTCCTTCGAGCGGTCGAACTTCAGAACCTTGACCGTAATCTCCTGCCCCACGTGCAGCAGCTCCGAAGGATGCGTGACGCGCCCGTACGACAAATCGGTGACGTGCAGCAAACCGTCGATCCCGCCCAGGTCGATGAACGCGCCGTAATCGGTGAGGTTCTTCACCACGCCGGTGACCACCGCGCCCTCGGAGAGGTGCTCGAGCGTGGCGTGCTTGCGGACGTTGATCTCCTCCTCCACGGCCATCTTCCGCGAGACCACCACATTGCCGCGCCGCCGGTTGAGCTTGATGATCTTGACCGGGATGTCCTGCCCGACCAGCGAGTCGAGATTGTGGACCGGGCGCGGGTCGGCCTGCGATCCCGGCATGAAGGCCTTGATCCCCACGTCCACCGCCAGCCCGCCTTTGACCCGCCCCAACACGTGGCCGGAAATGACCAGTTGTTCGGTGTACGCCTTTTCCAGATTGTCCCAGGTGCGCAGCCGCGCGGCCCGCGTGTGCGAGAGCAGCACATATCCTTCGGGCTGCTCGCCGTGTTCGATCATGACATCGATCACGTCGCCCTTTTGCACGGTGATTTCGCCGGTTCGGCTCTGAAACTGCTCAATCGGGACGACGCCTTCCGATTTATAGCCGAAATCGACAATTACATCTTTCGCGGTGATACCCAGAACGGTACCCTGCAAAACTTCATCGGCGGCGGGAGGGGCGAAGTGGCTGTAATCATCGAGAAGATTCTCGTAGTTTTCGGGGACCGTCTGGTCCACTTGCCCGTTGTTAGGATCTACGGCCATTACGCCTCCGCCAATCACTGATTCACCGATGGTCGCATGGACTGGGTATTCTGCGGCTGGCTGCAGGCAAATGGGACCGATGGCACTTCGCTATCACCGTTTCGCACGCTGGTCGAGACCATGCTCCAATTACCGACAACCACTGAGAGATCAGTATGTTAGCAAATATACGCCGACTCGTCCGACCTTGTCAACGGCCCCTTTCCCGCGGAAAGGGCGAATTTGACCCTGCACCCCGCAGCCGCGGTTGGGAGCGAGTTGCTCCGCGGGCGTATGAGGGCGTACGATTTTGTACTTGGAACTTTCCCGGATCGGGGATACAATCGGGCTGCAAGGGTGCTCGTCGGACCGGGTATCGGTGTTTCATACCGGCCTTTTAGGAGGTTCCATGTTCGACAGCCTCGCAGATCGGATCCGGGAGGACGAGCACAAAGAGGTGAAACCTACCGAGCGGGTCATCCGCTGGGTAGCCATCGTGGTGATATCGGTCGCGCTGTTCGGAGGCCTTTACTACGGCGTTCGCATGTTGGGTTAGACCCCGGCCGGGACGGACGTTCCGGGTTCTCGGGCTCCGGGCCGGTCATTCCGACGGTGCAATCCGCCGCATGACGGATTTGACTTTCGCCACGTACTCCGCCTTGGGGTTGTACGTGATGAGAAGCTCGTCCAGGCCCTTGTCTTTATAACGCCCGGAGTGGGCCAGGCGATATCCAACGGTGTGAATCCCGGCCTCCGGGGTGGCGAACTCCGCCCGCCCCGAGTTCCAACCGAAGAGATTATTGTTGGGCGCGGACTTGCCCCCCGTCGATTCCACATAGGATATGCTTGGCAGAAGCCGCCAGTCGAGATTGTAATCGTCGGCGGCTTCCAGAAACACGTGGGCGTACTCCCAGGCCGGGCATTGGAACTTCTCAAAGAACCTGCGCAGTGAATGGAACCGGGGATCCTCGCGATAGTCGGGAGCGGGGACACGTTGCCCCGCGGTCCCCGCTGGACCCGACGGTAGGGACGCCATTCCCGCAACCATAACTAAACCACTGGAAAACAATTTACGCATCCTGGCAAACTCCTTATTCTTAGGATCTGAGCTGCTCTGGGATCTCACCTGCCGGTGATCGCAGCCGAAGGGTCGGAGTGGCACTCGCTTCCGTGCCTGTGTAGGTGGCTATGGAACCGGCATAAGTCGGGATTATACCACTATCCAGCCGCTCGATTTCCAGCACCGGTCTTTTTCCTTACAGAATGATCCCGAATCGCACGAAGGTTTTGCAGGATGAGCGCCTGCCACTCGGGCCGGCGGCGGACGAGAGGCGGTGGTGAAGTTCGCGGCTATTTCGAATCACGGGAAGTCGACCTGAAAGAGGTGACGGAGGCAGTGCAGACACTGAAAGACGTAGGCCGTGGGGCCATGGTCGCGATGCAGGGACTCGGCGAGCAGCGAGGCGCGGCGGCCCTGGTATTGCATGTCTTCCATTCATGTAGGTCATCAGCGGCCCGAGGAGATCCACCGGCGCATGATTTCCATGTAGCCGAATGGGCCGAGGTAGGCTGCGGCGTCGTTGCAGCAGGCGGGCCATTCCTCGGCCTGCCAGGAGGGATACCCTGGAGTGCGTTCGACGAGTTGCGCGGCGACGGTCTCGGGCACGTCGTCGGGGATGCCATTAGCGGCGATGAATTCCGTCTGGATCTCTTTATGAGCCGAGCCGTCGGCGGTGCACGGGGGCAGAGGCTTTCCTCGTCGATGTCCTCCTCGGTGTAGGGCGCGAGGGTGTATGTAGCCCCGGCTGCGCCGGCAGCAACGGCACTCCTTGCCGGAGAGGGCGACGCTGCCGGGGCCAGGCTGGGAGCACATCAACCTGACCGGCGGCTATATCTGGCGGTAGAGCCGCAAACTTGCGCAGGGGAAATTCAGCCGGTTGCAGCCGCTGACAACCTTTAGCGTACGCCCCCCCCGCGCCGCGCTTTACAGCGCAGCGGCCAACTGTTTCAACAGTGCGGCTTGGGCCGGCGTCAAGGGGTTGCCTGTTTTCGCGTCAACCTGGTTGTTGAAGGCTCCGAGAGCGCCGTTCTTGGCATTGGCATTCGGGGCGCTCACGATAGCGTTCACTTTGGCAATAAGTCCGCTTGCGTCGTTGCTGCCCAGGAACTGAGTAATCAGATTGGCGAGGCTCGCGGGGGTCACGATGACGGTGAAACTTACCGAGCCAATGCCGGTGTTGCCCGCCACGTCGGTCGCGCTGGCTGACCGGCTGGTGGCGCCTAGTCCGAAGCTCCAAGCCGGTCCGGTGATATTCGCGCAGGTCGACGCGGATATACCCGAGAGTGCGTCATAGGCGGCGCAGGTGATGTTGATCGTCTGGTCGACGGTGTAGGTGCCTCGATTGCCCGTGTAGGTGACTACGGGCGCGGTCGTGTCTATGTTGATGCCCGAAATGCTCACGCTCGCCGAGCGGCCGGCTCTGTCGATGGTAATGCCCGACACCGACTGCCCAGCCCCCTGCCCGAGGATGCTAGAAGCTGGACAGGTTGCTACGCCAGAAATGGCGTCCGCACAGTTGAAGCTCACAGTGACGGCGGCGTTCCACCAGCCGTTGGCGTTGGCCGGCCGGTCCGTCTGCGCGCGTATCGTTGGATTGGTCAGGTCAACCAGCAGCCCGGAAGCGGAGTCATGGCGGACGTTGCCCGCGTTGTCGGTTGCTGTCCCGGCCACTGTCTGTGCGAAGGGGCTCTCGCCTAACGTTATGGAGGCACTGCCCCGTCCATCCACCAGACAGCTCGCCAGACCCGAGCCGGCGTCCGAGCACGAGAATGTCACCGTTGGGGCGCTGGCATACCAGCCGTTCGAACCATCCGGCGACGGACTGACCACATGCCCGATCCCGGGGGGTGTTGCGTCCCGCTTGAATTCCAACGACCCAATCGTGGCCCCGCCCTCGCTTACCGCCACACACTTCATTATCGTCGAGGCGGTGTCGGTGACGATCGTCGTCGGCCCACAGCCCACCTGCGCCGAGATCGGGGACCCCAGGTCGACCACGCTCCAGTTGACGGTCAGGTCGCTCACGTACCAGCCGTTTCTGCCGAGCGTGCCCGTAATCGTAGGTGTGATCACTGGCGGTGTCGTGTCGACGACAGTAACGCAGCCGTTGGCCAAGTTTGACCAATAGGTCTCGACGAGGAGGCCGTTGGGGAGCCGAACTGGAGCCGTCGGGATTCCGTCCGGGGCACTAGCGTCGGGCTGACAGACATCGGCCGCTTCACCCGTATTCATCCATTTCCTAAGATCGCTGCTGTTGGCGTTGTCGATCCAACCGGTCGGCGGAAATGGGTCGGTCGCGGCCTCGAGGAGCTCGTGGGAAAAGAGTTGGGTGACAAAATCCAGCGTTGCTGCGGGGCTTCCTCCCCCTGCCCTGACCGCGCACTCTGCCGGGATCACGATGTACGGGTATCCCACGATCTTGAAGCCTGAGAGGATGCCTAACGCGATCAACGCAGGGTCGGGAACCGTTAACGCCGACCACCCGTGAAACGCTGCCGTTGGGAAGCAGGTTGCCCCGATTGCGCCAGTAATCGTCACACCCTCGGGCAGGAACACCGCGTAGATGGTGTTGTCGTCGGGGACCGGAACTCCGGTGGCGATAGAAGATTGCACTTCGCAGGTTATCCAACCTTGGAAGCTGGAAAAATCGGTTGCACCGCTCGGCCGCATGGTTTGACACACCGTTGAAGACTCATGCTCACTATGGAAGTATCCTCTGGAAACACCGTACTGGTTCGCCTTGTCGAGGTAGTCGCTTGCCGTCATGAGCTGGACGAAGCCGTTGATTGTTGCGCGGCTGGGCGAGGACGGATTATTCGAATTCCAGTCGTTGTCCCAAAAGAGGTTCACGATGTGTGGCTGCGGCACGACCCGACCGCCGATGTGCACCGGCGGGAGACACAATGGCGGCAGGCATAGCAGGGACGTGAATACCACCGTCAGGGCGACTTCGTGGCCAGGGGACCGATTGTCGGTGAGGTGAATCGGGGGGCGGTCCTGCGCCGGCGCCGTGGCGCAAAAAGCGCCAAGTAGAATTGTCAAACAGAACTTAATGAACATTTTTCAGTTTCCCCTTCCAAATCGCCCAAAACGAATCGTGGCCACAAACCTTAAGTCATCTGCCATGTAAGCCTCCAGGCGGGATGACCAGCTCAGTTTCTCTGTTTCGGGCCTGATTATATGCATATTCCCCTGAATATGCAACTGAAATTGCGCGGCGTGAGCGGCGTGCGCGGCGTGCGCGGTGTTTCGAGGCGTTTCGTGGCGTTCGAGACGATCGCGGAAATGGCTGCCCGATCCAAATGGCTTGTTCACTTCAGTGGCCGCTTGTAACATTTGATAAGCGAGATGATGTTGTTGAGTATGCTTCTTCATCTCTTCCTCCTGTGGCTGGCTGCATGGGAATCGGACCAGCCGTGCAAGGCCCATCGCGGCCTGGCCGGCAAGTGCTTCGTGGTGCATGGCCGGCTTCGCGCCTATAACGGCAATCCGACATATCGAATCTGGAGAATCGGCGCGCGCCAGATCCTGGGCGTGACCGGCGCGCATCCCGGCGAAGAGCCCATCTTGCCGGCCGGCATCGCGTGCGGATTCGATTGCGATGTGTACGCCGATTTCGAAGTCTGCCCGTTCACGCCGGAGAAGCCCGGCGTGATGCAGTGGGTGTGCGTGGAATCGGCCGCGAACCGCAAAGTGACGCGTTCAGACCGCTGAAGGGATGCGCTTCCGCTGGGGCCCGGCATCCAGCGGATGGGCTCCCATCCGGGCGTCGTGGTGCATGGTGCAGACCAGACCGCGCTCGATGCCGTCGTGGGCGCCGCGGTGGTTGTGGATCCGGACGCAGGGGTCGAGGGTCAGACTCTGCATGAGGCGTTGGCAGTCGAGCACCGCGTCGAAATAGGCCCAGAGGTGACAGTTGCCGGACCACGGCCGGCAGTCGGTGAGGCGCTCGGGCGATTCCGCGGGGGCGTGGCGGAGGGCCTGTTCCATTAGCGGCATGGCGGTGCCGTACTGGCGCTGGTTTAACAGGCGCGCGAATTCGTTGGTCGGGCTCATGAGGTCGCTCTGATAATGGTAACCCCGCGGCGATTCCGTACATCCTCTTAACCAAATGGGATGTGAAGGAATTTCCCGGCGGCGACTGATCACCGCGCTTTCCGCGTTCCCGGCGGCTCGGTTCCTGCGCGGCCAACAGGATCGGCAGAGCCCCACATTCTCCGCGGGCGTCAAGGTGGTAAACCTGTTCGCCACCGTGCGCGACAAGAAGGGGCAGATTGTCCGCGACTTGAACAAGGAGGACTTCCTGCTGGACGAAGACGACCGTCCGCAGTCGATTCAGTATTTCGCCCGGGAGAACAACCTTCCCCTGACGCTCGGTTTGCTGGTGGACACCAGTGGCAGCACGCGGCGTGTTTTGCCCGACGAGAGGAGCGCCAGCTACCGCTTCCTGGAACAAGTATTACGCCAAGACAAAGACCTCGCGTTTCTCATTCACTTTGACTTCGAAGTAGAACTTCTGCAAGATCTTACAGGATCGCGAAAGAGCCTGGAAAAAGCCCTGGACCTACTCGAAACCGGACAGGGGCAGCGGCGGCTGGCGAATCGCGGGCAGAATCCGTATCCCTACCCTGGGGGAAGAGGGCCCGGCGGGAGGGGCCCCCGTGGTGGCGGCAGGCGCGGCGGAGGCGGCACCACGATGTACGACGCGGTGATGCTGGCGTCGGACGAATTGATGAAGAAGCAGACCGGCCGCAAGGCGCTGATCCTGCTGACCGATGGGGTGGACAACGGCAGCAAGGTGACCTTGTCCACCGCGGTCGAAGCCGCGCAGAGGGCCGACACGCTGGTCTACTCGATTCTTTTCGAGGACCCCGAAGGCGGATTCGGCGGAGGATGGGGCCGGCTGAATCAGCCGGACGGCAGGAAGGTTCTGGGGCAGATCGCGCGCGAGACCGGAGGGCGTTTCTTCGAGGTCTCGCGGAAACAGCCGATCGACAAGGTTTTTGCGGCGATCGAAGAGGATCTGCGCAACCAGTACAGCCTGGGCTATTCGCCGGACAGGCCGGAGCGGGCGGGCGGCTATCGGCGCATTCATCTGACGACGAAGCAGAAGGGGCTGCTCGTGCAGACCCGCGAGGGTTATTACCCGGCGTGACAGGTGGGACAGACGATCGCCTTTTGTCGTCTGTCACCCGTCGGCTTTCAGCCGGCATTTGGCTGGCTGAAGGCCTGGCTGCCAGCCTGCCCCACCTTGCCGTCCCAGGCGTAAGTCTTCCCGTAACGGACCGCCAGCACACCCATCAGCGTGGGGAGCGTCGAGTAGAATCCGGTGTCGATGCTGACGAGCGGATCCTGACGGCTCTTCACGCAGTCGAGGAAGTTGCGGACGTGCGCGTGGTCGGACGGCCCGCCGGCATAGGGGGAGCTCTGGCTGACCGGCTCAAACGGCGCAGCGGCGGCGGACCCGCGGGGAGCCGGGTTCGCGCGGAAGCGGTATCCGGTCCGGTTCACCTGAAGCCATCCGACGGCGCCCAGGAAGTGGTTTCCCTGAACGTCGAAGTCCGGACTCTGGCGCACGCAGTTGGTGTAAGTCATGACGAACTTGGGATATTTCCAGGTGACCGCCATGGTGTCGGGCAACTGTTCGGGCAGGGGCGCGGCGCGGACGTACTGTCCCGACGCGCTGCAGGTGAGAGGCTCCTGCGCGTTCATGTACCAGTGCGCCACATCGGTGAGGTGCGTTCCCCAGTCGAGCAGCGTGCCGCCGGAATAGTCGTAGAAAGAGCGCCACGAGCGCTGCCGCATGGCAGTGTAGGGGCGGCGTTCGGCGGGTCCCTGGAAGAGATCCCAATCGAGGTCCGGCGGCGGATCGGTGGGCTCGCCGGCGGGCCGCGTATAGTTGCCCTGGTAGACGCACTCCACGTGGTACACGTTGCCAATCAGACCGTCCTGCACGCGTTTGGCGTTGGCCTGGAAGTGGTCCCAGGAGCGCTGCTGCAGGCCGATCTGCACGACGCGCTTGTACTGGCGGACCGCGGCGCGCATCTTCTGGCCCACTTCGATGCTGTTGCTGAGCGGCTTCTCGCAGTAAGCGTCCTTGCCTGCCTGGCTGGCCTCGATGACCATGGGGCCGTGCCAGTGATCGGGCGTGGTGATGAGCACCGCGTCGACGTCCTTGCGGTCGAGCACCTTGCGGTAGTCGGTGACGGGCTCGGGCTTGCTCTTGGTTTTCTCGCCCAGGCGGGCGGCCTGCTGCTCGCGCGTGGGCTTGAAGACGTCGCACACTGCCACGAGCTCCACGTCGGGAAAGTCGGTGAAGACTCCTCCGACGTAGCTGCCGCGGGTGCCGGCGCCGAGGATGGCAAATCGGATTCGATCGTTCGCGCCGATGGCGGAGCGCGAGAGAGCCGCGGTGGCAGCGGTGCTGACCAGAAACCTGCGTCTGCTTTGCATGTGATCCTTCAATTCACCTTGGGATGAGAAGTGGTGCTGCCTTCGGATCTCCGCATGGCCCACTTGATGGCTTCCAGATACATCTTCTGCACGTCGGGATTCTCCCACGCCTCGCTGGTGTGTCCGAGACTGGAATAGAAGACGCGGCCCTTGCCGTACATTTTCGACCAGGCGATGGCCTGATCCTTGTCGGGGCGGGTGGCAGCCACGCCGTACTGCGGGTTGGTGTAGTTGAGCTGCGATTCGTCGAGCCGCATGAGCACGTTCACCTTGTCGCGCGACCAGTTCTTCGGCGAATACATTTCGTCGTGAATGAAGAGTCGCGGCGGGAAGTGGCGCATGGCGGGGAAGGTGGGATCTTCGACGATCACCGGCGCGTCGAAGGTTCCCCACGGGTGGGCTTGAAACCAGCCTCCGGTCATTTCGGCGAACTCCGGCCAGTCGTAGTTGGCGTCGATGGCGGCATGGGCAAGAACCAGTCCTTTGCCGTCATCGTGCACGAAGGCGAGCAGCGACTGCTTCTGTTCGTCGTCCAGTTTCCAGTTGCCGGTGGTATTGACGAACACCACGGCGTCAAACCAATCCAGGCTGTGGGCCTCGCTGGAGGGCGGCTTCTTGGTGACCCACTCCATGTCGGTCTTGATCTCGGTGTCCCAGACCTGGGAGTCCTTGCCGAGCTTCCAGAAGGTAGCAACGGCGTTGGAGGTGGAGCCGTGGTGGTAGCCGCGGGTCATACCGACCACCAGGAGGTGCTTCCTGGGAACGGGCGCGGGCCCGCCGCGTCCGCCGGGAACGGGAGTACCGCGGCCGCCACGGCCCGGCTGGGCGGTGGCGCCGGGAGGCTGGGGCTGGCTTTGCGGCGCCTGGGCTCGGGTGGCGCCGATCCAGAGAGCCGCTCCGCTCAACGCCAACAGCGTGGTGCAGGCTGATGTCGACAGTTTACGCATGCGATCTGCCTTTCGGAACGCTTATTCTCGCCGGTTTCACGTCCGGCGTCAAAGGGGTTCGGAGCTTGAGAACTGAAAATAACAGAGATTTCGCAACGGCGTCTCCCGATTCAGGACCTTCGCTTTGAGCGACGCTAAAAAGCCCCCCGCAGGGTCGTCCCGCAGCCTGGGTATATAATGGCCCAAAATGCGCAAACTACGTCTTACGGTGCTGATTTCGGCCGCTGCGGCTCTGTGTGCGGCCGCGGTGTACGATCCCTCGATCTTCGCCTCGCTGCAATGGCGGAGCATCGGGCCTGCGCGCGGCGGGCGATCCATCACCGCGGCCGGAAGTCCCAGCCGCCCGAATGAGTATTACTTCGGCGCCACCGGCGGCGGCCTGTGGAAGACCACCGACGGCGGCCTGACCTGGCGGGCGGTCACCGACGGCCAGCTCCACAGCTCATCGGTGGGCGCGGTGGCGGTTTCGGAATCGAACCCCGACGTCGTCTACCTCGGCATGGGCGAGACGGAGCTGCGCGGCAACATCATGCAGGGCGATGGCGTCTACAAGTCGACCGACTCCGGGAGGACATGGAAGCACATCGGCCTCGCGGACACGCAGGCGATTTCGCGCATCCGCATTCATCCGGCCAATCCCGATGTCGTGTATGTTTCGGCGCTGGGGCATCCGTACGGCAAGAACGCGGAGCGCGGCGTGTTCCGCTCCCAGGACGGCGGCGCCACCTGGCAGAAAGTGCTCTATCGCAACGACCATGCGGGCGCGGTGGATCTGTCGATGGACCCGCACAACCCGCAGGTGCTTTTCGCCGCGATCTGGGACGCCAACCGGACGCCGTGGAGCCTGACCAGCGGCGGCGACGCTAGCGGCCTGTTCAAGACCACCGACGGCGGCGGCCACTGGACCGAGATCACGCGGAACTCCGGCCTGCCGCAGGGAATCGTTGGGAAGATCGGGGTCGCGGTCTCGGGCGCCGATTCCAATCGCGTGTACGCCATCGTGGAAAACGAGAACGGCGGCGTGTTCGTCAGCGACGACGGCGGTGCTGCCTGGAAGAAGGTCAGTGAGGATCGCAGCCTCCGCCAGCGCGCCTTCTATTACAGCCGCACCTACGCCGACCCGAAGGCCAAGGACACGATGTACGTGCT
The DNA here is from genome assembly GCA_041485845.1 of Bryobacteraceae bacterium. GTDB lineage: Bacteria > Acidobacteriota > Terriglobia > Bryobacterales > Bryobacteraceae > OMOG01. Next base: position 36,526 of record JBGPKH010000001.1, read on the forward strand.
CAACACGGGCTTCTACAAATCCACCGACGGCGGCAAGACCTATCGGCAGCTTCGCCCGCCGCATGGCGACAACCACGACCTGTGGATCGACCCCACGAATCCGCTGCGCATGATCAACAGCAACGATGGCGGCGGCAACGTCTCCATCAACGGCGGGCAGACGTGGACCGGCCAGCAGTACGCCACCGCGCAGCTCTACCACGTGGCGGTGACGCGCGACATTCCGTATCACGTGTGCGGCGCCCAGCAGGACAGCTCGACCATCTGCGTGCCGAGCTCGGGCGGAGGGGGGCGCGGAGGTGGCGGGGGCGGTGGCCGCGGCGCGGTCAACAGCTACAGCGTGGGCGGCGGTGAGAGCGGCTACATCGCGCCGCATCCTACTAATCCCAACCTGTTCTATGCCGGCAGCCAGGGCGCGCTGCTCACGCGCTTCGACCGGCGCACCAGCTACTCCCGTGACATCCAGGTGTACCCGCTGTTCTTCTCGGGCGAATCGGCCGGCTCGCTGCCCGAGCGCTGGCAGTGGACCTTCCCCATCGTTTTTTCGCCGCTCAATCCCGACGTGATCTACACCTCGTCGCAGCACCTGTGGAAGACCACCGACGACGGGCACAGTTGGCAGAAGATCAGTCCCGATCTGACGCGCAACGATCCCCAGACGCTCGGCGATTCGGGCGGACCCATCACGCACGACCAGAACGGTCCGGAAATTTACGGGACCATTTTCACCATCGCGCCTTCGCGCAAGGATGCCAACACCATCTGGACGGGCTCGGACGACGGGCTGGTATACATCACCCGCGACGGCGGCAAGAACTGGAGCAAGATCACGCCGCCGGGGATGCCGGACTTCGGCCGCGTGAGCCTGATCGACGCATCGCCCCACAACCCCGCGGCCGCCTACGTGGCGGTGAAGAACTACCAGAACGACGACCGCAAGCCGTACATCTTCAAGACCGCGGACTTTGGCAAGAGCTGGACCAAGATTGTAAACGGCATTCCCGGCCACGACTACGTGCATGCGGTGCGCGAAGATCCGGGGCGGGCCGGGCTGCTGTTCGCCGGAGCCGAGCACGGCATCTACGTGTCCTTCGACGACGGCGCGCAGTGGCAATCGATTTCGCTCAATCTGCCGGACACGCAGGTCTCGGACCTGGTGATCGAGGGGAAGGACGTCGTCATTGCCACGCACGGCCGCTCGTTCTACATCCTCGACGACATCACCCCGCTGCGGCAGCTTACCCCGTCGCTCGTGACCGAAGACGTGCACCTCTTCCGTCCGCCCGCCGCACAGCGCAACGTCAACGCGGCGCGCATCGACTACTTCCTGAGGCAGGCGGCCGATAAGATCGCGATCGACATCCTGGACGCCAAGGGACAGGCGGTGCGCTCGTTCACCGGCAGCCCGGAGGAGGACCGCAATCGCGCCGCGAGTGGGCGCGGGGGACGCGGCGCGGGCGGGGCAGGCGCGCCGGCCCCTGAGGATGCCGCCGCTCCCGCCGAGGGCGGCGACGATTTCGGCGGTGGAGGTGGTGGCGGCGGCGGACGCGGCGGAGCCGCTGCGCCACCCGTGCCGCGCAAGGCCGGCATCAACCACTTCCAATGGGACGGACGTTATCCCGGCGCCAAGACTTTCCAGGGCATGGTCCTCTGGGGAGGCAGCACGCAGGGACCGATGGCCGTGCCGGGAACCTACCAGGTGCGGCTCACGGCCAATGGCAAGACGCTCAGCGAGATGTTCGAGATCCAGAAGGACCCGCGGCTGGACAACGTGACCATCGCCGATCTCGCCGAGCAGTTCGCGTTGGCGATGAAGGTACGCGACAAGGTCTCCGTAGCGGACGAGATGGTGATCCTGGTCCGCGAGTTGAAGAAGCAGATGGACGACCGGCTGAAGAAGAACCAGGACGCCGCGCTCAAGACTGCCTTGGACAACTTCCGCGCGAAGCTCAGCGCGGTGGAGGAGGAGGTCTACCAGGTGCGCAACCGCAGCGGCCAGGATCCGCTCAACTTCCCGATCAAGCTGAACAACAAGCTGGCCGCGCTGGGTTCCAGCGTCGAGCGCGGCGACGGCCAACCGACCGCCGCGTCGGCCGAGGTGTTCAAGGTGTTGTCCGACCGGCTGGCCGTGCAGAAGACCAAGCTCGATGCTACGTTGAAAACGGATCTGCCGGCGGTGAACAAGCTGCTGGCAGACCGGCGCCTGGATGCGCTGACGCCCACGACAACGGAATCGAAGGAAACCCCATGAACCGAAGAAACTTTCTCCACACCACCGCGGCCGGCGCTCTCGCCGCCGCGGCCAGCGCGGCGCCGCCCGCTACCAACAAGATGATCGGCATCCAGGTGGGCGCCGTATCCTTCGTCGATGAAGGCGTCGAGAAGGTGCTGGATGAATTCCAGCAGGACGCCTCCATCAACACGCTCTTCGTGGCCACCTTCACCTACGGCCGCGGCATCGCGGGCCGGCAGGTGCCGGGCAATCCGCTGCCCGATCACGGCAAGCAGGAATACGATAACGGCAGCGGCCCGGGAACCTTCCACGGGGGATCCTACACCAAGATCCACTCGCAATACTACAAGGACACCGTCCTCCAGGATTTCCGCGCGCCGGAGTTCGGCGATTACGACGTCCTGGAGGCTGTCATCCCGTCGGCCCGCAAACGCGGGATGAAGACCATCTGCTGGTTCGAAGACGTGTGGAGCAACAGCGTTCCCAATGTACAGCAGGCGCAGGAGCGCAACTTCGACGGCACCCACGCCACCACCCTGTGCTTCAACAATCCCAACTACCACAACTGGCTGCTGGGAATGGTGGAGGACTACGCGCGGTCGTACGAGATCGATGGGATCATGTGGGGCTCCGAGCGGCAGGGCGCGTTTGCCAACGCTCTGCGCGGGGCGCATGGAGGGGCAGCCGGCAATCCCGTCAAGGTCACGTGCTTCTGTGAATTCTGCGAGCGCAGGGCGCAGCAGCGCGGAATCAACGTCGCGCGGGCGCGCGAGGGGTTCCAGGCGCTGGCCAACTTCGCGCAGGCGAGCCGCAACGGGCGGCGGCCGGTGGATGGCTACTACGTCACCTTGTGGCGGTTGATGCTGAGGTATCCGGAGCTGCTGGCGTGGGAGATGCTGTGGACCGACAGCCTGCGCGACACCTACTCGGCGATGTACAACAAGGTGAAATCGGTGAAGGCGTCGGTGGGCGTGGGCTGGCACATCTGGCACAACAACTCGTTCAGCCCGATCTATCGCGCGGAGCAGGACCTCTCGGTGATCTCGCCGTACTCGGACTTTCTGAAAATGGTGATGTACCACAATTGCGGCGGCGAGCGCATGGCCGGCTACATCCGCAATATCGGGCAGACCATGTTCGGCGACGTGCCGCACCAGGAGTTACTGGACTTCCACTATCGTGTGCTCGACTACAAGCAGGAGAAAAACCTGGAGCAGTTGCCGGTGACTGGCTTCTCCGCGGACTACGTCTACCGCGAGGCCAAGCGGGCGCGCGAGGCGCTGAACGGGACGAAGACGCAACTGTGGCCGGGCATCGACATCGATATTCCGACCGCCCGCGCCTCCAGCAAGTCCGCTCCGGATGGGACGCGCGACGCCGTGCTCGCGGCATTCCGCGCCGGCGCCGACGGAGTGCTGCTCTCGCGCAAGTACTCCGAAATGAAGCTGGCCAATCTGCGGGGCGCCGGAGCGGCGATCAAGCAACTGGGTCTGGCATAGTAGGAAAGCCCTCCCGGCCCGATGCCGCTTATTTTAGGCACAATCGGATGTTCGTCATTCATTGTGGGGCGGACCCCCTGGTCCGCGGCCCGACGCCCTCGTCGGCCTTTCGCGGAATACATGCGACGGATGGGATTGGGCGAACAGCGGGACGGGGGCGTCCCGCGCGGACCAGGGGCGTCCGCCCCACGACTTGTGCAGAATTCCCGGCGCTGCCTAAAGTAAGCGGAATTGGGCCTCCCGGCCTGTCCCGTTGATCGAAAGCAGGCCTCGTTTGCGCCCTACTGATTGATGGCCTGCCTTGCATCGATTCTCATCGGCTTACTCACGCAAGGGGATACCGGCGGAACGCGAGCGGCCCATCCTGCGTGTGGCGGAGGAACGGCACGCGGAACTGGCCAGTGACATTCGTTCCTAGGACGACCGCGTGGCCGAGACGGCGATGCACCCCGTCGTCAAGCTCACCGCGATCCATCCGGATGTCGTGCAGGCTATCCGCGACGTGGCGCGCGACCTCGCCGGTGACATCCGGCGCTTCAATGCGATGCAAACCGGTGAAACCGGCTACGTCGATCTCGGCGCGCGCATCCGCGGCCGGTTCGGCGACTGGCATCGCGCCTGGTGGACCGTCCATCGCGTCACTGGCCTGGATGGCCGCCCGCCGCTCGAGGAGTTGCTGGCGCTGGCCAGGGTGCGTTCGGATAAGGGCTTCATGCAGGAAGTGATCTTGAACGCCGAAGCTCACCTGGCTAGCCCGTCGAGCAGCAGGAGGATGTCGGAGCCGGGTTGAGTCACTCGCACACTACACGACTCGCAGAATCTCCCGGCCGCCGCTTTCCCAGAGCTCGGTGTAGCCCTTCATTTTGGCCTTCCAGTCCGGATTGGACATGTAGTCCTTCCAGCGAGCTTCCATATCGGCGAAACTGTCGACCTCGGTCTCCATGATTACGCGGTTGAATTCGCCGGTCATATCGGTGAGCACGCGGCTCTTGCCGGGCGCAGAGATCGCGCTGATCTCTTTCAGCAGGGACGCCAGCGGCCCGGCCTGTCCCGGTTTGGCGACAAAGTACTCTCGCAGAATATACATGTGTTCTCCTCCGGAACACGATTATACCGGATGCGGAATTGGCCGGCGAAACCGCCTGCCCCACCCCTACCGGCGCCACTCGGCGATCTGTTCCCGCATCTTCGCCGCCTGCGGCCAATCGGGGTGGTGCTTCAGAAATTCATCCAGGTCGGCGGCGGCGGCCGATCGCTCACCACGCCGGAGGTGGATCTCCGCCAGGAAGAGCTGCGGGTGGGAGAAGTGGGCCGGGTCGATCTGCCGCGCCTGCGCGAAGTGCTTCTCGGCCAGTTCCATCTTCCCCAGCTCGAAGTAGGTCATGCCGAGTTGCGAATTGGCCAGCGCATCGTTGGGACGGGTGAGCACGGCGTACACGTTGTACTTCCAGGCCTCGTCCAGGTTGTGCAGGTTGACCAGCACGCCTCCCAGGTTCACCAGCGGCTCGTACGCCCCGGGGTCGGCGTCCAAGGCTGCGCGAAAACATTCCTCGGCGCGTTCGTAGTGGCGGGTCTGGTAGGCGATGGTTCCCAGATTGTTCCAGGCCGCGGAGAACTGCGGCGCGATCTCCACCGCCCGCTGCAAGCGCTTCACGGCGGAATCGATGTCGCGGCGGGCGAGGTCCTTCTGCGCGTCTTCGTACTCGCGCACGGCCTTTTCCGGCACCGCGAGCTGCTTTGCGGGAACGGAATGCCGGCGTCGCAAGACGTCAGCCACCACGAAGTCGGATTCCTTGAAGTTCAGGGTGAGTCGCACGCGCTGCCGCGCGTCGGCCGTGCCGGGGCCCACTTCCACGGTCTGGCGCGCTTCCCCGCGCCCGGGCACGAATATCGAAAGGGTGTAGGCGCCCGGCTGCAGTTTCTTGAAGGTGAACCGGCCGTCATCGCTCAGGGTGGTAGCGACGAACGGACTGGCCACGCCGAATAGCGAGACCGAGGCCCGCCCTTCCGGTGAGAACCTTCCGGACAGTTCGTACGGCTGTTGACAGAAGGCCGCCACCACAAACAGAGCCGGCAACCACAAGCGAGTCATTTGCCGATTCGATTGTAATCCGGGACAGTAAAGAAAGATAGCCACGAATGAACACGAATGAACACGAATAAGAATGGCTAACTCACGCTCTCCGCGCTATAGCGCGCGATGAGGCCGGTTCGCACGGCGTGCCGGTAGGTGCGCGTGAAGAACCAGCAGGCGAGCAGCAGGTAGAGCGCGGCCAGTCCGCTGCCGCCAAGCAGCGCCGCCGCCGGGACCGCATGGCCTGCGACCACCTTGCGCACGCTCTCGAATACGTAAGACGGCGGCAACGGGCGCGAGAGAAGCTGCATCCACGGGGGCAGCGTCGAGATCGGATAGAAGACCCCGGCGAATGGCGAAAGCAGCGCCGGAATCGGCCAGATGAACCACTCCGCCGCCGGCCCGAACCGCAGCACCACGGCGCTGCCGAAGATGCCGAGCGCGATGCCCGACAGGAACAGCACGAGGAGGAACGGAATCAGCATCAGGCCATACCCCAGGAAGGAGAGTCCGAAGGCCGCGGCGGCCAGAACCAGCATCACCGCCAGCCCTACAGCGCTGGTGGCGATGCTGGAGAGCGCCAGGCCGCTCACGTATTCGGAGATCTTGAGCGGGGTGGCGAAGATATTCAGGAAATTGCGCGACCACACGTCCTCGAAGAACGCGGTGGTCACTCCCAACATCACGCGCACCAGGAAGTCCCAGAGCAGCACGGCTCCCAGGAGCGACGGAACGAAATTGAAGCCGGGCGCGGCGACCGTATTCAGGTACCGGGTGATGAAGCCCCAGAGCACGATATCGATGGCCACCCATGCGAACAGCGGCAACACGCGGGCCGGACTCCCGCGCAGCAGGTAGCAGTAGCGGAGCACGATGGCCGCGATGCGCACGGGCTGCATGGCTCTATCCGCGCTCCAGCGCCAGCGGCTCGCGCGCCACGGTGATGAAGAGCTCCTCGAGGGTCTCTTTGCCGTGCTCGCGCGGCAGAGTCTTCGGGTCGCCTGCGAGCAGGACCTTGCCGCGCGAAAGGAAAAGCACTCGGTCGCAGACCTCTTGGACCTCGTACATGTTGTGCGACGTCCACAGCACGCCGCCCGTGCCATGGGCGGTCAACTCGCGAAGGTGGGCGCGAATCTCACGCGCCGTGGCGGGATCGAGCGACGCCGTGGGTTCGTCCAGCAGCAGAACCGTCGGGCGATTCAGCATCGCCTTGGCCAGGCACACACGGGTCTGCTCTCCGGATGAGAGCACGCCGCACCTGGTGTTGCGGAAGCCCAGGAGGTCGAACTCCGCGAGCAGCGTTTCGATTCGTTCCGTGAGATTCCGGACCCCGTAAATCATTCCGAAAATCCGCAGATTCTGAGCCACGCTGAGGTTACCCGGCAGCGGCGCATAGACCGCCGCGAAGTTGGTGAGGGCGAGAGCTTGCGAGCGGTGCGCGGCGAGGTCCACGCCTTCGATGTGGATGCTGCCGCCATCCGGTTCGAGCACCCCGAGAATCATGTTGATGGTGCTGGTTTTGCCGGCTCCGTTCGGGCCCAGCAGCCCGACGATCTCGTGGCGGCCGACGTCGAAGGATACGCGGTCTACGGCGACGGTATCGCCGTACGACTTACACAGATCCCTGACGGAAAGAACGGGAACGCTAGGAGCGCCAGACCAGCCAATCATTATCCCCCGACGGGGCCCACTCGGCCTGCTCCAGAACGGGAAGTTCTTCGTGCTTGATGTCGTGGATGTAATTCCGGGCGACGGTCAAGGCATGTTCCTTGGCCTTGGCCTCACCGAACTGGTGCGCGCCGTGGATGGTAGTGCCCGGAGCGTAGATGAGCACTCTCCAATCGTTGAATTCCGAAATGACCAGCATGGTCAGGTAATGATACTGGGCCTTGAAACCGGACATGGAGCGAAACATAACCGCCTGCTTTCCTCTTACCGGGCGACTGTCGGCCGCCCATCCGTATTATAGATCTGCTTGTCCGTTCACGCGGCGGTGGTGAACCCTGCTGGCCGTCTTCGCCGCCATCGCGCTGGCGCTGGCGGCGGTCGGGACCTACGGCGTGATGTCGTACCTGGTGACCCAGCGCACCCGCGAGATCGGCATCCCGATCGCGCTGGGCGCGGGCTCGGTGAATGCGCTCGCGCTGGTGGTGCGCCGCGGCGCGATGCTGGCGCTGGCGGGAAGCGCGATCGGCGCGGCGGCGCTCGCCGCAGTGGCGCTGGTGGCCAGCTACATTCCCGCGCGCCGGGCGAGATCGCTGGACCCATCATCGGCATTGCGGGCGGAGTAGGCAAACCGCTTTGACCCAATACTGTTCACTTGACGCCACGCTGTGGGGCAGGTTGTCAACCTGCGGCCGATTGTCAATAGGCCTGCTGGCGCCGTGTGCGCTCTCGCAACTCATTGTTGTTGGCGTCAAATGGCGCGGCGCTGGCGCCATTGTCGCTCCAGGAACTCTACCACCGCCTGCTGGAAGGTTGGTTGGTAAGGCGTCGAGGAATGGTCGCCCTCGCATTCGCCGGCACGTGCATTTGGGATTTCTTTCAGTAAGCCGGCGGTCCTTTGGTTGGCCACGTCCGTCTTCCCGTTGAGTACTAATACTGGTACGCGAATTCTGTTGAGCCCTTCTGCAGTCATTTGTTTCGCCACGGCTCCCCGAATCACAGCCGCCAGGACCTTGGGATCCGCTCCCGTAGCCCGAGCCGCGATTATGTGTGCCGAGGCGAGATGCCCGGGGACGATCTCGCCCTGATCCAGTATTCTCGCCCCCTCCTCTGCCCAAATTCTGGCAGTGAGCGGCTTTGGCACATACTCCGGCGCCGGCCAATTCTTCGGAAACTCGAGGATGGTTCCTTCCACGGCATAGTCCCCAATCCCAGCCAGGATCGCCGATTTTACTTGAGGCGGGCGCAGGATGAGCAACCGGGCTGCGGTCCCAGCTCCCATGGAGAAGCCGACCACGTCTATGGCGTCCAGGCGCAGATGGTCAACTAGAGCGATTACATCGCGTGCCATAGCAGAGTCCGCATAGGCTGCGACTTCGCGTGGTTTGGAGGAAGCTCCGAAGCCGCGCATATCCGGGACAATGACGCGCGCATTCGCCGCCAGCAGTGGAGGGATCAGGCCGGGTCGTCCTTCGAGAGGAGGATCGGGCAGCGGCATAGCCCTCCCGAACGCTTCCAGAAACATTTCCCGCGTTTTTTGCATCAGGGGAAGATTGCGCTCGAAAGGTCCATATTGGCCCAGGCCATCGACGCCATAGCCATGCAAAAGGACGACTGCAGGGCCGCTGCCTTCATCATGATAGGCGATCGTGGCTCCGTCAAAAGATGCGAAAGTGTTCACGAGCATCTTTATTCAGACTACAAGATTCAACGATCCCTATCATTCGTGGCATTGACCAGCGGTTTCAGATTTTGGGGCTCTGCTTCCACTACATCCAGCTAGGATTTGGAACGGATCAGAACACGAACCGCGCCACAATCTGCACCTGGCGCGAGTTGCTGGCGAAGAACCCGTCGTACTTGCCGAAGAAGACGCTGCTCGGAACCAGGAAGTTGCGGCTGATCGCGGCCGTCGAAAAGGAGGAAACGTCTGACAAATAGCCGCCGACGAACTGCGAGTGGTTGAACAGGTTAGAAGCCGAAGCCCCGATTTCGAGAGTCTTGCCTTCCGTGAAGCTCAGGCGCTTCTTGATTTGAGCGTCGAAATTGTTGGTATGGTCCAACGGGAAGGTATTGCGTCAGGCGTTGGAGCGAGCGCCCAAACCAGCTACAATGTATCGCGCGTTCGGATTGTTGGCCACGTACGCCACAATCGAAGGCGAACCGGCGGCGACCACCTGTCCCGCCGCGTTCAAGGGAGTGACGCCGCTGCCGACGCGCGGGTCGCCGGTGGGATTGACGATCGACCGGTCGAGAGCGTCGCCATTCAGGTTCGAATCGACGCCGCTCTGCACGACAGCGTATTCCGGCGACTGGAAAGTATAGGTCATCGAGAGGTTCCAGTTCCCGACGATGTTTTTCAGGAGGTAACTGCGGTTCTGGAACGGCCGAAGATCGTAAATCGGCGCGAACGTGAAGCGGTGCCGCCGGTCAAGCGCCGAGGAGGCCCACTCGGCGCGCAGATTCTGGAAGTCCTGGGCGCGGCGCGGCGACAGGACCGTGGAGAAGTTGGTCGCGGTGGAATCGTCGAAGCCGTGGCTCCAGGTGTACGCCAGAGCGTAGGAGAAGTTGCGCGAGTAGCGCTTGTTCATTTGAATGGCGAGGCCGCTGTAGCGCGAGTTCCCCCACGGATGGTACCCCGTCACGTTCTGCGTGAAACCATACGAAGACCAGACATTGGCCGGCTTGGCAACCGTAGCGCCGGGAAGCGGCGTGGTCTGCAGGTCCTTCAGCGTCAGGGTGCTCGCAGCCAATTGGCCGGCGCTGGGGGCGGTCAGAAAGGTTGGAATGAAGCGCGTGGGCGTCACCAGCGAGTCGATATTCATACGGGTCTGGTTCCACAGGTGGACACCCTTGGTGTATACATACCGCGCTTCGATGGTATAGTCGTGCGCCAGAGACCGCTGCACTCCCAGGCTCGCGGTCATAGCGTAAGGACGGGTCTGGTCGAAGGTGTAGGAGGCAGTCGCAGCGCGCGCCTCGGCAGCCGTGGGCGAGGCGCCCGTCAAGGATGCCTTCAAACCGCCGTTTTGCAGGAAATTGCTGACCGGCTGCAAGTCGTTCACATCCACGGTGGTCTGATAGTACGGCGGTGAGGCGTTCTGGTTGAGGTTGACGTAAGTATTGTTGAACGAGCGGGAAAAGCCGCCCCGAATGGACCATACGCCGGACTTCCCCGGAGAGTACGCAAAGCCGATACGCGGCGACCATTCGTTCTTGTTCGACTGCGGCGATCGGAAGGTGATCACGCCTGGGACGTCTGCGATCGAGTTGTACTGCTGCGCGCGCGAACCCACCGGGACGGTGACGAACTCGTAACGCACTCCCAAATTCAGCGTGAGGTTGGAGCGAACCCGGAAATCGTCGCTGGCATATCCACCGTACTGTATGAAACCGAAGGGGACGCCATTGGCGGTTCCCACGCTACGCTCGCCGGATACGCCGCTCAGGTCCGATCCGCTCGGCTGTTTGTCGAGCAAATATTCCTCGAGAGAGGTGTAATCGTAGTCGCCGCGGGCGCGCTGCACGAAGAACCCCGCCATGATCATATCGGCAATGCTCAGACCCGCCTTGAACGTATGCCGGCCCGACGTCTTGGTGATGTTCTCCTGAAGCTGAGACAGGTTCTCGATGCTCCCCGAAGGCGCGTTCGGATCCGGTCCGAGCTGCAGTTGGATATCGTCGATAGCGATATTCGGAAATACCTCCAGGCCGGGGAACTGGAAGTTTCCGGCGGGCGTATTGGCGTTGTTGCGGACATACGATACGCGGAACTCGTTCTCCATAGTAGGCGAGAAATTGTGGAATTCCGAAATCGAGATGCTGTTGTTGGTGATCGGTTGGGGTTGGTAAAAGACAGGCAATGCGGCGAAGAAATCCAAGCCCCTGGTGCGGTTGTGCAGATACCGGCCCCGTATCTGGTCTTTACCGCTGATGTTCCAGTCGATCGAGCCCACAACATTGTAATTGTTGTTGTAATTCGGCGAAGCGAACGAGAGCGGTCCGTCGGGAATGTTCACGCCATTGACCTTGATGGGATTGGCCGGGTCGGCGGTGGGGGCAACCGGGACGTACTTGGTGAAGATCCCGAGATTCGTCTTACTGAGATTGTTCATGCCGTTGAGGAGCGTGAGCCCGGCCGCCGTCGGCGCGTACACGGTCTGGCCGGGTTGCGAGGCCTGTCCGATCGGGTTGTACTCAAAATTCCCAAAGTAAAAAAGCTTGTCCTTGCGAATCGGCCCACCCGCGGTGCCGCCCAGCCGGTTGTTATCGTAGCGGGGGTTCGATCGGAGGCCTTGCTGCACCTCCTGCTGGTCCACCGCGTTCAACTTGCGGTTCTGCAAATATTCGTACAGCGACCCGTGAAGCTGGTTGGTTCCGCTCTTGACGATGGCGTTGAATATCCCGCCGGAAGCGACGCCGAATTCGGCGCTGAACTGGTTCTGCAGCAGGGTGAACTCCCGTACGGCCTCCGTCGAAACATACATCTGTGGACCGGGGTTGTAGTGGCTGTCGTTCATCACGCCGTCGATGTTGAAGGCGTTGCTGTCCGGCCTCTGCCCCGCTACACTCGGACCGATTCCCTGGCCAACGCCGCCCGAGGTGGCGACACCGGCCGAGAGCAGACTTAGATTGTAGATGCCCGATCCGTTGACCAGCTTGGAACTGGCAGCCAGCCCCATGTCGACTGCCGCCCGGGCGTCGTACGTGGTCTGCAATTGCGCCGTGGATGTGTCGAGGGCCGCCGCCGCCTCCGATACTTCGACAGTGGTGGTGACAGCGCCAACTTCCAGCGTCAGGTTAATCGCCGTGGTGTGGTTCAATTGCAACTGGACATTGCCAATGGTGGGTGTCGTAAACCCGGTCTTGGCGGCCGAAACGCTGTAGGTGCCAACCGGAATGTTGTTCAGGCGATACTGCCCTTCCGCGTTGGTGGACGTCGTGTATTTTACGCCGGTGTCCCGGCTGGTCGCGGTGATGTTCGCTCCCGCAATTGCGGCCCCACTGGTGTCGGTCACGGTCCCGACCAGAATGGCATCGGTGGCTTGCCCGAAGCTGAGAGCTGAAAAACCAAACAACATGAGCGCTGCTAGTAACAGATTTCGCATATTCTCCCTCTGAAGATTACCTTGAGATTTTCGTTAAGATCCCGGTCGCGGCTCTTTGAGCACGTGGTTCACCAAAGAAAACGAATATGTCAGTACCGCTGCAAACCTCCGCCACCGTTCTCGTGGCGAGTTTACTGTTAACCAATCCAAAGTGACTTCCCCGCACATCGGAAGTTTGTCGCCAAAAGCCAGAAGTTAATTCGTAGTTATGACTGGCACTTCGACGTCCCGCGAGGCTAATCGTCCCGCAGGATCTTAGCGATTTACCGTAAAGAATCCACTGCGGGAGAGTGGCATTTTGAGGTATACGTAATATTCCTTACATTTTGCAGTCACGGATCGATGGGTAGGAGCGGCTCATCGTGACCGAGTGAGCCTTTCCTATAAGATTTGGAAGCCTGGGGATACGGTTTCAAATAGGTGGTTAAGCCGCCACTGCTTTTACGTCGGGAGTTTCGAGAGGTCGTCTATTCAGGCCGGGCACGGGGGAATCCCTACACCGCCATCTTCCAGGGCAGCGCCGATTCTCAGGATCAGCGCTTCTTCAAATGGGGGACCGACGATTTGCAGGCCGGCCGGCAGACCGGAACCGCTCAACCCGCACGGTAGGGAAAGCGCCGGCAGACCCAGCGCGTTGATGCCCCGGACCAGGCGCGTGCTTGCCAGCCGGACATCCTCATCGCGACCTCCCAGCCGAACGGTCGTATCCCCGATGACGGGAGCCACGTTCGGGGTGGTGGGCATGCACAGGCAGTCCACCTCCGCCCAAAGCTTCGAGAATTCGAGCTGCATTCTGCGACGGAGCCGTTGCGCATTGACGTAGTCCACGGCGGGCACCAGGCGGCCCTGGTCAAGGAGCGCCAGCACGTCGGCGCCGAACTGGCTCCGGGGCTCCATGTACGGCTCCATCACGGCCGAAGCTTCCGCCAGCAGGATGACGCGCGCCACCGCATTCAAAGCCGCAACATCCGGCACGGTCACCGGTTTGATGGCCGCGCCCAGCGACTCCGCGCGCGCGATCGCTCCTCTTACGGCTGATTCCACGTCGCCGTCCAACCGGTCGAAAAAGAAGTTCTCCGCGAACCCGATGCGAACGCCGCGGATGCCGCAGCCTTCATCGGGAACGTAATCGACCACCGGACGCCGCGACGAGGTCCCGTCCCGGCGGTCGTAACCCGCGATGGCATTCAGCACCATCGCGGCATCGCGCACCGAACGCGTGAGAGGGCCCATGTGGTCCAGACTGTAGCCCAGCGGGAGAACGCCGTAGCGGCTGACCCGGCCGTAAGTGGGCTTCAACCCGACGGCGCCGCAGAAGGCGGCCGGAATGCGGATGGAGCCGCCGGTATCGCTCCCCATGGCGGCGTACACGATTCCCGCCGCCACGGCCGCTCCCGAACCGCCGCTCGATCCACCGGGGCTGTGCTCCAGATTCCAGGGGTTGCGAACGGCCCCGAAATGCGGATTGGCCGACGTGATCCCGTATGCCAGCTCGTGCATGTTGAGCTTGCCCAGCATGACCGCCCCCGCCGCTTCCAACTTCTCCACCACCGTTGAGTCGGCGTCCGGCACGAAATGCTCGTAGACCTTGGACCCGGCAGTGGTGCGCACGCCGCGGGTGGCGAAGAGATCCTTGACGGCGATCGGAATCCCGTGGAGCGGTCCGCGGTCGCGGCCGGCGGCCAACTCGGCGTCGGCCTGCCGCGCGCGGTCGAGCGCGTGTTCGGCCGTCACCGTGATGAACGCCTGGAGCCTGGGGTTGTAGTGGTCCACCCGGCTGAGCGCGGCAGTCGTTAGTTCGACCGCCGAGAAGCGCCGCGCGCGCAGCGATTCCGCGGCTTCGCGAATGTTCATGCCGGTCACTCGCCCTCCTCCCCGGCACAGAACGCCGTGGCCGGCTCGTGTTCCGCTTTCAACCCCTTCACCAGCGGGCGAAAGGCCTCCTCCAGTGCTTCCAGGGGCGCGACGATGCGATCCAGATCCCGGTCCGAAACTACGAGTCCGTTCGCCTTGGCGATGCTTTTCCAGTCTTTCACGATTACTCCCAGGCCTTCAGGATGATTCTAAGATAGCGGATCTGCCTTGTCCTGGCGCGCGGTCCAGTGTGCGCCGGCCAGCACGATCATCGCCGCGGCGAAGCTCCACAGCAGGATGGTCACGGAAAAGCGAAAGACGTCGTACTCGCGCTTCAGTTTTTCGGTGAGCATCGGCGAAATCAGCAGATTCACGTATTTCAAGCTTTCCAGCAGAAGGCCGACCACGATGGCCACAGGCGCCACGCGCCGCGGCTCGATGGGCCGATTCGGCAGCAGCCAGTACACCAGAAACAGGGCCAGGATGGA
>JBGPKH010000002.1:0-44243 GCA_041485845.1 Bryobacteraceae bacterium
CAGCTCATTGACAAGCTCAAGCTGCGCCAGCCGCCCAGCGACACGGCGCTCTCCTACCGCGAAGCCCTCGGCATCGCCACCCAACTCGGTTACCCGGTGCTGGTGCGCCCGTCATACGTGCTCGGCGGCCGCGCCATGGTGATCGCCCACGACGAGGAGGTGGTCCGCCAGTACATGCGCGAAGCCGTCACCTTCTCGCAGGAGCGCCCGGTGTTGGTGGATCGCTTCCTCGAAGACGCCACAGAAGTGGACGTCGATGCGCTGGCCGATGGCGACGACGTGCTGATCGCCGGCATCATGGAACACATCGAAGAGGCGGGTGTGCATTCCGGCGACAGCTCGTGCGTGCTGCCGCCGCAATCGCTCTCCGAAAAGACCATCCGCACGATCGAGGATTACACCGTGCGCCTCGCCAAGGCGCTGCACGTGATCGGTCTGATGAATGTGCAGTACGCCATCCAGAACGGCGCCGTTTACGTGCTCGAAGTGAACCCGCGCGCCTCGCGCACCGTGCCCTATGTCAGCAAGGCGACCGGCGTGCCGCTCCCCAAGATCGCGGTGGGCCTGATGTGGGGCCGCACACTGAAGGACTACGGCTACGCCTCGGGGACGCGTTCGGTCAACCAGAATTTTGTGAAGTCACCGGTCTTTCCGTTCAATAAATTCCACGGAGTGGACCCTGCGCTGGGACCGGAGATGCGGTCCACGGGCGAGGTGATGGGGGTCGGGGTCAATTTCGGCGAAGCGTTTCTGAAGGCGCAAATCAGCGCGGGCAGCAATCTGCCGGAAAAGGGCACGGTCTTCATCAGCGTGAACGACCACCACAAAGCGGAAGCGGTCGAGGTGGCGCGGCGTTTCGCGAAACTGGGCTTCAAGCTGGTCGCCACGCGCGGCACCGCTGCCGCAGTGCGCAACGCGGGGCTCGAATGCCGCACGGTGCTCAAAGTGAACGAGGGCCGCCCCAACGCGGTGGATCTGCTCAAGGGCGGGTCGATCCAGTTGGCGATTTACACGACCACCGGCGCGCCGGCCTTTCTCGACGAGAAGGCCATCCGCCGCAGCGCGGTGATGTACCGCGTCCCCTGCATCACCACGATGAGCGGCGCCCGCGCCGCGGCGGATGCGGTGGCCGCCCGATTGCGGGACCCCATCCGCGTGTGGAGCCTCCAGGAAATCCACGAAGCGAAGAAAACAGTGGCGTAGCGCCGGCGGTCTTCGCCGCCGGTCTTTGGACTTGCCGCGTCCCAGTCGGGCGTGAAGCCCGGGGAGGGGCGTTTCAGGCGGCCCGCTGCCGGCACGAGGTAACTACGTCCGGCCTCGATCGTGCGGCCCGTGGAGCGGGCATCCTCTCTGGATGGGCACGGAGCGCCTGCAAAAGGCCGGCGGCTGAGACCGCCGGCGCTGCCTCCGCAAATGAAAAACCCGGCGGAAGCTCTGCTCCCGCCGGGCCGCGTCGTTCAAATTTGACCCTGTATTGGTAACTTCCTGGTCCCCTTCGCATCGGGGCAGGGTCTATCCCTACTATATCACTGAATCGTAGCCTTCTTGATGTAGTCGAGCCGCGGAAAATGGCTCGTCAGATACTCGTTCCCCTGCACCTCCATCTTAGACGGGTCGGGCCCCTGGCCACGCGGCGGCCAGTCTCCATAGCTGTTGTAGAAACTCTCCACCACGTCCATTCCAGCAACCACCTTTCCGATGGGCGCGAACCCCTGTTTGTCGAGCTGCCGGTTGTCCCTCAGGTTAAAAAACAACTGCGTGGCGCGCCCGTTCGCGCCCGTCGTGGCATACGTCAACGTGCCTTTGATATTCTTCTCCTTGACTTTGTCGTCCGGGAGATTCGTGGTCGCCCACAGCCGGTTGAGTTTGGGATCGCCGTTGATGCCGAACTGCACAATCGAGTTCCGCACCACGCGGAAGAACCGGTCGCCGTCGTAGAAGCCCGTCTTGACGAGCGTATAGAAATGATCGACCCCGGCCGGCGCCCAATCGCGATGGACCTCGACGGCGATCAACCCTTTTGACGTATCCAGATTGACCTTGAAAAGCTCCGGTGCCGGCTCCGCTTTGGCAGGCGCTTTCGGTTCTTCCTTCTTTGCCTCGTTGGATGACGAACACCCGATCAGCGCCGCGGCGGCGATTGCGCCGAGAACGGTCCCCGCGAGTCTGGGCATCGTCCAACCAGTATGCCATGCTGAAAGAAGATCGCAACGCGCATGACGCCCTGCGACGGCTTCGCCCTTGGATTGAGTGGTGAAGTTTGATGATAAGCTAGGTTTCGAAAAGGACCGGCCGATGCCCTTCCGCTACGAATCGTTGGACGCCTTCTTTTGCCGCTGCATGGCGGAACGGCCTTCCGGTGACGGCATCGCCGGCATTCTGCGGGAATTCGGACGCGTGTTGCGCGACCGCGTGCGGCAGATGTTTTCCTACACCTCCCGATGAGCAATGTCCTACAGCTTCTTGATCGGCTCGGGCTGGAAAGACTCGCCGGGTTCTGGTGGAGACGGCGACTTTATCGTTGTCTCGAGTGCGGCGCCGGGCTGCGCCGCTCGCGCGAGCGACTTGCCTGCTCGAGATGCGGCGCACGATTTCCGATTATCAACGGCGTCGCTGTCCTGCTGCGCCGGTTTCGTGTGGCGGAAACGCAAGTGCCGCCGCCCGAAGCTTCGCTGAGAGCGGTGTGCGAGGCGTACCGGATTTCCGCCGACAACGTTGCGCTGCAACATCTGAGCCGTATCCTGGGGAAGGTATATCAATTTGATGAGAGCTCTCTCGAAGCCGAAAATAACTATATTCTGCAGCGACTGAATATCGACCGGAATGGACGATCTACGGTTGACGGCATGGCCGTAGAGGGATATGGCGCTCCCCGGTTTACGATCGTGCGCCATTACATTCCAGGCGAACTTCCCTGCGGCGCGGCATCCAGCCACAACGTTCGCATTCGTAATACCGGCGGGGAGCCGCTCACGCGCTATTCGTCGGGCGGGTGGCAGCTCACCGCGCGTTGGATCGATTCGGCTGGTCAGGACCTCGGCGTAGCGGCCAAGCCTTCCCGGCTGCCGGTAAGCGTACTCCCGGGCCGTGAACTGACGGTGCCGTTCTGGCTGCAAGCGCCGTCGGATCCGGGTGAATATCGGCTGGAGTTCTCCCTTACCGCGGACGACAGGCACTTGAGTCCCGAGTCGCCGGCCGTTTCCGTGCGGGTGAGCGGGATCGTGACGCCCGAATATGCTCCACTCGAACCCGTCGTGGGTCCGCTAGAGCCCGACTATGACGAGGACCACCGCGTGGGAATCCGGATCATGGAACGGATGGTACAGCTCACCGGAGCGCGGCGAGGTCTGGAGATCGGTGGTTCTTCCTGCCCGATGACGACCAACCTTCCCGCACAAATCGTCAATACCGACATCGATGCCCAGACGCTGCAGATCACGAAATTCGTTTTCAGCCGTCGCGGCCACCGCAACGTCACCTTCGCCTGCTGCGACGCAATGAACCTGCCGTTTGCCAAGGGAGCGTTCGATTTCGCGGCCATTTTCGCCTGCCTTCATCACCTTGCCGATCCCGCCGCCGCGCTGTGCTCGGTGGCCCGGGTGATCAAGCCGGACGGGTTTCTGGCGGTAATGTGCGAACCGGTGGGACATTATTACGACGATCCGGACGCGGAGATGCAGGAGGTCCTGGAGCATGGAATTAACGAGCAACGATTCAGCCTGGACGAATACGCGCGGATGTTTCACTACGCCGGGCTGCGGCCCAATTCCTGCCAGATGGACCACGACTCGTTGAAAGTGATCCTGACTCGGAGAAAGCCGGGGTCGAAATAGCGGCCGTGCGGGCTCGAACGGGCGGCGGATCGTCGGGGATCTCGCCACTGCGGCGGGCCGCAGACTCATTTCTTTCAAGTCCTCCCGCTCAATGCCGCTTGCATTCCGGGGGACACCTTTGCCAACCGCCTCAGTCGGTTGAATCCCGGCTTCCACGAACCGCGTAATCCCGCGGGGACCGGGGCACGAACTCGTTCAAACTCGCGCTATCATAGGACCTCTGAGCCACATGGGATCCCACGAGTTTCTTCAGTCCCGCGCCCGCCTTCTGTTGCCTGTCTCGATTGGCGTTCTTGTTTTCCTGGCTATTCCGAGCAGTCGCATCTTGAATCCAACTCACATTGGCTGGCTGACGCTTGGGGACCCGGCTCAGCATTTCCTGGGATGGCAGTTTTTTCGCGACACGCCGTTGCTGCAGAGTCCCATGGGGGCGAACCCATCATTTGGCCTCGATATCGGCAGTTCCATCGTTTACACGGATTCGCTGCCGCTGCTGGCGATTCTGTTTAAGCCGTTCCGTGCCGTACTGCCGCCCACCTTTCAATACATGGGCGCATGGATACTCCTGTGTTTCATTTTGCAGGCAGCCCTGGGATGGAAGCTGATCGAAAACTTCTCCTCCAATGTGTGGGTGAAGGTCGTCGGCGCGGGTTTTTTCGCCGTCGCTCCACCGTTCCTGTATCGTATGCACGCGCATGAGGCGCTGATGGGACACTGGCTGATTTTGGCGGCGCTGTGGCTGTACTTTTCGGATCGCTGGTCTCCGGGGCGCTGGCTGGCATTGTTGGTGGTGGCGTCGCTGGTTCACGCCTACCTGATGCTGATGGTGGCGGCCATCTGGGTGGCCGACCGGGCGACGCGGTTATTCACCCGGAAGGTTAAACGCATGCAGGTGGCATTCTCGGGGTTGATTTCACTTGCGGTTCTTGGGTTGGTGATGTGGCAGGCCGGGTACTTCATGCTGTCGACGCGCTCCCTCGAGGTTGGCGTGTATGGCTACTACCGCATGAATCTCATCTCGCCGATTCATGCCGATGGGGGCTGGTCTGTGCTTATGTCGGGAACGCCGCTCAATCCGGGCGAGATCGAAGGGCAAAACTTCCTCGGAGTCGGCGGCTTGATTCTGGCGATTCTGGCGGCCGGAGAGTTGCTGCGCGATAGTTCGGCCGCGCGGGGCTTCCGCCGCATCTGGCCTCTAACCGCAATGGCGGCGATGCTGGCGCTCTATGCCTTCTCCAACCGTGTCGCCTTCGGTTCCACCGAACTCTTCACGATTCCGCTGTCCAAGCCCGTGGTCGACGCCGCGAGCATTTTTCGAGCGTCCGGACGCTTCTTCTGGCCGGTCTACTATTTAATTTATCTGGGTGCGATGTATGTGTTGGCCACCCGATACCCGCCTCGCGCGGCCGCCGGAATTCTAGCCGCGCTCCTCGTGCTGCAGGTAGCCGACTGCTCCCAAATGCTCAAGCTTCTGCACTCCAGGTTGCATGACTGGCAGCCCTGGGTTTCGTCCCTGCAATCGCCATTCTGGACCGCTGCGGCAGGGCAGTACAAGAAGATTCTCTACGTCCCGCCACACGAGGCCCCCCGGAACTATTTCGATCTCTCCTACTACGCGGCCAGGAACCACATGCCGATCAATATCGGAGCGTTCGCGCGCACAGACCAGGAGGCGCAGGCCAGGATGACCGCGCAGCTTGCCCGGGCTGTAAGCGCGGGTGCGTTCGAGCCCGACGCGCTATACGTTTTTGAACAGGGGAGGTTGTGGAACGCCGCCCTGGCGGCCATCCGATCCGGCGATCGAGCCGGCGCAATCGACGGCTTTCGGGTATTGGCGCCGAAATGGTCGGAGTGTGTTCCATGCGCTGCGGCCGAAGCCTTTGCACCAGACGGAACGATTCAGCGCCTCTTGACCTACCAGCTAGGAACACCGATCGGCTTTGATCTGCTCGGGAACAGCCGGGATTATGTTATGGAGGGCTTCTCGGATCCGGAGCCTTGGGGAACGTGGACTGACGGCAACAGCGCTAAGCTGGCGTTCCGGACCATCGGCGATCTGAAATCAGACCTGACTCTAACGCTGGCAAACTACGCGTATGTGATGCCGAAGCATCCGGTGCAGGAAGCCGAGGTGGTGGTGAACGGGCGCAGCGTTGGAAGGCTGGACTATGTGCGGCCCGGCGCAGTCGAGACGCGCCAGGTGGGGATTCCGAAGGACGCCGCCGCGTCGCGCGGAGGCGACATCACCATCGAACTGCGTTTGCCGAGGGCGGTATCGCCGAGCGAAATCGGAGAACCCGCGGATGCCCGGCGGCTGGGGTTAGGGCTGGTGTCGGCCACTTTGAGCCAGGCCAAGAACTAGCAGCCGCGGCCAAGACCGCTCTGACGGCCGCGGCTCTGTAATGCTCTGAATCTACTGAGCCGCGCACGTCGGCAGGCGGTGTTTTGGGACTTCTGCCAGGTCGCCGGCGGCCTGGCGCCCCACACCGGCGCATCACCCGATTATGCGAGGCTCAGTTCGCTTCGCTCAACATGGCCCAGATCAGGCCCAGAGCGAGCCGCCGCGCGTCGGCGGGTTCGCCGAGCTCGCTCGGCGACACGGCGTCCGGCAGACGGAATTCGATGGTGATCTCGCCGCCGCGCGCGGCGGCCGCCGCCTTTGGCACTGTCAGCAGGCGCGTCTCGACCGCGTACTGCATGTACCCAAGCTTCCCTATACTCTGTCCGTTCACGACTACCTCGGCCTGCTGCATTGGATGCCGGGCGTGGACATATGCGTAATTGGCAATCGCCAAAGTCAAGTCTGAATGTACCTCGCCGGCGACGCGGAACGCCAGCTTAGCGAGGTTGCCGTCCGTCCAGGTGCCCCAGGGCTCCGGAACCGAGAAGCCCTCCAACGTATAGTCCTGGCTGTTGCCCTGTTGATCGAAGCCAATCGGTGTTCCGAGCCGGTAGGTCAAGAGGCGCTGAATGGCTCCGTCCGGTCCAAACGCGCCGGTCGCCGCGCAGGGAAGGCACTCCGACCATTTCGGAGCGAGCACGCGAAAGCCGTCTATGGCGCCGGCTCGATCGCCGGGTCCGATGGCCGCCAGAGCGGCGTCCCAAAGGCGCCCCTGTTCGAAGACGTAGATCGCATCCTTCTCAAAAGCGCCCGCTGTTACAGCCCGGGTAATCCCGGCCGTCATTCTGGCCTGCACTTGCGGGTCTGTGCGGGCGAACGCTCCAATATTGATCGACATGTGGTTCGCGGCGGCGTAGTAGCAGAGGTCAAAGTAATTCCGGGGCACGTTGTGCGGAGGAACGTAGAGGATCTTCTTGTACTGCCCTGCGGCAGCGGCCCAGAACGGAGACTGCAGTGGCGAGACCCAGGGCTGCCGGTCGTGCAATTTCTTGTGCAGAATCTCCAGGGCGCCCGAGCAGTCGGCCACCTGCACCGCTAAAAGAGCGCCCAGAATTCCCGTGGCCACGCGAGGCGGGTATCGGGTGGCCAACACGTACATCGCGCCCAGATAGATCAAATAGAATACCGGCCAGAAGATTCGTCCCGATGCTCGAAAGACGCTCGAGGCCTTGGCGATCTGCCCGGGCAGCGGGATGGTGACGAGCTCGGTGGAACCGAAGGCAAGATGGTTGGAGAAGGCATATAGCGCCAGCAGTGCGGCCATTGCGGTCAACGGCCAGATGCGGCCAAGGCCCTTCGCGGCCGAACGGTCCCGAAGCGATTCTCCCATGGCCAGAATCGCCAGGATCAGACCGCCGATTCCGAGGAAGTTGAACCCCTCGTCCTCTCCTGGCTGAGGCAGCGTTCCCGACATAAAAACCGACCATCCTCCATTGGCATGAAACAGCGAGAGGAGATTCATTCGGTAGTAGCCGTACCCGCCACCTTGAACCGAGCCGGGCGGCAGCATGAAGTAGCCGGCCTGCCACATCACCAGCGCAAGGACCGCGAGCGAAATCAATCCCGTAGCCGCTGCGTGCAAAAACGTAATCTGCCGGGCGACCAATCGTGTCGTCCGGTCGGCTGCCCAGATGGCCGCCACCATCAGCATGAGATAGGCATGAACCAGCGATGCGACCACCAGCAATACCAGCCAGAGACCGGGGGACCAGTTGCCGGAAAAGTACAGCAGCAGCGCCGCCAGGATCATCCAGTGTCCCATGAGCGACTCATGGCCGTGCATACGCAACAGGAATGGGGGAGCGACGGCGAAAAAGCCCGCCCCAAAAACCTTCACCCACATGTGAGTCGAGAACTTTTCGATCAGCTTCCAGCCGAGCGCTGCCTGCAAGATGAAACACAGGAGCATCCACATGCCCATATATTGAAAGGTGGGCGGCAGTACGGCGCGGAACGGCTTGAACAGAAACGCGAGCAGCGGGAGAGAGTCGGTGTAGACGATGGAGCTGCCGATCTCCATTCCAAACGCCGGGTTCGCACCCATCGGACTCTGCAGCAGCGGCGTGCCGCGAAAGAATTGCCATCCCAGAAAATGCTGAGCTGGATCCCCAGCCGTCAGCCATCCAATGTGAGTTGGACTCCAGATGCGGCCGCCGGAGATGGCCCAGAAGGCGAATGCGCCGATTAAGGCCGGTAACACAAAGCGCCAGCGGGACCGGAAAAATGGGTGAGATTCCATAAAAGATAGGGAAGCCCTTTATGATAGCGCGGTGCTGGACAACGGCAGGCCGTAGTCGAGACGCGGGAGACGCGGGAAATGGCTCTCCAGATCCTCATTGGCCTGCACCTCAATCCTGGCCGGGTCAGGTCCCTGCCCTCGCGGCGGCCAGTCTCCATAGCGGTTATGGAAACTCTCCACCACGTCCATTCCGGCGACCACCTTCCCGATGGGCGCGATTCCCTGCGTGCCTCGCTGCCGCATTCCGCTCAGGTTGAAAAACAGGTGCGCGGCGCGTCCGTTCGCTCCCGTCGTGGCATGCCGCAACGTGCCTTTGACATTCTTCGCCGGATCGTGGGCAAAACCGTGGCCGCCCTTGACCAGCGCACATGACGAGCACCCCATCAACGCTGCGCCGGGCACGATCCCCGCGAGTCTGAGCATCGTCCATCCCGTGTGCCATGCTGAAAGAGGATCGCAACGCGCATGGCGCCCTACGACGACTTCGCCTGGTTTTACAACCGCTACTGGAGCGAGGAGTTCCATGACCTGGCGTTCCCGATCCTGGAGCGCATATGGTTGGCGGGCTTGCCGCCCGGAGCGCGCGTTCTCGACGTCGGCTGCGGCGCCGGCCACCTGGCAAGCCTGCTCACGGCGCGCGGCTATGGCGTCACCGGCATCGACGTTTCCTCCGCCATGATCCGGCATGCCCGCGAGAACGCGCCAGAGGCGGAGTTTCACGTGTGCGATGCCGCGCAATTCCGTGTTCCCGCGGAGTTCGACGCTGCCGTCTCCACCTTCGACAGCGTCAATCACATCCTCAGCCGCGAGGGTCTGGAGGCCATGGTCCGGAACACCGCTGCGGCGCTCAAGCCCGGCGCCCGGTTCGTCTTCGACCTGCTCTCCGACGCCGCCTACCAGACTCGCTGGACCGGCTCGTTCTCCATCGTACGCGACGATCACGTGCTGGCGTTCGCCGGCGAAGGATACGATTTCCGTACCCGCATGGCGCACTGCGACATCGCCATGTTCCGCCGGTTGGAGGGTGTCTGGCGCCGGTTCGATACCGTGATCCACCAGCGCTGCCACCATCCGGAAGAAGTCCAGACGGCCCTCCGTGACGCCGGCTTCGGCGAGGTCCGCCGCGAAGAAGCCGGCGATCTGGGCATGGCCGGACAATTAGGCGAGGGGCGAGCCTTCTGGGTCGCCACCACCAAGTAGCGGTCTCGCACGCCCCGTTGCCGTTCAGGATGCCAGGCGGGCACGAACGCGGTCGTGATTCCGCAAGTGCGCCCCCAGCATCCGATCGGTCAGGCTGGTGTGATCTTTCAGCCAGCCGGAAAGGAATTCGAGCAGCAGGATTGCGGCGTCGCCCTCCCCGCTCTCGATCCGCGGTACAAACTGGCTCGCCCTCTTGCGAACCGTGTCATGCTGCTGCTTGTGCCAGGCGTAGGCGGAGTATTGCGTGGAACGCATGAGGCGTTCCTCATATTCAAAGTGATCTTCCGCCGCGGCGATCAAGGCTCGCAGTAACTCCAGCGTGCGGGAGATCTCTGCGCCGCCGAGGATCGCACGGTGCAGCTCGTCCGCCATCCGGTACAGGTTGCGGTGTTGGGCATCGACCTCCGCAACAAAAACGGCGTGCGCCTTGGTCCACTTGAAGAGCGGCATGCCTGTTATCTTAACTCATTTTTAGATAAACAGCGCTTAAAATCTTGTACCTTCACTCTGGGCCGCGCGGGCTACAATGATGGAAATATGAACAGCGGTCCCATGCGCGCCGGCCTTTTTCTGGCGGCGCTGCTCCTGCTCGCCATCGCCGGCCTCGCCCAAAGGTTCGGGTTTCAGCGGCAGGTGGAGGGTCCGCGGGCGGTTTTTCCATCCAAGGGCGAGTTTCATTTCATCCGCGTGGAGTATTCCGATCTGCCGGAGTACCACCGCGGGTTCGGATACTCCTCCCGCAACGGCACCGGCGAAGGCTGGTGGATGGTGGATTGGCCCGATGCCGAAGAGCATTTTACGCTGGGCGTCCAGCGCCTGACGCGGATCGATGCCGGCGAGCCGCTGCACATGCGCCTGACCGACTCGCGGCTCTTCGACAACCCCTGGATTTACGCCACCCAGACCGGCTGGTGGGGCCTGAGCGACGCTGAAACCGCGCAACTCCGCGAATACCTGTTGCGTGGCGGTTACCTCGTGGTCGACGATATGTGGGGCCCGGAGCAGTGGGAGATCTTTCGCATGACGATGGCGCGCGTGCTGCCGGACCAGCCCATCACCGATCTCGCTCCATCCGACTCCGTGATGCACGTTCTCTACGACATCGAGGAGAAGGACCGCACCTTCATCCCCGGGACGCGCCACCTGCGACGAGGTCCGGGAGGATCGATCGTGGTGGAACAACCGGCCGGCACCAGTCCTGCCTGGCGCGCCATGTACGACGACAAGCACCGCATGGTGGTCGCGGTGAACTTCAACACGGATGTCGGCGATGCGTGGGAGTACGCGGATTCTCCGATCTACCCGGAGCCCATGACCGCGCTGGCGTACCGCTACGGAATCAATTATTTGATCTACGCGATGACGCACTGATACCTCCCGGCAAGCGGCCTGCGGTTGACCCGCTCCAAAGAATGCGATAGGATACCTATAGTAGGATACCAGGTACGATCATGGCTCATACCGTTTCGCGGCAAGGATTCCGAAAGGCAAAGAAGAGCTACACCTTATCTCCGGAGTCGGTGACATTTCTCGATACGTTGCGGCGGAAGCAACACGCGGTGTCCGCTTCCTCTGTTCTCGAACAGATTCTTCAAGACGTCCGTCGCGGAACGGAAAGAAGGGCAATCGAAAACGCGGTGTCGGATTACTACGCTACGTGCACTGTGGAGGAGCGTGACGAGGAAGCCCGATGGGGAGATTTCGCGTTAGGCGAGTTCCCGAAGGACCTTTGAGAGCCATTCATGAAACGACTTCCCCTTCGCGGCGAAATCTGGTTCGCACAACTAAACACGGACCCGCCAGAGAAGGGGAGACGCCCCGTCGTTATTGTTTCGATGGATGCGCGAAACCGTCACGAGCGCGCCGACACGGTGCTCGTGGTTCCCCTAACCACGAGCATCCACAAATCTTCCCCGACGCATGTCTTCCTGCCTGCGGGGGAAACCGGGCTTCAGGCAGATTCCGCGGCCCGAGCGGAGGCCATCACTGTGGTGCGAAAGCAGAGTCTGGTTGAACCACAAAGCCACGTGCGGCAACTGGCTGATCGACGAGTTTGCGAACTTGCACGCCTGGTGAGTGTTGCGATGGGTTGCAGCCCATAATTTCGCGGGCGTCTCCCTACCCCACATACCGCGCGTACAAACTCCGCGCCACTCCCGAATCGCTGGTTCCCTTGACGATCGCCCGGCCGTCCGGGAAGACCGTCATCTCATACGGCGCCACCACAAAGCGCAGTGCAAACTCGTTGGCGCGGACCTCCCCCAACGGCTCCAGCCTCGCCTTCAGTTCCAGCAGGTCGACGCGCTCGCGCTCCTGAATCTGCACTGCGTTCCGGCCGCACAGGCGGGCGGGTGGACGCGCGGTTTCTTCCAGGTAGGGGAACTCCCGGCGCGCGCAAGCCGGGCACTCGGGATCTTGCGGCGGCGCATCGATCTGCCGGATTCCGCCGCCCCAAACGTCGATGGTGGTAATGCGCGCCTTCACCGTTTCCTCCAGCCCACAGAGAATCTGGAGCGCATCCGCCACTTGCAGCGATGCCACGGCCGAGACGATCGCGTTCACCACGCCCGTCGTCTCGCAGGTGGGCTGCGCGCCCGAGGGAGCCTCGGGGTAAATGCATCGCAGGCAGGCCGTGCGTCCGGGGATCACCGGCATGGTGAGGCCGTAGCTGCCCACGGCCGCCCCATAGACCCAAGGAACGCCGCGGCTTACCGCGAAATCGTTGATCAGGTAGCGAGTGTCGAAATTGTCGGTGCCGTCCAGAATGACCCCCGCCTCGCCTAACCACTCCTCGACGTTGGACGCGGTCAGATCCGCCACCACGCCGCGCACCTTCACCGAGGAATTGATGCGCGCGATACGCCGCTCGGCCGCCACCGCTTTGGGCAGCGCCTCTTCCGCATCCGCCTCCTCGAACAGCCACTGACGATGCAGGTTGCCCGGCTCTACGTAATCGCGATCGACGATGGTGATCCGGCCGACCCCCGCCCGCGCCAGCGCCGCCGCGTGGAAACTCCCCAGCGCCCCGCACCCCACCACCACCGCGTGCGAGCGCAGCAGCTCCTCCTGCCCCCGCTCTCCAATCCCCGCAAACAGGATCTGCCGCGAGTAGCGCTCACGTTGGGCCGCGTCCATGATTCCGATAGTAACGCGCCGCGCGCGCCACCGCCTGGCAGCCCGTGGCGATAACCGCTCGCATGAAGACGCGGCGAAGAGCCGGCGAAAATACCCGACCCGCACCGGCCGCGTCTGCATGCCCTTTGGCGGGCCGACGCGGCCCCTCGGGACCTCCCGGACTGACGGTCGCGGCTCCGTAGGTTACCGATCCACCCCCCGGGACAGGCCCGCCCTCGGCGCACGGATGGTAACAAAGTTGCTATGAAGGACCTACGCTATCATGTTGATGGTGCGCCTGCTGCCCGCCTACTACCCGTGCGTGCTCCTCGCGCTGGTGGCTGCGCAGTCCGGCAATCTTCCGGCTCAACCGCTCAAGTACGAGAGCCTGATCGTGCGCAACATTCAATTCGATCCCCAGCAGCAGCCCCTCGACCCCTCAGAACTGCACGACATCCTTCCCTTGAAAATGAACCAGCCACTGCGCATGGCCGACGTGCGCGCCAGCATCGAACGGCTTTTCGCCACCGGGGCCTATGCCGATATCCAGGTGGACGCACGGTCCTACCGCGACGGCGCCGCCATCGTGTTCCTCACCAAGCCCAGTTGGTTCATCGGCGCCGTCTCCGCCGAGGGACAAATCTCCAGTCCCCCCAACGCCGGACAGGTGCAGAATGCAGCCGCCCTCAACCTCGGCCAGCCTTATACGGACGCCAAACTGCAACAGGGAGTAGCCAACCAGTTGCGATTGTTCGAAAGCAACGGTCTCTACCGCAACCGCGTCAACCCTGTTTTGGATTGGGAAACCGAGCGCGAGCATCAGCAGGTGAACATCCGCTTCGATGTTGCTAGCGGCCCCCGTGCCCGCTTCACCACACCTGTGCTCACCGGCGACCTGAAGACGGACGCGAGCAAGATCCTGAGCGCCACGAAGTTCCGGCGCTGGCTCATTCACACCTGGAAGCCCATGACCCAAACGCGCATGCGCCAGGCGCTCGATGGTGTGCGCTCCCTCTACCAGAAAGAAAACCGGCTGCAAGCCAAGGTCTCGCTCGAATCCATGGAGTACGATTCCCAGACCAATCGCGCGCTTCCCACTCTGCACATCGAAGCCGGCCCGCGGATCGAGGTGCGCACCGTCGGCATCAAGCTCTCGCAGGGCAAGCTCCAACGGTATGTTCCGGTTTTCGAAGAGCACGCGGTGGATCGGGACCTGCTGGTGGAAGGCGCGCGCAACCTTCGCGACTATCTGCAATCGCAAGGCTATTTCGAAGCTGAGGTTGTGTTCAAAGAGCAGCGCGTGGTGAACGATCGGGCCGGCATCGACTACCTGATCAATACCGGGAACCGTCACCGGCTCGTCTACATCGAGATCGCCGGCAACCACTACTTCCCCACGGAAGCGATTCGCGAGCGGATGTTCCTTCTGCCCGCGTCGCTTCTTCAGTTCCGGCACGGCCGCTACAGCGGGAACCTGCTGGCCCGCGACGAGGAGTCCATCCGCAATCTCTACCAGTCCAACGGCTTTCGCGACGTTCAGGTGACCCACCGCACCGAGGACGACTACCGCGGAAGGATCGGCGACATAGCCGTTTTCATCATGATCCAGGAAGGGCCGCAGTATTTCATCGAGAGCCTGAAGGTGGAGGGCATCGGGCGTCTCGACAGGAATGCCATCCTGGAAAGGCTCAGCTCCGTAGGCGGACAGCCCTTCAGCGACTTCAACATCGCGGTGGACCGCGATACCATCCTGGCGAAGTATTTTGAAAGCGGATTTCCCAATGCGACGTTCGAATGGAGCTCCACGCCGGCGGCGCGGCCATACCGCGTGGACCTTCGCTTCGTTATCCAAGAGGACCGCCAGCAGTTCGTGCGCCAGGTGCTCATCAGTGGCAACGAAGTCACCAGGGACAGCCTGATCAATCGCAACCTGACTTTGAATCCCGGCGATCCGCTCTCTCCTACGGCCATCACCGAA
This sequence comes from Bryobacteraceae bacterium, assembly GCA_041485845.1. GTDB lineage: Bacteria > Acidobacteriota > Terriglobia > Bryobacterales > Bryobacteraceae > OMOG01. The sequence goes on from JBGPKH010000002.1 coordinate 14,766, forward strand.
ACACAGCGGCGCCTGTATGATTTGGGAGTATTCGCGCGCGTTGACGCCGCTATCCAGAATCCCGATGGCGAGACCGATCGCAAGTATGTGCTCTACCACCTGGAAGAAGCCAGCCGCTACTCGCTGGCCACGGGATTCGGCGCCGAATTGGGCCGTATCGGAGGGTGCCAGACCTGCTTCGACGCTCCCGCCGGCACCACCGGTTTCTCTCCGCGCGTTTCCATCGATATCACGCGCAACAACCTGTGGGGCGTCACTCACAGCCTGAGCCTGCGCACCCGCGCTTCCACGCTCGATCAACGGGCCTTGCTGAACTACTCCTGGCCGCGGTTTTTCAACCGGGACAACCTCACCGTTTCCGTCACCGGACTGTACCAGAGCTCGCGCGACGTGCGCACGTTTACCTACCGGCGCGAGGAAGGCTCGGTGCAATTGAACCAGAAGCGCACCAAGGCCACCACGTTCTTCTACCGTTACGCATACCGCCTGGTAAGCGTCAGCAATCTCAAGATTACGCCGTTTCTGATCCCCCAACTCTCGCAACCGGTGCGCGTGGGCATCGCGTCCCTCAATATGGTGCAGGACCGCCGCGACGATCCCGTGGAACCGCACAAAGGCATCTACAACACGGCCGATCTGGGACTGGCCGACCGGGTCTTCGGTTCCCAGGTGAACTTCCTGCGTTTCCTGGCGCGCAATGCCAGCTATTACCCGCTGGGCAAGCGCCTGGTGCTGGCGCGCAGCACGCAGTTCGGAGACATCTACGCCTTCAACTACAAGGGCGGCGCGATCGAGGCCATCCCGCTGCCGGAACGCTTCTTCGCCGGCGGAGGCACCTCGCACCGCGGTTTTCCCGAAGACCAGGCCGGCCCTCGCGACACCTCCACCGGATTCCCGCTGGGCGGCACGGCCCTGTTATTCAATCAGACCGAGCTGCGCTTCCCGCTGATCGGCGACAACGTAGGCGGCGTCCTGTATCACGATATGGGCAGCGTATATTCCAGTTTGAAGAACGTTTCATTCCGGGTGGGCCAGCGCAACTTGCAGGATTTCGATTACATGGTGCATGCAGCGGGATTCGGAGTACGTTATCGCACTCCTATCGGCCCGGTCCGGCTGGACCTGGGCTACAGCATCAATCCGCCGTATTTCTTCGGGTTCAAGGGTACCCAGCAGGACCTGGTCAACGCCGGCGTGAATCCCTGTGCTCCGACATCCCCGGTCGCGGGTCAGTGCTCGGTGCAAAATGTCAGTCATTTCCAGTTTTTCTTTTCGATAGGACAAACGTTTTGAGGAAGAAAGATTTTTTAGCCACAAATAAACACAAATGCACACGAATAAGATTGTTCTCTTATTTGTGTTCATTTGTGTTCATTTGTGGCCAAATAGTCTTCGCCCGCGCCGATATCATCGATCGCATCGCCGTGTCCGTCGGCAGCCGGGTGATCACGGTTTCCGATATCGAGCGCGAAATCCGCGTCACCGCCTTTCTCGATGGCACGCGTCCCGACCTCAGCCCCGCCGGAAAACGCGCCACCGCGGAGAAGATGATCGAGCAGAGGCTCATCCAGCGTGAACTGGACACCAGCCACTACCCTCTGCCCGACCCCGCCGAGGTCGAGCCGATTCTCGCCGACTTCAACGCCAGGCACTTCAAAGACGACCAGGACTACCGGCGAACACTGTCCGGCTATGGCATCAACGAGCAGGACGTGAAGGACGAATTGCTCTGGGCGCGCCGGCTGATGCGTTTCATCGGCATCCGATTCCGCCCGGGCGTCCGGGTCAGCGACCAGGCTATCCAGAAGTACTTCGACGAAACGGTGGCGCCGGCCGCACGCGCGGCCCACCCCGGCGACCCGGTGGCGCTCGAAGACTATCGCGACCAGATCGAAGAGAAGCTCGCCGGCGACCTGGCGGATGCGGAGATGAACACCTGGCTCACCGAAGCCCGCAAGCGGAACGAGATCGTCTTTCACGAGGAGGTCTTCCGGTGAGCCGCAAGCGCATCGTCCGGACCATGGCGGCCTCCCTGGCGGGCTTGCTCTTCCTGTCGGTCGTAGCGGCCATCTTTGTGGCGCGCAGCCAGTGGTTTTTCGAGAAGGTGCGCGAGCGGATCGTCAGCACCGTGGAGACGGCCACCGGCGGCCGCGTCGAAGCCGGCTCTTTCCGATTCGACTGGAAGCAGCTCCGGGCTGAGATCGCGTCTTTCGCGCTGCACGGCAACGAGGCGGCGGACAAGCCCTCGCTCTTCCGCGCCTCGTCGATCGCCGTGGGGCTGAAGATCGTGTCCGTGTTCAAGCGCGACGTGGACATTCAGTACCTCGACGTGGCCGATCCGCAAATCTACCTGATCGTCTACCCCGATGGCCGCACCAACGTGCCCGAGCCCAAGATCAAGGGGAGCGACCGCACGCCCGTGGAGACCCTGCTCAACCTGGCGATCAACCGCTTCGAGCTGCGCAACGGGATTTTCGAGATCGAAACGGGCGGGCGGACTGCGTTCGACGCGCGCGGCCGGAACCTCAATCTGAAACTTCTCTACGAGCTCGCCGGGCCGCGCTACCGCGGCGAGCTTTCCATGCAACCGTTGGATGTCCGCTGGCCCGGCCTTTCGCCCGTGCCGTTCGGCGTCACTCTGGCGCTGACACTCGAGAAGAACCGCATCGGCATCGCCGCGGGCAAGCTCTCGACCGGCGATTCCCGGGTGGAATTCTCCGGCGCTCTGGAGGACCTGTCGTCGCCGCGCGCGACGTTCCGGTACGATGCCCGTGTTTCAGTGGCCGGCGCGGCCCGCATCCTGCATGTCCAGGAGCTGGAACGCGGCACGGTGGAAGTCGCGGGCAACGCCGCCTGGGCCGCTTCGTCGAACTTTTCCGCCGCGGGAAAGCTTCACGCATACAACGTCGATTACCGGGATTCCACGGTGGCGCTGCGCAACTATCGCGCCGATGGCGACGTCTCCGCCGGTCCGCAGGGAATCGACATCAGTGCGATGCGGCTGAGTGGGGCGGGGCCATGCCCTTCCCAGTCCCGCCGCGAGACGAAGCTGTGGCCCTGCGGCACTCCCGTCGCCGGCCGCATCGCGAGCGCCTCGCTGCGCGGCCGCGATCTCGACCTCCGCGGCATCGACCTGGCGACTACCGGCGGCAGGTTCCACGGCGAAGCCCGCCTTCGCGACCTGACACGCTATAGCGTGGCCGGCGAAATCGCCGATTTCGAAGCCAAACGCACGGTGGCGGCGTACAGCCTTGAGCCGTTGCCCTGGGACGCCCGCGCGTCCGGCACGGTGCGTCTCGAAGGGTCGCTCCGACAGAAGAGCGAGTTGCGTATCGCGGCCGACCTGGCCATCGCGCCTGCGCCCCAAGGGACACCGGTGAGCGGGCACATCACGGCAACCTACGAAGCCCGCGGCGGCCTCCTCGACCTGGCCCGCTCCACCCTCACCTTGCCCTCCACGCGCGTAGATTTCTCCGGCGTAGTGCCCGCAGCGCCCGGCCGGGAACTGCACGTGCACCTGGAGACCCGGGACCTCAATGACATCCTTCCGGCCCTCGGCCAGAGCGCCGCGACGGCGCCGGTGAAACTGGCGAACGGCGCCGCCATCTTCGATGGCACGGTCACCGGCAATCTGAACAGCCCGCAGATTGCAGGCCATCTCAACGTCACGAAGTTCTCGTATGAGGAGCGTTCGTTCGATTCCCTGCAAGCCGACGTAACCGCCTCGCCCGCGGGCGTCGAAGCCCGGAACGCCGCCGTGGCTAGCGGTACGCTACGCGCGCAATTCCAGGGATCTGTGGCGCTGCACGACTGGAAGATCGACGACACCAGCACGATTGCAGGCAGCGGAGCCATTCGCAACGCCGGCCTGGCCGTCCTCGTCCCCCTACTCGCGTCGGAGGAAACACCAGTTACCGGCACGCTTACCGGCACGGCTCAGTTTTCCGGCACCGTAGGGGAGCCGCGTGTCGGCGCCGATCTCGATATCGCCAAGGGAGTCTTCCGGGAAGAGCCGTTCGACCGCTTCACCGCTCACGTGAACTACAACGGCCGGACCCTGCAGGTCGTCAACGGGCAGATCGCCGCGGGAGGCAAGCAGGTAGAGCTGGCCGGCACTTTCGATCACGTGCCCGGCCGCTTCGATGAGGGCCGCCTGCGCTTCCAGGTGAGCACCAACCCCATGTCGCTGGAACAGATTCAGGTGGTGCAGCAGGCCAAGCCGGGCGCCAAGGGGACCGTCCAGGTTACGGCCAGCGGGGACCTCGACCTGGGGCATTCCCGCGATAGCCTTGCGTGGCGCATAGCCGACCTCCACGCCGACGTGGCGGCGCGCGGCTTGCAACTGGCCGGACAGCCGCTGGGGGATGCGCACCTCACCGCCGAATCGCAAGCCGCGGTGCTGCACGCGCACCTGGAATCGGACTTCGCCGGTTCGGAAATTCGCGGCGACGGCCAATGGCGTCTCGAAGGCAACTATCCCGGTACCGCCACCATCGCTTTTTCGAGACTCGACTTCGCGCGCTTGCGCCAGTGGCTTTCGACCGGGCAATCTTCGCTCGACGGCGTCTCGGGATTCGCCGAAGGCGAGTTGCGCCTCGACGGTCCCGCCTGGCAAACGGATGCCCTGAAGGCCCAGTTGCGCATTCCCAAATTCGAGATTGCCGCCGGCGCCGCGGTCGCGGCTAACGGCCCTCCCAACCCCGCCGGTTCGCTCAGACTTCAGAACTCCGGCCCCATCGTGGCCAGCATGGCGAACAACGTCGTGACCATCGACAGTGCCCGCCTGGTAGGGCGCTCCAGCGATCTCAGCGTCACCGGTAAGGTGCTGCTCCAGCCTAAGATTCCCCTCGACCTTCGCGTGAACGGCCGCCTTGACCTGGCCATCGTACACGATTTCAACCACGATTTCGTCTCCTCCGGCGCGGTCGCCGCGGAAGCCACCATCCGCGGCCCGCTCGACTCGCCGCAGATGAACGGGAGGCTGCAGTTCCAGAACGCGGCCTTCAGCATCAACGATCTTCCCAACGGCATCTCCAACGCCAACGGCGTGATCCTGTTGACCAACGAAGTGAGGGGGCAGGCCCGCGAGAATCGGGCCACCATACAGAGCTTTACCGGCGAGACCGGCGGCGGCAAGGTCCAACTCACCGGCTTTGCCGCCTTCAGCGCCGGTGAAGCCGTTTTTCAGTTGCACGCCGGCGCCGGGCAGGTCCGCGTGCGCTATCCGGAAGGCGTGAGCACTGTAGCCAATGCGAGCCTCGACCTCACCGGCACGTCGGAGCGCAGCCAGCTTTCCGGCGCCATAACTATCTTTCGCACGGGATTCAACCTGCAATCGGATATCGGCTCCCTGATTGCGAAGTCGGCCGAGCCCGTGCGCACGCCCGCCGCGCACAACGATTTTCTAGGAGGCATGAACTTCGACGTCCAGATCGAGACGGCTCCCGATATCCAGTTTCAAAGCTCCTTGACCGAAGACCTCCAGGTGGAGGCCAACCTGCGACTGCGCGGCACCTTCAGCAATCCAGCGCTCGTCGGCCGCGTCAACATTACGCAAGGCCAGGTGGTATTCTACGGCACCAAGTACACCATCAGCCAGGGCGCGATCGCGTTTTACAACCCGCTGAAGGTCGAACCCATTTTGGACATCGATCTCGAGACCAAAGCGCACGGCATCGATATCACGCTCACGGTCTCCGGCCCTTTGAACAAGCTGCAGCTCACGCCGCGCTCCGATCCTCCGCTCCAGTTCAGTGAAATCGTGGCGCTGCTGGCCACTGGCCGTACCCCGACCTCCGACCCCACGCTGCTCACTCACCAGAGCACCGCGCCGCAATCCTGGCAGCAGATGGGCGCCTCGGCGCTGCTGGGCCAAGCCATCGCCAACCCCGTCGCGGGCCGGTTGCAACGCTTCTTCGGCGTGAGCAAGCTGCGCATCGATCCGACCATCGCCGGCGTGGAAAACAACCCGCAGGCGCGCTTGACGCTCGAGCAGCAGGTGACCCCGGACATCACCTTCACCTACATCACCAACGTCACCAGCACCAATCCACAGGTAGTGCGCATGGAATGGTCGTTCAGCAAGCAGTGGTCGGCGGTCGCCCTACGCGAGGAAAACGGAACGTTCGGTCTCGACTTTTTCTTCAAGAAGCGATTTTGATCAGCCAGTGGGACACGATCGGGTTTCGTCGTCTGTCACACGGAGGCTTTCAGCTTCGCTCGGCCGCTCTGGAGATTGGCGATTTCCCGATGTGGGGTGACGGCGAGCGAGCGCCGGCGGTACGAGGAAGCCAATGCTTCGGCGCTTGGCAAGAGTGACCCGTTATGTGCACTATATAATGGGTCTTAATGTTGAGTTCCGGATTATGTTGAGTCAAGGACCTCGCGGTGCCGGCGACGAAGCCCTGATGCTGTTTCGTGGGTGAGAACTCCACATAATCACAAGGTCGCCAGGAACGCCAAGAGGTCGTCAGAAGCCTTGAAATGACCTGGCGCAGAACCGGCCGGTGTCAGCTTGCCATTGCGTTCTCCATCATCGTAAGGTCCGCTTCGACGTATCCGTGAGTGGTCTCGACGCTCTCATGTCCGAGCCAAAGGGCAATCACGGCCGGGTCCACCCCAGACTGGAGCAGGTGCATCGCGGTGGAGTGACGAATCAAGTGCGGCGAGATGCGCTTGCTCTGGAGGCTCGGACACGCCGGGGTCGCGCGGTCGGCAGCCCGGCTCAGCAAGTAGGAAACACCGTGGCGGGAAAGGCGCCATGCACGCGCGCTGGGGAACGCGAGGCCAGCAAATCGCTCACCGAGCTCTTGAAACCAAGCTCGCAAAACTTGCGCTGTCTTGGCCCACAGGGGAACAGCGCGTTCCTTGCGGCCCTTGCCGTGCAATTTCAAGGAGGCTGGAGCATCGAGAACAATTTCATCGCGGCGCACCCCAGTGATCTCGGAGACGCGTGCACCGCTGTTGTACAGCGTTAGAAGCAGGGCGTGGTCGCGGCGGCCATCCCAAATGGTCTGATCGGTAGCGGCTAAGATGGCATCGATTTCAAGACGTGTGAGGTAGCCGGCGAGTTTGCGCTCCGTGCGCTTTGCCGGAATGGCGAGCACACGTGAGGCAACTGCAAGACCTGCTGGTTCCTGCATCTGGACGAATCGGAAGAAGGAACGTATGGCCGCCAGGCGCGCATTTCGCGAACTGATACAGTTGGCTCGCTCCTGTTCGATATGGTCGAGAAATGCCAGGATGGTAGGCGCATCGAGATCGGCGACACTGATGGCTGGTGGTTGGACGCCCTTGGTCTCGTGGACAAATCGCAAGACCAAGCGAAACGCGTCCCGGTAGGTGGCAAGGGTTCTTGGGCTGGCATGTTTTTGGTTGAGCAGGTACTCGACGAAGAATGCCTGCACCAGGGCCGCCGCGGGCAAGGACGATGCACGTACTGTAGCACCTGAAAAACAGCCCTCCGGCGCTCTCAGCAAGTCTTTTGAAACCAAAAGCATGCAGACCGAAAATCTCAGAGACGTTCGGCCTGTCACGTCGGAGGTCGCGGGTTTGAGCCCCGTCGTCCCCGCCACTCTCTTCTTTTTCTTTTCAATATCTTCCATTTGTCCTCGGGGCGTTCCGCGATGAAGGCGCCATGCGGGGCCCGGTTCGAGACAGGGCCACAGGGGTGCGGGCAAGGACACGGTAAACTTACCCCGAATCGCATGGCCTGGCTTCACCCGCAACCGCGCTCGGCGGCTCGGTCCCTTTTCCCGGCAGGGACGGCGCCTGCTGCTACCGGGAGGAAGGCGCGCCTTGCACGAAGAAGGGCCGTCGATCCGGCAATTGCCGCGCCGGCGGCTTTGAGAAATTCGCTACGGCTCATCCAGCGCCGCCCGGCCGCATACGCGGCCTGGAGGTCGGGGGGGAGGCTTCGCGCACCCGGACAAACGCTTCGTCGTGCTCTCGCCACATCGCGGCCAGCTTCTGCACAAGGTCTGGATGGGCGGCGGCAAGGTTCATTGATTCGCAGCGGTCCTTGCCGAGATCGTACAACTCCCACGGCCCCGTTTGGCCGGTGGCGATCAGTTTCCAGTCTCCGGCACGGATCGCCCGATTGTTGTTGTGATTGAAATACAGAAAATCATGCGGTGCGGCGCCGTCTCTGCGAAATGCGGGCCTGAGACTCCTCCCTGCGAGGCGGGGGCCGCCGGACGGCAGGTGTTGGGCCGGGTCGCCGCCGGCCAGATCCACCAGCGTGGGAAGGATATCGACGAAGTGGCAGGGCTCGTGCCGCAGCTTGTTGCGATCTTCGATCCCGTTGGGCCAGTGTACGATCAGGGGCGAAGCAATGCCGCCCTCGTTGACCCAGGACTTGTGCAGGCGGAGCGGGGTGTTCGAGCAGGTTGACCAGCCTGGTCCCAATCCCAGGAATGAGCGGGCGGAACCGGGCGGGGCCGCGGCGTCATGGCCGTCGCCGCGGATCAACTGCTCGGAACTCGCGCCATTGTCGGAGAGGAACACGACCACCGTGTCGCGCTCGGCGCCCATGGCCTGCACCTGGCTGAGGACCTTGCCGATCTCCAGGTCCATGCGCGTGATCATGGCGGCGTGGATGGCCATTTTGGTGCGCTGGAAACGTTTCTGTTCCGGCGTGAGGGTTTGCCATGCGACGGCGCGCGTGACTTCGCCCGGGCCGATGGCGGCCATCAGGTCACGGTCGGGCGTGTTCCATCGCGTCCACATATTCGGATCGAGCGGCGGCAGGGCGCAATTGACGAGGCCCATGCGGCGCATGCGCGCCAGTTTCCGCTCACGGGCGGTGTCCCAGCCCTCCGCGAACCGATCCTTGTACTTTTCGATATCCTGCGGCAGCGCGTGCAGGGGAAAGTGCGGCGAGTGGGGAGCCAGGTAGAGGAAGAAGGGAGCGTCCGCGTGGTTGCGGGCGTGGTCTTCGAGGAACCGGACCGCGTAGCCGGCGATGGCAACAGTGGAGTAGTAATGGTCTTCGGGCTTGGGCTGCGGAAGCGGCTCGCCGTCCAATTCCAGACGCCGTGGCGTGAAATACCGGTCTTCATCCAGCAGCGTGTAAGAACGGTCGAACCCGACGCCTTCGAGCGGCGTGAATCGAATATGCCACTTGCCGGAATGGTAACTGCGATAGCCCAGCGGCTTCAGATGGTTGGGGATGAACTGCGTATAGTTGGGGACGTTGCCAGGCGTCATGACATCGGACGCGGTCTGCTGCGCGTAGAGCCCGGTGAGTAAGCTGCTTCGCGAAGGTCCGCAGCGCGCGGTCGAGTAGCCCTGCGTGAAACGCAGCCCGCGGGCGGCGAGGCGGTCCAGGTTCGGCGTGTCGATCTCGCCGCCGTAGCAGGCGGCGTCGGAGAAGCCCATGTCGTCGGCCAGGATGAGAAGGAAATTGGGCTTCTTCGCGGGTGCGGCGCGGAGCACGGACGCCGCCGCCGCGCCGCCGATGAATTGCAGGAATTCTCTTCTGTCGAACATGGCAATCGCTTCTCTTACCGCATCCCGCGGCTGTAACCCTGCCTTCGATAGCGGTCCAGCAGCGCAGTCAGCCTGGCAACCACGTCGGGATGCTGCAGGTATACGTTTTCGGACTCGGCCGGATCCTTCGCCAGATCATACAACTGCCCTTGTGGGCCTCCTGGCGCCGGATCGAGGTGGGCGGGACTGCTGAATCCGCCCGAGCCCAGCCCGAGTTCCAGCTTCCAGTCCCGCTCCCGGATGGAGAACATGCCGAGATTGGAGTGATGCACGATGGCTTTCCGGATCGGTGAGCGCGCTCGGGCGAGCAGGGCGGGAAGGAGATCGTAGCTGTCTTCTCCGGCGTCGTTGGGCAGTTTGAAGTCGACCATGTCCGCCGCGGTTGCCATCAGGTCGGTGAGGCAGCCGAGCTGATCGCTGACTGTGCCCGGCCTGATTTTGCCGGGCCAGCGCGCGAGGAACGGAATGCGGTGCCCGGCGTCCCAAATATCCGCCTTCATGCCGCGCCAGCTCGCGTTGGCGCGATGAGGCCAGGCGGCCTTGTCCTCGGGCGTCCAATGCGCGCCGTTGTCGCTCGTCAGAATCACCAGCGTGTTCTCCGCGATGCCGGCCTCGTCCAGCGCCTGGAGGACGCGGCCGAACGTGTCGTCCACCTGCGCCACGAAGTCGCCGTAGAGCCCGGCTCTCGACCGGCCGAGGAAGGGCGCGACGGGCACCCACGGCGTATGCGGCGCCGACAGGGCGAAGTACAAAAAGAAAGGCTGCTTCGAGCGGCCGCGTTCCCGGATGGTCGAGACCGCCCGGGCGGTGAGCGTCGGCAGGACTTCGGGAAACTGAAAGTGCGGCGCGATGGCGCCGGGCCGCCAGAAGACGCCGCGCGGTGGTTGCGCGCTCCCCTGGGTAGCAGACGTGGGCTGCTCCACCACCCGGTCGTTCTCGAAGTACAGGTATGGTTCGAAGTCCAGCGAGGACGGGATACCGAAGTAGGAATCGAAGCCGATATCGAGCGGCCCGGGACGCAGCGGCTGGGAGTAATCGGTTTTCTCGCGGGCGCCCAATCCCAGGTGCCATTTTCCGATTCCCGCCGTATAGTAGCCGCGCTGCCGGAGCATAGCTGGGACGGTGAGGCGGCCAGGCTCGATCAGGCTTGGCGAGTATCCTTGCAGCACGCCTTGTTTCAGCCGCGAGCGCCAGCAATAGCGGCCGGTGAGAATCCCGTACCGCGTCGGTGTGCATACCGACGATGGCGAATGCATGTTGGTGAAGCGCACGCCCTGCTCGGCGAAGCGGTTGGCATACGGCGTGGGAATGGCGGAATCGCGGTTGTAGCAGTCGAGATCGCCCCAGCCCAGATCGTCCGCCAGAACGTACACGATATTCGGAAGCCGAGGCTGCGCACCGGCTAGCGATCGCGCAAGAGCGCCTGAGCCCCAGGCCAGAGCCCCGCAGAAATCACGCCGGTTCCAATCGGTCATAGCTGTGGCGTTTATACCATGCCGCCAGCCGCCGTTCCAGTAGTTGAACTTGGAGCGTCGCCGTAGTACGCCGCGACGATCGCCTTGGACCTCACAGTCATCTCGTGGACCGCGCGGTGCCCGAAATCGATCGCCTTCTCGCGGTGTCCGAGCGCGAAGCTGGCGCTGCCGCCGGTATGGCCGCTATCCGTGGAGGCGGTGGCGAAGCCGCGGCGGAGTGCCTGGCCCATCGCAGCATAGCTGATCGCCCCGGCCCAGCCGCCGTTGCCCACGGCCTGAAACTTTCCGTTCCATCCGGAAGCCGGCTGCCACACTTCGATCTTGATATCCGAGTCGCTGGCCGGGGTGAGGGCCGCGGCCAGACGGCAGAAGGCCGGGAGTTCCTTGTACTGCCGTGCGGCAGGCGCCGCAGCGCCGGGCAAGGTGAATTCCCCGGCGGCCACGTTCCGGGCGAGGGTGATCCTGCCATCCGGCAACGCCCGTGCCGCCAGAGTATCGCACGAGGCGGCAACCGGCAGCGGCCAGCACCAAACCGGCAAGGATCCTCAGGGGATCTATCCTATCAGCGGCGCGCCGGCCCGGCGCTTCCCAGGATGGCGCCGCGCTCCGGGACCGATCTCCCGCCGCGGACGTTCAGATCGTGCCGGGACTTGGTCCAGGCGTGTCCTGCGCCTCCGTTTGGCGGAAGCGCAGGGCGGGGTAGTGAGCAGCGGGCCGTGGTTTTCAGAGGATGCGTGGGCCCGTTTCCATCCTCCGGATGCAGGGTGATTTGGCGGGCTAAACTGGTGAGCCCTCGCCCGACGAGACCGAACGAATGCTCCTCCTGTCCATTCGCCCGGTCCAGCCTCCGATTGGGGAGGGCCTCACCGCACTTTCCTAAATGCACGGTGAGTGCCATACCGGGGAAGCCGGAAGTCCTTGTGTTTTCAGAAGCGGCACAGACCCACCCTGTCTATCCGGTGTACAACCGTAAACCGTGTGGTCACCCCTGCTATCCTCTAAGTTATGCTCAGTGAGAAGTTGCGCGAGCACGGCGTAGTGGGCGCTGGCGGCGCCGGGTTCCCCACCTACGTCAAAGCGCAGTCTCACGTGGAGTACATGATCGCCAACGGCGCCGAATGCGAGCCGCTCATCCACAAAGACGCCGAGTTGATGAAGCATTTCCCCCAGGGAATCCTGTCCGGCATGGTCTCCATGATGGATGCCACGGGCGCCACCTCCGGCAAGTTCGGCATCAAGACCAAGAACGCGGAGTCGCTCGAAGCGCTCCAGCACCACCTGCGCTCCGACCGCATCGAGTTCGTCATGCTGGGCGATTTCTACCCTTCGGGCGACGAGTACGAACTGGTTTACACAGCCACCGGCCGCCTCATCCCCCCGGCTGGAATTCCGTTGCAAGTCGGCTGCGTGGTCAACAACGTGGAGACGCTCTACAACGTGTACCTGGCGGAACAGGGCACGCCAGTGACGGAGAAGTTTCTTTCGGTGTGCGGCGCCGTCAAGGAGCCGAAATCGTTTTGGGCGCCGGTGGGCACGCGGTTCCGCGACCTCCTGGCGCTGGCCGGCGGCGCTACGGTGGACGACTTCGGGATCTTCATCAGCGGAATCATGATGGGCACCCTCACGTTCGACCTCGACGACGTGGTGACTAAAACGACCGGGGGGCTGATCGTCCTCCCGCGCGACCATTACCTGCTGACCCGGAAGACGCGCTCGCAGCAGGAGATGAATCACATCGGCAAATCGGCCTGCGACCAGTGCAGCTACTGCACCGAATTCTGCCCGCGCTACCTGCTGGGGTACGAAGTGCAGCCGCACAAGGTGATGCGCAGCCTGGGCTTCACCGTGACGGGCGGCGACATCTGGAACCAGTGGGCCGAGCTCTGCTGCGCCTGCGGCCTGTGTACGTTGTACGGCTGTCCCGAGGACCTGTACCCCAAGGAAGCGTGCGACCAGGGCAAGCACGATCAGCGCGCGGCGGGCCTGAAGTTCGTGCAGCAGCGGCCCGTCGAGGTGCATCCGATGAAGGAATATCGCCGCGTGCCGCTCAGTCAACTGCGCCGGCGGTTGCAGGTGGAAGAATACGAGACGGAGACGCCCTTCGAGGAAGTGAAATTCCACCCGGCGGCGGTGCGCATCAAAATGCGCCAGCACGCCGGGCAACCTGCCGTGCCGTCGGTCGAGGAAGGCAAGCGGGTAAAGAAGGGACAAGTGGTCGGGCGCGTGGAGAATTCGAAGCTGGGGGCCAATGTGCATGCCAGCATCGACGGCAAGGTGCGCAGCGTGACCGCGGAGAGCGTGGAGATTGTGGCGTAAGCGCTATCATTTTACGCCGGTGCTAACATATCAGGAAGCGATATGGCGGAAGTTGCTTGCCCGAAATGCGGGAGGCTGCACGAAGAATACATGGCGTGCGCCTCGTCAACCGCGGCGGTCGACGCTGCAAGCGACTCCGCAGTTGCGCAGACACAGTCGAGTTCGCCAGTTGTAAACAGGTACCGGGACGCGTATCGCGTTGGAGCAGCGTTGGTGGGATTCGGCAATGCCACCAAGACTGCTGGCGCAATTCTTGGCGGTATCATCGTAGTCGTATCGCTGAGCGAAGGGAGTGGTCTGTTTGCTGCAGGCGGTGTCTTCTTCGGCGTGGCAGTGGGCCTCCTGCTCTGGGTGTGCGGTGTCATGGTCGCCGCTCAAGGCCAGATTCTTCGGGCGACACTGGACAATGCAGTGGCATCATCACATTTTCTGACAAATCCTGAACGTGCCGATGCGATGGGCTTGCCGCAGAGCATTGCCCATCGCGGCGCGCCGCAGGGTCCGGGCTAACCCGAAATGGCGAAGAACTCACTCGGACTAATCGAACTCACCAGCATCGCCGCGGGCTTTCAGGCCTGCGACGCGATGCTGAAGGCGGCGAACGTGGACCTGGTGCTGTCTCGCTCCATCTGCTCGGGCAAGTACATGGTGATGGTGCGCGGCGACGTGGCCGCGGTCCAGGCCGCCGTTTCAGCCGGGAACTCGGCGGGTCATTTTTCGGTGATCGATTCGTTCGTGATTCCCAACCTGCACGAATCGGTCTTCCCGGCCATCAGCGGCGCATCCAAAGTCGAAGAACTGGAAGCGCTGGGGATTGTGGAATCGTTCTCAGTGGCCTCACTGATTGAGGGCGCGGACGCCGCCGTGAAGGCCGCCAACATCCAGTTGATCGAGATCCGTCTCGCCATGGCGCTCGGCGGCAAAGCCTTCGTGACCCTGACCGGCAACGTGGCCGCCGTGCAGAGCGCCGTGGACGCCGGCGCGCAGGTCGTAGGACAGAAGGGGATGCTGGTGAACAAGGTAGTGATCCCGCACCCGCGTCCGGAACTGCTCAACGAAATGATCTGAGCGTTTTACCGCCAGTACCCACGGTGGAACCGCCAGCGGTTTCCCTCGCGCCGCCACTCCGGCCCGACCCAAGCCGCACGCGCGCGCGGCGGACGCACCCAGCGACCTTCCACCCAGCCCCAGTCTCCGCCCCGCCAGTCCCAGTATCCGTTGGTCCACACGTAGCCCGATCCTGGGGCCACTCCCACGGCGCCATACCGCGGAGCCGGCGGACCGTACCGCACATAATAACCGCCGTTGCCTGCGCAACCGCTCAGAATAGTGCCGAATAACACGAAGGCGCCAGCCAGCATCTTGTGTTTCATTTGGGTGTGTCTACTTTAGGACTTTATGTTTCTGAGTGTTGTTAATTACTCAGAAAGGAGACTCGCCCTTGCCCGATTCCTTATCTGCTCTCGAAGCTCAACGCACCCAGATCCGGCGCCAGATCAGCGCACTTGGGGATTTGCGACCAGGCTCAATATCCGCCGTCGTTCGTCGATGCGGCAAGCCCACCTGCCACTGCGCCAAGCCCAACGATCCCGGCCACGACCCCCAACTCCGTTTCTCGCGCACCGTCAATGGCGAGACGGTAGCCGAATCCTTTGCTTCCCCCGCCGCCTCCACAAGGCCCAAGCCGAAGTCCATGAATATCAGCGCTGGCAGCGGTTATGCGCGGAGTTGGTGGATGTTCAGTGAGCGGATCTGCCGCCTGCGGTCCCTCCTGAAACAGCCGGAGAAGTGGAGCGCGGAGGGAAAAAAACGGTTGCTGCGGTCCATCAAGAAATCGCGCGCGAATTAGAATTAGACACCCTGCGAATGCACTATCCCAAGTTCCGCAAGCAAAATCTGTTTGTGGGCTCCGGAGTTATCGAATCCGGGTGCAAAACCGTGCTGGGCTCCCGCCTCAAGCTCAAGCGCTTGGGCACGTTCTGGACCGTTCGAGGCGCCAACGCCGTCATTGCGCTCCGCTGCTGCTGCCACAGCCGTCAGTTTGACGACTACTGGGAGCACCGTCGCGGCTGACTATTTGCCCGCTACGCGTCGCACCCCAGGAGCCGGAGGAGCCGGAGGAACCGGAGGAGCCGGTGCGGCGTGCGTGCGATCATGCCGGGTTCCCAGGCGGGCGCTCAGGACCGCGTTGGCGATGGCCGCCAGCGGCAGGACCTGTTCGGCCGCCCCCTGCTCGATGGCCTCGCGGGGCATACCGAAGACGACGCAGGTGGCTTCGTCCTGGGCGATGGTACGCGCGCCGGCGTGGCGCATTTTGAGCAGCCCTCGTGCGCCGTCTGCGCCCATACCCGTCAGGAGTACACCGATGGCCTCCGCCCCGGCGGCATCGGCGACGGATTGGAACAATACATCTACGGAGGGGCGTTGATAGCAGACGCGCGGGCCGGTCTTGACGGTGACCGAGTATCGTCCTCCGTTCCTTCGCAGGAGCACGTGAAAATCACCGGGCGCGACCAGGGCCAGCCCGCTGCGCAGCTCGTCTCCATCGCGCGCTTCCTTGACACTGATGGCGCAAATCTGGTTCAAGCGCTCGGCAAAGGCGCCAGAGAACTCCGGAGGAATGTGTTGCGCAATGACGATCCCCGGCGATGACCCTGGCAGCCTGGTCAGCACTTGGGCAATGGCCTCGGCGCCGCCGGTGGAGGCGCCGATCGCAATGATCGAGTCCGCAGGCAATAAAGGACGGTGAGTAGCGGGGACAGGCGGCGTAAAAGGTTGCGCATGGGGCGCCGGTTTACGAAGCTTGGCTGCCGCCGCGGCCCGGATCTTGGCCGCCAGAGCGTTTCGCAGATCGCCAACCGAATACGGTCCGCCGGGCTTGGCGAGAACCTCCACGGCCCCCAACTCCAGTGCCTGCACGGCGGCCTGGCAGGAGAGTTGTGCGAGTGAACTGACCACCACTACCGGCATGGGATGAAAGTGCATCAGCTTCTTCAGGAACGTAAGCCCGTCCATGCGCGGCATCTCGATATCGAGCGTAAGGACGTCGGGATGCAAAGCCAGGATCTTGTCGCGAGCGACGTAGGGGTCGGGTGCGGTGCCCACGACTTCGAGGCCGGGCTCCCCGGCCAGAGCGTCCGACAGGATCTTGCGGACGATGGCTGAATCGTCGACGATCAGAACGCGTGTTTTTCGGCTGCCGACCATGCCGGTGTTTCCGTGTTAAAGATCACCATCAATCGCCCATTGCCGACGCCGGCTGAGTGAGTAGCGGCGGAGGACGACCCGCCGCGCACCGGGAAGCCCCGTTCGCTTGGCTGGCCGGGCGGCAGGAGCCGCGGAGTGGCCCGACGAAACCCCGAGTTATTCTCCACCCGGCTCAGCACCGAGCCGCAAATCATGTTGGCCAGCTCGCAAACCACCTCGCCGATCTGTTGTTCCGACAGGTCGACTTTTTCTTCGCCGAGGAAGTCGGCAGAGACCGAGCGCGCCGCAGGGGCGGTCACACAGAGAGCCAGCCAACCCGGGGGATCGCCTTCAAAAGTCAGGTGCGCGACGAATTCAGGTTCGCGCGCGGAATCCTGCGGCTCACCGAAGCTACGGATAAAGAACATCTTCTCCAGGACCTCGTCCTCCGACTCCTGGAGGGCTGTGTGCAGCGATATGTCAGGCACAGGGCACCCCCAGAGCCGCTTCCAATTCCGCGCGGAGAACTTCCGGCAGGAAGGGCTTTGTGACGTAGCCGCGGGCGCCGAGCGAAAGCACTCGCGAGATCCGGTTCTGCGTGGCATCGGCAGAGATCACGATGACGGGAACGGAGTCGAGCAGCTCGTGCAAGGCGAGACGGTGAAGAAACTCTTCGCCGTCCACCTCCGGCACATTAATATCGGTGAGGATTGCGTCCACCCACTCCCGCTGCAACAGATCCAGCGCCTCCTGTCCATTCGCCGCTTCCAAACACGTCGAGAGCTCGAACCCCGATATTTGAATGACACGGCGCACAAATGCCCGCATGACGGGCGAATCGTCGGCAATCAAGACCCGATACGCCACGAGTTACCCCCGTTCCGCGGTGACGGCGGGACCAGTTCCCGCCGCACGCCGCCTTCCTGCAGCCACAGTTTTCCGCTGCCAATCTCCAGGCGCAGGGTGCGGGAGTTGACCCCCCCGACCACTTCGCCGTGCAACAGCACGCCGGCCTTCCAGAGGATCCGGCGCATTGCCAGGTAGTTGCGCTTTCCGATTTCGAAGGCGCACTCCGGATCCATCATCTGGGCGCCTCCCACCGCGTGGACGATCAAGCGGCGACAGGAAGCGCCGCGCCCGCAAACCCGTTCGAGGAGGAGCGGGATTCCGGTATCTACGAACATGTACGGGTTCTCCCGCCCGCGGGCGGGATCGATCCCGGAATCGGGCAGCATGAAATGCAGCAACCCTCCCACGGCAGCCTTGGGATCATGGACGGCCAACGCGATGCACGAACCCAAGGCGTAAGTGGCCAGCACCTGCCCGGGTAAATCGCCAATGTGGCAATCGGCCATCCCGACTACGATTTGGTCCATCCGCCCTCGCGTTTCCCGGGTTTTCGATAGACCGCCGGCCGCACGTATTCGAGCGCGTGCGAGACCCTGGCGAGGCTCTCGGCGTGACCCACAAAGAGATAGCCTCACGGTTCCAGGCAGGCGGCCAGTCGGTCCATTACGCGCTCCTGGGTTTGCCGGTCGAAGTAAATCATGACATTGCGACAGAAGATCACCGGAAACTGACGATGCCAGGAAAACCGCTCCACCAGGTTGATGCGGCGGAAAACCGCTTGCATCCGGACCCGCGGACAGACACGGTACGTTTTGGCTGGTTCTTCCTCCGCAATAAAATACCGCGACAACCACGCCGCCGGAAGAAGGTGACAGCGGCCGGCCGGAAACACGGCGCGTTCCGCGAATCTCAACGCCTTGTTGGAGATGTCGGACGCGGCGATATGGATGGATCGGCAAGGCAGCCAGTCATTCAGAAGGAACGCCAGGGTCCAAACCTCCTCGCCGGTCGAGCAGGCCGCGCTCCAGATTTCCACGGACTCCCGGTGAGCCAGCGTGGGGACCACCCGCTGGCGCAGGAACTCGAAGTGCTCCGGCTCGCGCAGGAAAGCCGTGTGATTGGTGGCGAGTGCGTCGATCATACCGGCCAGGGCCGCGCCGGTCGAGTCGCCCAGCACGTGGCGGTAATACTCCTGAAACGACCGAAAGCCGCCGCTGCGTACCAAGCGCCGGAGCCGGGCCGATACCAGTTCCTCCTTGCCCGCCTTGAGATCCAGTCCGAAGGTTCGATGTGCCAGGTGGCGGATTTGCTCGAACTCCTGCGCCCCGAGGGGCCTGACGGCTTCCAGGCCCACCCACTCGCCTTCTATCGAATCAGCGCGCCGGGTCATCGGTTTTTTCCTTGTACAGCCTGTCTACGTCCAGGATCAGGCCGACTCGTCCGTCGCCCAGGATGGCGCCTCCGGCGACACCCGCGACATTCTGGAACAGTTCCCCCAGAGTCTTGATCACCACTTCCTGTTTGCCGATCAACTCGTCCACCAGCAGGCAGAATCGCTGTCCTCCGACTTCCACCACCACCAGCACCGATTGCAACGGATCTTCGGAACGGGGCGCAACACAGAACCTGCGGTAGAGCCGCAGTACGGGGAGCAGTCCGCCGCGCACGAGCGCCATCTCGCCCCGCTGCTGCACGGTCCAGATGGTCTCCCGGGTGGGCCGGAACATCTCGCGCACCGCGAACAGGGGCACGATGTAACGCTCCTGTCCCACTCCCACCACCAGGCCGTCGATGATGGCCAGGGTCAACGGCAACTTCAGGAGGAACGTGGAGCCGTGCCCGGGAGTGGAGCGGATCTCGATTCGCCCGCGGAGCTTCTCGATATGCCTGCGCACTACGTCCATACCCACGCCTCGTCCCGAGACGTTGGTGACTTCGCCGGCGGTGCTGAAGCCGGGCAGGAAGATCAGGTTGTGGACTTCCGCATCCGTCAAGCCTTCGCCGGATGCGATCATCCCGCTTTCGATGGCTTTGGATTGGATGCGATCGCGGTCCAACCCGCGGCCGTCGTCGCCGATTTCAATCACCACCTGGCCCGCCTGATGCTGGGCCTTCAGCAGCAGCCGCGCCGCGGGGGGTTTTCCGCGCGCCGCGCGTTCCTGCGGCGCTTCGATGCCATGGTCCAGAGAGTTGCGTACCATGTGCATCAACGGATCGGCGAGTTCCTCGACAATGGTCCGGTCCAATTCGATGTCGTCGCCTTGCGTTTCCATTTCGACTCGCTTGCCGAACTGGCGCGAAAGATCCCGCACCAAGCGAGCCATGCGGCGGAACAGGGGGCCGATGGGCACCAGGCGCATGGCCATGGCGGTTTTCTGCAACTCCGCCGTGATGCGCGTCAGTTGGGCGATTTTGCGCTGAAGCTTCGGGCTCTTCAACGCCCCCAGTTCGGAGTCGTGGCGCACCAGCGACTCGGCAATCACCATCTCGCCGGCCATGTCCACCAGGTAGTCCAACTTGGCGGTGTCCACTTTCACCGCCATGGCTTCGTTCCGCCGGTTGGCTTGCGCGGCGGTGGCTGGGCGCGCCGGCGTCACTGGGGCGGCCGGGGTCTCGATCGCCGCGGCCAAGCCGGCGAGTTCGCAGGATGCGGGCGCGGAATCGGACGGTGTCGAGGACAGCGAACGGATTCGGAGAAGCAGCGATTCGTCTCGCGGCGGCTCCTCCGATGGCAGCTTCTGAAGGCTCGATTCCAGGTGCGCCAACCAGCGCCGCAGATAATCGGCGCCCTGCAGGATGACATCAATGGCCCGAGGAGTAATGGTCAACCGGGAATTCCGGGCGCCATCCAGAATGGTCTCTACCTCGTGAGAAAGCTTCTGAACCTCCCAGATCTCGAGAAAGCCGGCCAGCCCCTTGATGGTGTGAAATCCACGGAAGACCGAATTCAGGGCTTCCGCATCGCGCGGATCGCGCTCGATGGTCAGCACCTGCGCCTCGATGGCGGCAAGATGCTCCCGGCTCTCGAGGACAAAATCGGAAAGCAGCTCGGGGTCTTGCGCCGGCAACAAATCGGTGGCTCCACACGGGGACTTCTCAAATTCCACCGCCTGTTGCAGACAGGTGATGCCTTCCTGCAGCGCGATGGAGACGCCGCGCGCATCCGCCGGCGGATCGCCGGGCGCCTGCAATCTCTCCACGATGGCGTTGGCGGCGGCCGCGACCTGGGCGGATTGCTCGCCAAGGGCGCAGTCGCGAATCCGTTGGAGGGCGGGAATCCACTCGCCTGGCGACATGCCGTTTTCGGAATCGCCGACAACCAGCCTCAGGGCCAGTTCCTCGATCTGCCAGCGTAGTTCGGATGAATGCGACATAAAAAGGGACGCTGAGAACCTGCTGGCCTTCCCATCGGCCGGGAGCGCGGAACCGCTCGTGAGACCACGCCATCGCCTGCATCTCGTATCCTCGCCTAGTGCACAATCGCGTTCAGATTGTGCAAATCCTGAGTGGACAAGACCCTGTCGATATCCAGAAGGATCTTGACCTTCCCCTTGACCTTGGCCATCCCCAGGAGATACTGGCCGGCCACCTCTTCGCCGAAATCGGGTGTGTCTTCGATTTCCGCGGCGGTGAGATTCAGGACTTCGGAGACGCCGTCCACGATGGTTCCCATCAGAACCGGCCCCGATTCTCCCTGAACTTGCGTCACGATGATGCAGGTGCGCGGCGTGTATTCGGCCGTAGCCATGCCGAGCTTCAAGCGGAGGTCGATCACAGGGACCACTTTCCCCCGCAGATTGATCACGCCTTTGATGTGGACGGGCGTCCGGGGCACGGCGGTGATCTCCTGCAGGCCCATGATCTCCCGCACTTTGAGGACGCAAATGCCGAACTCTTCGTGGGCCAGTTGGAATGTCAGGTACTTGCCGGCGCGCGCGTCCGCCTGGGCCGCCGCCGCCGTGCCGGTCATCGAAAGCAGGGTTGATGGCATGGTCTTCTCCAGATCTCTTACATTTTCGTCAGGTTTCAGACATTGATCGGACAGGTTTGACCCATCAGGTGCGCCACCGCGTGCGGCACTCTTTCACTGGGCGCCAGGAACAGCTTCACGGTCAGGATGTCGCCTTCCCAAGGGAACCGTACTACGGTCCAATCGGCCGAGCCGGCACTTCTGGTCATGAAGTTCCTCCCGAAGACCACGGTTGGAATGCTCAAACCGAGGGGGCCGACGTGCGGCTCCAGGTCGTTCTTGACGCTGCCGGCGATCATGTTGGTCAACTCGGCAACGGCATCCAGTACGTCCGCATCGACGGATGGGGTGTCGGTCATCAGCATCAAGGAACAGATTCGGCAGGCCAAGGTTGGGGAGCAGATCACGCTCCCGGTCCCGGCCCATGCGCCTGCCAGACCAATGAAGGACACGATGCCATCGTTCAATTCAGGCATACCGCGTTCAATCGACTGTTCTCCCGGGCTCAACTCCACGCCAAGCATGGTCGAGAAGACCTTCGCCGCGGACTGGCGAATGCCCTCCACAATCAGGTTTTGTATGTTCATTTGGGCAGCTCGAGGATCCCCGCCAGCTTCTCCTTAATCTGATCGGCGGTGAAAGGCTTGCGGACGTACCCGGCGGCTCCCAGCCTGACCGCCTCGCCGACCTTGGTTTCGCCGCCCTCCGTGGTGACTATGATCACCGGGATGTTGTGCCACTGGGCCGACGCCTTGATGGTGGCCAAGAGCTGGAGGCCGTCCATCTTCGGCATGTTTATGTCCGTCAGTACCAGATCGACGGACTGGGACTTCAGCAATTCCAACGCTTCCTGACCGTCTCCGGCTTCATGAATCGTCCGGATTGCCATGCCGGTCTGCCGGAGGACCCGTTGTAGGATCTTCCGAATGGCGGCTGAATCGTCCACCACTAATACGTCGGACTCCATGCGACTCCTTACACTGTTATTCATCGGAACGAATCGCGGTTTTCATTAGGGTGGAATATTGGAATTCGGGAAAGTCGCGTGCCGCTGTGCGGTTGGCCGGCCGGCAGGGAGCCCGCTCCGCCGCGGCTGAGGACCAACGAGTGGCTGGTGGGACTAAAGTTTTCCGCGAGCATGTCGATAGGATGTCCAGGAGCCAGAGATTTGAGCCGTCAGCTTTCGCAACAGGAAATCGACGCGGTCTTTCAGACCATGCAGGACCGGAAACGCGAAACGCCCGCGGTCAAGTTCGACTTCCGCCGCCCGGACCGTATACCCAAGTCGCAGGTTCGCGCGATCCACCTGCTTCACGACACCTTCGTGCGCAACCTGGTGTCGAGTCTGTCGGCCTATCTCCGGAGTTATCTGACCGTCAACCTGGTGAGCGTCGAACAACTCTCCTACTCGGAATTCCTGGATGGCTTGCCTTCGCCCACCTGCCTGGTCTCGCTGGGGCTGAGCCCCTACGACGGCAACGGTGTCATGGAATTGAACCCCTCCCTGGTCTTTCCCATTCTGGAGATGCTGCTGGGGGGCACGGGGAAGTCCTCCGCGGCGATCCAGCGCGACGTCACGGAGATTGAACAAAAGCTGCTGGACGGGCTGTTCCGCATCATTCTCAATGACCTCAGGGAAGCATGGAAGGGTGTCACTACGGTCGATTTCGCGATCGAATCCATGGAAACCGAGCCGCAACTACTTCACATCCTGGCGCCCAACGAAGCGGTGGTCTCGATCGGCATCGAGATCCGCATCGGCGATACCGTAGGGATGATGAACATCGCCATGCCGTCGATCGTCATCAAGATGATGCGGCAGAAGTTCGACCAGCAGTGGTCCGTGCGCAAAACGCACGCCAGCGCGGACGAACAGACACGCATACTCCGGTTTCTGCGCGAGGGACTGCTGACCATCGAGGGACGTCTGGAGGGGCCTACGCTCAGTATCCGCGACCTCCTGAGGTTGCGTGAAGGCCACCTGCTCACGTTCGATTACCCAGTGGAAAAATCCATCGAGATGCTGGTCAACGGGACGCACAAGTTCACCGCCCAGGTGGTGAGCACCGGAAAGAAGCGGGCGTGCCAGGTCGAACAGATCCGGCGGACGGTGGGTCAGGGGAGGATCAACGAGGATGGCACGGAAGGCCCGGATTCAGTCCCACCGCAGTAATACTCCTGGAGAACGCCCAGGAACGCGCGTCCGCGGGTCCGGCCGTTGGTCCTGCTCAGCTCGACCCTTTGCAAAAACACCAGCAGCCCCAGGACATCGGCATCCCGCGTGTGGGACGTTCCGAAGTGCTGTTGTTCCGCCCGGCGGAACTCCGCTATTTCCTGCTGCAGGATGCGATAGACGTCCGCCGCCGGCAAGCCCTGCGGGATGGTGTCGTAGTACACGCCGCTCTCCAGGGTGCGATAGGTGCGGATCAGCGCGTCGAGGGCCTCGCGCACGTCGAGATCCACCGTTCCGGGAATGGCGGACGATGCCCGGACCAGGGTTCGCCCCAGGAAGACCAGCAGATGCTCGTTCTCGCGCAGGAACTTCTCGGGGACGCGAATATCCCGGTTGGGGAGATGCGCCGGGTCCCAAGCTACCGGCTTGTCGTGCCGGCGCGCTTCCCGAAGAAACTCGCATTCGAGAGGGCAGGTCACCGAAACTTCACGCTCCGTGCCGCAACACTGAGTGCAGATATCCGCGTTGATTCCCGGGCAGAAACGCTTGGGACGCCGCATGTCGCAAATCGCGCAGGCCATCCCTTCAGTATAGAAGCTGGCGGCACACGGACCGATCTGGGGAAACCGGTTCCCGGCGGCCGTTCACTCAGGAGCCGCGAAGAATTATGAGCCACAAATGAACACAAATAAACACGAACAAGAAAGCCAATCGGGTCATTTGTGCTCATTCGTGTTCATTTGTCGCTGAGTTTGCTTTTCTTCACAGCCTCTTACGGTCGCGGCTCTGTAGACGGCCCGATCATATGCTCATACGTGCGTCGGAGGAAGACGTCGGTCATGCCCGCGATGTAATCGCACACCACCCGATGGGCCGGCTCGGCCAGCGCCTGTTCGCCGTATTGCGGCGGGAGGCGGTCCGGATGGTCGAGGAAGAAGCGGAAGAGTTCCCCGATCATGGCCATCAACCGATTGCGGTCGTCACCTAACGCCTTCGAGGAATACACGTTCTGATACAGAAAACGTTTGAGCGCCTGGCTGGTCTCCGCGGCTTCCGCAGTGAACGCCGCCAGGCGGCCGGGAAAGGCGCGCACCTCATCGGCGTGGCCGACGCCTGCGGCGAGAGCGCGGGCGGCGGTGCCCGCGATCAGGCCGGAGACCAGCGCGTCGACCAACTGGCGGAGGCCCTCGTGGAATCGTTCCCGGCCGGTGGCGCCGGGGAACTGGATTTCGACGGCCTCATGAATCGCGCGGTACTGCGGGACGCATGCGGCTACGTCATCGCCGGCGATCAATCCGGCCGAAAAAGCGTCATCCAGATCCGCGGTATTGTAGGCGACTTCGTCGGCCAGATCGATCAACTGGGCTTCCAAGGGAGGCCTGAGGCCGGGGAGGAACGCCTCGACTTCGGGGTGCTCGCCCGGGCCAAAGTCGCGGGAATGCTTGACGATGCCTTCGCGCACCTCAAAAGTGAGGTTGAGCCCGGGAAAACGGGCGTATCGCTGCTCGAAGCTTTCGACGATTCGCAGGGCGTGCAAATTGTGCTCGAAGCGCTCGCCAAAGCGCTCCATCTGGCGGTTCAGCTCTTCCTCACCGGCATGCGCAAACGGCGGATGCCCAATGTCGTGGGCCAGGGCCAACGCCTCGGTGAGCCCCTCGTCGAGTTCCAGCACGGCGGCCAGAGTGCGGGCAATCTGGGCCACCTCGATGGTGTGGGTGAGACGGTTGCGAAAGTGGTCGGAGAGTCCTGGGGCGAAGACCTGGGTTTTCGCTTCCAGCCGCCGAAAGGCCCGCGAGTGCACCACGCGGTCGCGGTCGCGTTGGAAGGCATTGCGGTACGGATGGTCCGGCTCGGGGTACGACCGCCCCCGACTACGCTCCACCGGAAACCGCAGGCGCGCCAGCATAACCGACGCGGCCGGTCAGCCCGGGGGCAGTTCGCCGTACATCTGCAGTGCGAGCTGTCCGACGGGACCTTGCTGGTTACGCAGCGGATCGAGCAGCTTGCGTGCCTCGGCCGGCTTTTTCGACAACAGGGCGCGCGCCAGCGTGATGGTCGCCTGGTCCTTCGAGACGTAGATCGTGGGGTGGGCCATCAAGTCGCGAAGCGTGCTTTCCCCCCGATCGGCGCGGCCATCGGCGAAGTAGATCTGGGCCAGTGAGAGCTTCGCCAACGAGGCGTAGTCCTTGCTGCCCCGGTCGGCGACCTCTTTGAATCTCTTTTCGGCCTCGGCCAGTTTGCCCTGGTCCGCTTGGATGCAGCCCAGGTAGTATTCGGCGATCTCGCCCTCGTCCGAGCCGGGATACTTGCTCCTTAACTCTTCGAATGTCTTCAGGGCCACCTGGTCCTTAACGTCCTGCGTGGGAAAATTGAGATTCTGGCCGGGCGTGGCCGGCCCCACGGGGGCCTCCTGCACCTGGATGGCGCGGGCCAGCGCTTCTTCGCGCAAGGCATGCTGGTGTCGCGAGTAGATCGAGTAGCCGACGATCAGGAGGATGACCCCAACCGCGATGCCACCATAGCGGACCAACTCCTTCTGGTGCTCTTCGAAGAAGGTAACTGTGTGTTCGACTTCCAGGGCGAACTTGTCGGACTTTAGCTCTTTGCGGGTGATTCTAGCCACGAAAACCTCAAGATGATGTGGAACTTTCATAATATCACGAGGGCGGCGCCGCTGCTCCTGCTCAAGCGCCAGCCGAATACGGATCCTACTTCAGTCCCAGAACATGCAAGAACACGTACAGTGCCGCTGCGAAGAGAGTCGCCCCGAGGAGGACGCAAGCGGGCAGGGCCGGAACGTGCCTGCAAGGCATTGGGGCATATCACCCAGTTCGGGCCCTCCCTTCAGGTCCAACCTGCTGATAACAAAAGGAGGACGCTTTGGTAGACCGGATGCACTGGACTATTGCTCGGAGGCGTAAGCCGATGTTTCGATTCGATCAGTTGATCCGCCGTGACACGATCATCCGGGATGTGAAACAAAAACACCCCGAAACTGTGGAAATCTTTGAGCAGTTACACTTTCGGCCGGTCTGCGACGACTGCGACATCGAAACCGTAGCACGCAAGAACGGGCTCGCCATCCAGGACGTGCTGGATGCCCTCAATGCGGCCGCATTCGGGCCCCAAACGGATACCGAAAAACATGCAAGTAACTAAACCCTCCCGCAAGAAAATGCGCCCGCCGAGGAACCAGCCTCTGGACGTGTTCTTTTCCCCCAAGACCGTCGCCGTCATCGGCGCCACCGAAAAGCCGGGCACCGTGGGACGCACGCTCCTCTGGAATCTCGTGACCAGCCCGTTCGGCGGCACGGTCTATCCGGTCAACCCCCAGCGGCCCAGCGTGTTGGGCGTCAAGGCCTACAAGTCCGTCTCGGACATCCCGGAAGACGTGGATCTGGCCGTGATCGTGACCCCGCCGCCGACCATCCCCGGCATCATTCGGGAGTGCGGCGAGAACGGCGTCCGCGGCGCCATCGTGATCTCGGCCGGCTTCAAGGAGGTCGGGCCGGAGGGCGCCGCGCTCGAACAGCAACTGCTGGCAGAGGCGCAGGCCGCCCACATTCGCGTGATCGGTCCGAACTGCCTGGGTGTCATGGCGCCCCTCACCGGTATGAACGCCACCTTCGCCACCACCATCGCGCGGCCCGGGTCCGTAGGCTTCATCAGCCAGAGCGGAGCGCTGTGTACCGCCGTCCTCGACTGGAGCCTCAAGGAAATGGTGGGCTTCAGCGCGTTCGTCTCGGTCGGCTCCATGGTAGACGTGGGCTGGGGCGACCTTATCTATCACCTGGGCAACGACCCCAAAACGCGGTCGATCGTCATCTATATGGAATCGATCGGCAACGCGCGCGCCTTCCTTTCGGCCGCGCGCGAAGTGGCGCTCAACAAGCCCATCATCGTGATCAAACCCGGGCGGACCGCGGCCGCGGCCAAAGCGGCGGCTTCGCACACCGGCTCCCTCACCGGCAGCGACGAGGTTCTCGAAGCCGCATTCCGGCGCAGCGGCGTGCTGCGCGTCAACAACATCGCCGACCTCTTTTACATGGCCGAAGTCCTTTCCAAGCAGCCCAGTCCCAAAGGGCCGCGCCTCACCATCGTCACCAACGCCGGAGGTCCCGGCGTCCTGGCCACCGATGCACTGATTATGGGCGGCGGCGAACTGGCCGATCTCACGCCCGAAACCATGGAAGCCTACAACGCCGTGCTTCCGCCGACGTGGAGCCACAACAACCCCGTAGATATAATTGGCGACGCGTCCCCCGAACGTTATGCCAAGGCCCTCGAAATCGCGGCCAAGGATCCCAACAGCGACGGCATGCTGGTGATCCTCACGCCGCAGGCCATGACCGATCCCACCCAGATCGCCGAACAGTTGAAACCCCACGCCAAGCAGGAAGGCAAGCCGGTGCTGGCAAGCTGGATGGGCGGCGTGGACGTGGCGGCGGGCGAGGAGATCTTGAACCGCGCCAACATTCCCACATTCCCGTACCCGGATACCGCCGCGCGCGCCTTCAACTACATGTGGCGCTACAGCTACAACCTCAAGGGTCTGTACGAAACGCCCTCCATGCCCGAGGATTCGGCCGAGTGGACGCCGGATCGCAAGCTGGTCGACCAGATCGTGCAGAGAGCCCGCGGCGAAGGGCGCACCATTCTGACCGAGTTCGAGTCGAAACAGGTGCTCAGCGCCTACGGCATTCCGACCGCCCGGACCGTCGTCGCCACCAGCGCGGAGGCCGCGGTGAAGGCGGCGGAAGAGATCGGCTACCCGGTGGTGCTCAAGCTGTACTCCGCAACCATCACCCACAAAACCGACGTGGGCGGCGTGCAATTGAACCTGGGCAGCGCCGAAGCCGTTACGCGCGCGTTCGCGGCGATCCAGACGTCCGTCACCCAGAAGGCCGGCGCGCAGCATTTCCAGGGCGTGACTGTGCAGCCCATGATCAAGCTCAAGGATGCCTACGAGCTGATCGTCGGGTCCAGCCTCGATCCGCAGTTCGGACCCGTGCTGCTGTTCGGCACCGGCGGCCAGTTGGTCGAGGTGTTCAAGGACCGGTCGCTCGCTCTGCCCCCGCTGAACACCACGCTCGCCCGCCGCATGATGGAGCAGACCAAGATCTACAAGGCGCTGAAGGGGGTTCGCGGACGCAGGCCCGTGGACCTGGCGGCTCTCGAAGTGCTGCTGGTGCGCTTCAGCGCGCTGGTGGCCGGGCAGCGATGGATCAAGGAAATCGACATCAACCCGCTGCTGGCGTCGCCCGACGGATTGATCGCCCTCGACGCGCGTGTCGTGGTGCACGACCCGGACGTGCGCTACGAGCAGATTCCGAAAACGGCGATCCGCGCTTACCCCACCCGCTACGTGGCGCAGTGGACCATGAAGGATGGCACGCCTGTCACCATCCGGCCGATCCGCCCCGAGGACGAGCCGGCCATGGTGCGGTTCCACGAGACGCTCTCCGAGCGCAGCGTCTACCTGCGCTACTTCCACCTCATGAATCTGGAGCAGCGCACCACGCACGAGCGCCTGACCCGTATCTGCTTCATCGATTACGATCGCGAAATGGCGCTGATCGCCGTACGCCGCAATCCCGAGACCGGCGAATCCGAGATTTTGGGCGTAGGCCGGTTGATGAAGATTCACGGCGCCAACGAAGCGGAGGTCGCCGCCCTGATCAGCGATAAGTGGCAGAACCGCGGACTCGGCAAGGAACTGCTCGCGCGTTTGCTGATTGTCGGCGCCGACGAAAAGCTCACCCGGTTGCAGGCCGACATTCTCCCCGACAACCGCGACGTCATGCGCATATGCGAGAAGCTCGGCTTCTCCCTGAAGCATTCGCTCGACGACGAAGTGGTGCACGCGGAGTTCAAGTTCTAGCGGGAGTTTACAAGATAGAGGCAGGCGTCTGTGACAGGCCCCTGCGGCCCACGATTTGCAAGGCACCCCATCCTATTGAAAAAATAGACATTTAACTCGAACGGCCCCCCGGGCAGACCGCAGTTTCTGGGTGTTTCAA
>JBGPKH010000003.1:0-42762 GCA_041485845.1 Bryobacteraceae bacterium
GTTTCTGATCACGCTGGTCACCGGCATCCTGCTGATGTTCTACTACAAGCCCTACCCGGAGGCCGCCTACCAATCCATCAAGGACATCCATTTCGTGGTGCCCACCGGCCGCTTCATCCGCAACATTCACCGCTGGGCCGCGAACGTGATGGTGGTGACCGTGATCCTGCACATGGCGCGGGCCTTCTACACGGCGGCGTACCGCCGGCCGCGCGAGTTCAACTGGTTGATGGGAATGGGGCTGCTGGTCACCACGCTCGGCCTCTCCTTCACCGGCTACTTGTTGCCCTGGGATCAACTGGCCTACTGGGCCATCACCATCGGCGCCAACATCGCGCAATCGCCGCGCGAGGTCACCGACGCCATCGGCCTGACGGCTTACTTCGATCCGGGCGGCTTCCAGCGCCTGCTGCTGCTCGGCTCGGACACGGTCGGCGCTGAGGCGCTCATCCGCTTCTTCCTGCTGCACGTCATGATCCTCCCGCTGGCATTGATCGCGCTGATGTCGGTACACTTCTGGCGCGTCCGCAAAGATGGCGGACTGGCCCGCCCGGCGGACGCCGACCAGCGATTGGGCCCTCCTCCGGGCGATACCTACCCGGTGTTCACGCAGGCCCCCGAGAAGACTTACCAACTTGCCGCCATCGTGCGCGGCCGCACCGCGGCGGTGGGACGCGGCCCCGAGAATACCGTGCCTTCCATGCCGCACCTGTTCTACGCTGAGATGGGCGTGCTGATGCTCACGCTGTTCGTGTGCCTGGCGCTCTCGCTGGTCTCGGACGCGCCCCTGAAAGAACTGGCCAATCCCGCGGTGCCGGAGAACCCGGCGAAGGCGCCGTGGTATTTCCTCGGCCTTCAGGAGCTCGTCTCGTTCTCCGCGTTCATGGGCGGCGTGGGCGTCCCGGCCATCGTGCTGCTCGGGCTGGCTCTCATTCCCTACCTGGACCGCGAAACCAGGGGCACGGGCGAATGGTTCGGCGGACCGGGCGGTTGGCCGCTGGTGAAACGGTCGCTGGCCATCGGCTTCGGCGCAGCGCTCGGGATCGAGAGCTTCGTCATCCGCTTCGGCTGGATTCGCGAATGGTGGCTCAAGGCGCCGCAGCTCCTCGTGACGGCGCTGAATCCGGGTACGCTGTTGACCCTGGTCTACGGCCTGTACTCGGTCTACCTGGTCAAGCGCTATCAATCGACGCGCGCCGGCGCGCTCGGGCTGTTCACGTGCTTCCTGTGCGGCTTCCTCGTCCTGACCGTCATCGGAACGTATTTCCGCGGGCCGAACTGGGCGTTCTACTGGTCGCCCTCGGAGTGGCCGAGGCATTGACGCCATGAAGAACAAGTACCTCTTGTTGATCTCGAGCCTCGGAGTCCTGGTGCTGCTGATGGCAGCAGCGTGGCAGGAGAGTTTCCGCCGCGAATGGCGGCAGGTGCAGGCCGCCGGCAGGACGGACGAAGGCGCGATCCCGGTGCAGCTTCGCCAGATCGTCAATCCGGCGCTGCAGTCCAACGACCGCTGCGTCTCCTGTCACGTCGCCATGGGCCCCGGCGAGCAGAGCGTCGGCGGATCCAAACTGCTGGCGCCGCACAAGCCGGTGGTCCACGACCCCGCCGACTACGGCTGCACGGTATGCCACGGCGGCCAAGGCGCCGCCACCGACAAGGCCGATGCGCACGGCGAGGTGGAATTCTGGCCCCAGCCGATGCTGCCCGCGCGCTACAGCTACGCCGGCTGCGGCGCCTGCCACTCGGCGCTCGGCGTGCCGGAGAAGGAACAGATGCTCCAGGCGGGTCTGGCCTTCGAGCGGCTCGACTGTCTCACCTGCCATCGCGTGGAGGGCCGCGGCGGAACCATCCGGCCCGGTGGCGCCGGCATGGAAGGACCCGACCTCTCGCGCTCCGGCCTTGTGGGCTACGACCGCGAATGGTACCCGAAGCACCTCGACAAAGCCGCGAAGGCCGCTGAAGGTCCCTGGAAGACTTTCGCGTCGATCACCGAAAACGACCGCTCGCTGCTGGCGCTCTATCTGGCGACTAGATCCGGCGCTTCCCGGCTGGTCGAGGCGAAAAGCGTCTTTCATTCCGCGGGCTGCCTGGGCTGTCACAAGGTGAGCGGAGTGGGCGGCGAGGAAGGTCTCGATCTGTCGCGCGCCGGCGAAAAGGACCCCGGCCAGATCGACTTCACCTGGGTCCCCGGCGCAGCCGTGGAGAGGGGACGTCAACCCGCGCTCGCGAACTGGCTAGGCGAGCACTTCCGCTCGCCCGGGGCGCTCGTGGCCGGATCGCAGATGCCGATCCTGGGCCTCTCGGAAAGCGACATCGACCTGCTCACCATGTACGTCCTCTCGCTGCGCCGCCGCGACATGCCCGCTACCTACACGCCCAAGGACCGCGTGCGCGCCGTGCGCTTCGGCGAGCGCGAGTTCGCCGCCGACGGCGCGACCATCTTCGGCGCATTCTGTGCAGGCTGTCACGGTCCCGACGGAATGGGCCGGCGCTCCCCCGGAATGGCCCGATTTCCGGCGATCGCCAACCCCGATTTCCAATCGCGCGTGAGCGACGACTTTCTCACCCAGACGATCACGCACGGCCGCCCGGGACGCCGCATGCCGGCGTGGGGCGAGCTCACCGGCGGTCTGCGGCCGGAAGAAATCGCCAAGGTAGTCCAGCACCTGCGTTCGCTGAGTGGGGTGTCTCCGAAGGCGGACCCCCTGCCGCCGCGCTGGCTTCAGTCCGGCGCCGCGCCGGGACGGGGGCTTCAGGCCGGCGCTGCACCGCCGCGTGGGGTTCAGGCCGGCGCCGCCCTGGGGCGCGTGGTTCAGGCCGACTCCGCACCGCCGCGGGGGGGTCAGGCCGACGCCGCGCCGGGGCGGGGGGTTCAGGCCGACTCCGCACCGCCGCAGGGGGTTCAGGCCGACGCCGGGTTGGGGCGGGGGGTTCAGACCGGCGCCGCGCTGGGACGGCAGTTGTTCGCCGCCTCCTGCTCCGGCTGCCACGGCCAGAAGGGCGAAGGCGGCGAGGGGCCCGCGCTCAACAATCCGGTTCTGCTGGCCAACGCCACCGACACCTACCTGGTGGAGACCATCGCCAACGGCCGCCGCGGCACGGCCATGCCGGCCTTCGGCACTCCGTCGGCCGCGCACCCCACTTACAGCCGTGGAGAGATCGAAGCGATAGCGGCCTACGTTCGCGCATGGGCCGGGAGTAAACGATGAGCTTCACCGCCACCAACTACGGACTCTGCGGCATGCACACCCTCGGCCACGCATGGGCGCGGCGAGATGGAAGCGATTGCCGCATGTGTTCGGGCGTGGGCCGAACCCGCGCCGACGTCCGCTGCCGCCGATCGCCGAACAAAGGTCGAGACGAGTCTCGACCCAGCAGGCTGAAGCCTGCGCCACCATCCCGCATTGGCGAAATCCGTCACTCAATTCCGCGAGCCTCAAGCCATAGCGGCCTATGTTCGCGCATGGGCCGGGAGTAAACGATGAACTCAAAGAAGGACCTCGGACGCCGCGAATTTTTCGGCCTGGTCAGCGCCGCCGGCTTCGGCGCGCTGATCGGCGCCTCCAAAGACGCGTGGGGGCTGGAAGCGATTGCCAATCCGCTGGCCACCTATCCCGATCGCGGCTGGGAGCGCACTTACCGCGACCTGTGGAAGTACGACTCCACCTTCACCTTCACCTGCGCGCCCAACGACACCCACAACTGCCTGCTCAAAGCCTACGTACGTCAGGGCGTGGTCACGCGCATCGGGCCTACGATGCGCTATGGCGAGGCGGCCGACCTCAGCGGCAATCGCACCAGCCATCGCTGGGATCCGCGCGTGTGCCAGAAGGGCCTGGCGCTCACCCGCCGCTTCTACGGCGACCGCCGGGTGAACGGCTGCATGGTGCGCGCCGGATTCAAGAAGTGGGTCGAGGATGGTTTTCCGCGCGGCTCCGACGGCAAGCCCAACAACGAGAAATATTTCCAGCGCGCCCGCGATCAATGGGTCCGCGTGTCCCACGATGACGCCGCGAAGATCGTCGCGTCGGTTCTCAAGAACATCGCCGAGGCTTACACCGGCGACAAGGGCAAGCAGTATCTGAAAGACCAGCATTACGACCCCGCGACCATCGAAGCCACCGGCGGCGTCGGCACGCAGGTGCTGAAGTTCCGCGGCGGCATGCCGCTGCTCGGCATGACCCGCGTCTTCGGCATGTACCGGGTCGCCAACTCCATGGCGCTCCTCGACGCCAAGATTCGCAACGTAGGTCCCGACCAGGCGGTCGGCGGCAAGGGCTTCGACAACTACTCCTGGCACACCGACCTGCCGCCCGGACATCCCATGGTCACCGGCCAGCAGACCGTGGAGTTCGATCTCTCGGCGGTGGAACAGTGCAAGACCGTGATCGTCTGGGGCATGAACTGGATCACCACCAAGATGCCCGACGCTCACTGGCTCACCGAAGCGCGGCTCAAGGGAACCCGAGTGGTGGTGATCGCCTGCGAGTACTCCGCTACCGCATCCAAGGGCGATGAGGTCATCGTGGTGCGGCCCGGAACCACGCCGGCCCTGGCGCTCGGCCTGGCCCACGTGATCCTCCGCGACAAGCTGTACGACGCCGCGTACGTCCGGCAGTTCACCGATCTGCCCATCCTGGTCCGCATGGACACTCTGAAGTACCTGCGCGCGCAGGATGTCTTCGGCGGCGCCGCGGCCGAGTTGAAGAGATCGCGCGTGCTCGGCGCCAATGAGAAAGAACCGCCGCCCCTCACCCACACCGGCCAGATCATCCCGGAGAAATTGCGCCAGGAGTGGGGCGACTACTGCTGGTGGGACGTTAGGGCCAACGCGCCGCGCAAGGTGACGCGCGACATGGTCGGCAAGAACTCCGACGTCGCCGAGCCCAGGCTCGAAAGCTCGGTCGAAGTCACGCTGGCCAACGGCCAGAAGGTTCGCTGCCGTCCCGTTTTCGACCTGGTCCAGGAATACGCCGCGCATTTCACGCCCCAGACCACCGAAGATCTGACGTGGGCGCCCGCCGCCGCGGTGGAGTCGCTGGCGCGCTCGCTGGCCGCCTCGCCGGGGACCACGCTCTTCGCCATCGGGATGGGGCCCAACCAATTCTTCAACAACGACAACAAGGACCGCGACCTCTTCCTGCTGGCCGCGCTCACCGCCAATATCGGCAAGATCGGCGGCAACATCGGGTCCTATGCGGGCAACTACCGGGTCTCGCTGTTCAACGGCGCGGCGCAATACATCAACGAGAATCCTTTCGATATCGAGCTCGATCCCGCCAAGCCCGCGCGGCCCCGGCAATACTGGAAGGCCGAATCGGCGCACTACTACAACCACGAGGACCATCCGCTGCGCGTGGGCCACAAGCTGCTCACCGGCGCCACCCACATCCCCACGCCCACCAAGTCGCTGTGGTTCGCCAACGCGAATTCCATCCTGGGGAACGTCAAGTGGCACTACAACACCGTGGTCAACATGCTGCCGCGCATCGAGATGATCGCGGTCAACGAGTGGTGGTGGTCCACCTCGTGCGAATGGGCCGACGTGGTGTTCGGGGTGGACGCCTGGGCCGAATTGAAGCACCCCGACATGACGGCTTCGGTGACCAACCCCTTCCTCAACGTCTTCCCGCGCACGCCCCTCAAACGCGCGTTCAATACCATCGGCGATATCGAGGTGCAGGCGCTGGTCTGCGCCAAGCTCGCCGAGCTCACCGGCGACCGGCGCTTCGTGGACTACTGGAAGTTCGTCCGCGACGGCCGCACCGACGTCTACCTCCAGCGCATCCTGGATGCCTCCACCAACACCAAAGGCTTCCGCATCGCGGATCTCGAGGCCAAGGCGAAGGAGGGCGTTCCCGCGATCCTGCAAAGCCGCACCTCGCCCAAGGTCGTTGGCTACGAGCAAACCACCGACTCCCAGCCCTGGTACACCAAGAGCGGCCGCCTGGAGTTCTACCGCGAGGAAGACGAGTTCATCGCCGCCGGTGAGAACCTGCCGGTACACCGCGAGCCCGTGGACTCCACGTTCTACGAGCCCAACGTCATCATTTCTCCCAAGCACGAAGCCCTGCGGCCCGACAGCCCCGAATCCTACGGGGTCAAACGC
The DNA here is from genome assembly GCA_041485845.1 of Bryobacteraceae bacterium. Taxonomy (GTDB): domain Bacteria; phylum Acidobacteriota; class Terriglobia; order Bryobacterales; family Bryobacteraceae; genus OMOG01. The sequence continues at coordinate 6,110 of JBGPKH010000003.1, forward strand.
GACGACCTCTCCTGCGATACGCGCTGCGGCCGCAACGTAGTTCTCAGTTGGGAAGAGTGCCGCAAGACCGCGCACCCGCTGGCCAAGGACGGATACAAATTCGTCTTCCACACTCCCAAGTACCGCCACGGCGCGCACACCACCCCCATCGATACGGATGTCAACGCCGTGCTGTTCGGCCCCTTCGGCGACATGTTCCGCCACGACAAGCGTATGCCTTTCGTCACCGAAGGCTACGTGGATATCAACCCCGCCGACGCCCGCGAGCTCGGCGTCGAGGACGGCGACTACGTGTGGATCGATTCCGACCCTTCCGACCGTCCCTTCCGCGGCTGGCAGAAAAACCCGCGCGATTACGAATTCGCCCGCCTGATTGCCCGCGCCCGCTACTACCCCGGCACGCCGCGCGGCGTCACCCGCATGTGGTTCAACATGTACGGCGCGACGCCGGGGTCGATGCAGGGACAGAAGGAGCGCGAGGACGGCCTGGCCAAGAATCCGCGCACCGGCTACCAGGCGATGTTCCGCTCCGGCTCGCACCAGTCCGCCACGCGCGGCTGGCTCAAGCCCACCTTGATGACCGACTCGCTGGTGCGCAAGGGACTCTTCGGGCAGGGCATCGGCAAAGGCTTCCTCTCGGACGTACACTGTCCCACCGGCGCGCCGCGGGAGGCGGTCGTCAAGATCACCAGGGCCGAGGCCGGGGGCATCGGCGGCAAGGGTGTCTGGCGGCCGGTCGAGCTGGGCATCCGGCCCACCAACGAATCGGACGCCATGAAGCGGTATCTGGCCGGCAAGTTCTTCGGTAAGAAGGAGGCATAGCACATGGCACGCGTATACAACTGGCAGATCCGCCGCGAGATGTCCTACTGGTATCCGGAGAGCCGCCCGCAGAAGCAGTTCGCCGCGGTTTTCGATATCAACAAGTGCATCGCGTGCCAGACCTGCGCACTGGCCTGCAAGACCACGTGGACCTCGGGCCGCGGCCAGGAGTACATGCTGTGGAACAACGTGGAATCCAAGCCGTACGGCTGCTACCCGCTGGCCTGGGACCTCAAGCTGCTCGAGATGCTCAACGGCGGCGACTGGCACGGCAACCAGTACGCCGGCCAGACCATCTTCGAATCCGCGCCCGCCGGCGAGCGGGTGCTCGGCTGGCGGCCGGAGTCGCAGGACTACGCCAATCCCAATGTCGGCGAGGACGATTGCACGGGCCAGGTGGATCACGGGGCGAGCATGTCGCTGCCGCACATGAACTGGTTCTTCTACCTCGCCCGCATCTGCAATCACTGCACCTATCCGGGCTGCCTGGCTTCGTGCCCGCGCGGCTCCATTTACAAGCGTCCCGAAGACGGCATCGTGCTGGTGGACCAGGGCCGCTGCCGCGGATACCAGGAGTGCGTGCGCGGCTGTCCTTATAAGAAGGTGTTCTACAACGCCCTCACAGGGACCTCCGAAAAGTGCATCGCCTGCTTCCCCAAGATCGAGCAGGGGCTCCAGCCGCAGTGCTTCGTGAACTGCATCGGTAAGATCCGGATGGCCGGCTTCATTTCCAAGCCCGAGCAGGCGCGGCCCGACAATCCCATCGACTACCTGGTGCACATCCGCAAGGTTGCGCTCCCGTTGTTTCCCCAGTTCGGCCTGGAACCGAACGTCTACTACATCCCGCCGATCCACGTACCCACTCCTTTCACCCGCCAGATGTTCGGCCCCGGCGTGGACGAAGCCGTCAAGACCTACCGCAATGCGCCCAACGACAAGGACCTCTCCAGCCTGCTGTGTCTGTTCGGGTCGGGCGAAATGACGATGCCGCGCTGGAAGCGTCAGGGCGACACGGCCATCGGTCTCGACGAAAAAGGAGCCGCGTTGACGCAGGTCCCGCTCAACGAGCCGGTCCACATCCGCCCGGCGTTCGACAAGCTTTACCAGATCCAACGCACGAACTGTCCGTAAGGGCTTGGTCATGAAACAACCTTTTCATCGCTCCCTTTGGTCGCAGCTCAGTAACGCACCTCTTGCTGGATACCGAAAGCCAAGGGTCTGTCAGGACATGACTGTTCCAGTTGTGGGGCAGCTTGGCAAGCTGCGTGACGGTTGTCAACCGTCACGTGGGCCGATTGGCAATCGGCCCGCAGGTTACCAACCTGCCCCACAGATGCGCGTACCGAAGTCTTTCATCCCCGCGATCGCCTGCATCGCGGCGTTTGCCGCCGGGTGCAGCCGCCCGGCTCCGCACTCGCTCGAGGTCGTGAGCATGCCGGCGGCGAAGATCCCGCTCGATCCCGCCGATGCGGCGTGGAGCGGATTGCCCGTTCACGCCGCCAAGCTCCTCCCGCAGGACCTCGTCGATCCGCGGCTCATGAAGCCGTCCACGCCGGAGGTCCGCGTGCAGTCGCTGAACAACGGCGCGGAGATCGGCTTCCGCCTGGAGTGGGTGGACGTCACCCCCAACGACCTGCCGGGCACGGGCCGCTTTCTCGACGGGTGCGCCGTGCAACTTCCTCGCAAGCTCGAAGCCGATGCGCCCGATCCCCAGATGGGACAGGCCGGCCGCACCGTGGAGATCGCCTTCTGGCGCGCCGACTGGCAGGCGTCGGTGAATGGCCGCAAGGACTCTTTGCAGGCGCTCTACCCGAATGCCACCTCGGATCACTATCCCTTCGAATCTCAGGCGCTGGAAGCGGGCTCCGCGGCGCAGAAGGAGATGGCGCTGCGCTACGCTCCGGCCGCGGCGCTGGGCAATCGCCGCGTGGGGCCGCGCGAGTTTCCGGTGGAGGATCTCATCGCCGAAGGTCCCGGTTCGCTCGCGCCCGCGGCGGCCACCACTTCGCGCGGCCGGGGCATTCGCACCAAGGATGGCTGGTCGGTGGTGCTGGTGCGGCGCTACCCCGAAGGACTCACCGCCAAGACGCGAACCCAGATTGCCTTCGCCGTGTGGGACGGCTCGCAGCAGGAGGTGGGCGCGCGCAAGATGCGCAGCGGCTGGATCCCGCTGGTCGCCAGGGAGGCTGGCAAATGATCCAACAACTCATCCGCCAGGCGGCCGAGTGGCGCCTCCTCGGTCTGCTGCTGGAATGCCCCGATGAGAGATGGCGGGAGCACGTCCGCGATCTCGCGGCGGCCGTCGCCGACCCCGTGCTGGCGTCTGCCGCCGCGCAGGCGCTGGAGCTCGCGAGCGAAGGACTCTACCACTCGGCCTTCGGTCCCGGCGGACCCGCAGCGCCCCGCGAAGTGAGCTACTGCGACTCGGTCCAATTCGGATATCTGCTGTCGGAGCTCGAGGCTTACTACGACGCGTTCGCGTACCATCCGGCCACCGCGGAAGCCGCCGATCACATCTCGGTCGAGGCGGGCTTCGTCTCCTTCCTGCTCCTCAAAGAAGCGTACGCCCACGCTGCGGAGGACCCGGAATCCGCGGCCGTGACAGCGGAAGCCCGGCAGACGTTTCTCCGTGAGCATCTCGCCTGGGTCGCCGAGCCCCTCGCCGGCCGCCTGGAGGACTCTGCGATGGAATACCTGTCGCTGGCCGGCCGATCGCTTCTCGAAAGGGTAGGCCCTTCGCGAGAGCGACGAGCCCTTCCGGGGAGCATCCTCCCGATCCTGCCGCAGGAAGGCGAATTCCGCTGCGGGAGCGACGACCCTGCGTAGCATCCCAGCATGCCGGAGGGAATTCAGTGGTGACATCGGCGGGCGGGGGCGCATGGGACGCCAAAAATGTATCACAGGGGCCATGGCGGTTCGTGACGGACTGTATCTGCTATTCGACCGGTAGTGACGCAGCCGCAACTGCCGGGGCCACTCAGCGGGGATCTTCCGCGTACCGGTTGGCCGAGTCAGTTCCACGCGTAGCCGATATATTCGTCCAAGTGCCAGTCATCGTCTACCTTGCAGAGCCGTCGCTCATCATAGGAGCAGTGTCATGGGCCACAGCGGCGGCCCAGTCAGCGAGTGGCGGCGCTACCTGCGAGATTTTAGAAAAAAAGCGTTTCGACGCAATTATTTCCGATATGGGACGGAAGGAGGGACCAAGAGAGGGGTACGTGCTGCTTGAGGCCTTAAGGGCGCAGGGTGACCAGACCCCCAGCACAAAAGAGCCCTTCGACGCATTCTACCATCGGGTCGGTATTCTCACTACTCCACCATCACCAGTCTCACCAGTCCCGAAGGCAGCTCTTCGCCGAAGATCCGGCCCAGCGTGCGATCGTCCCCTTCTTCGCCTTCGAGCACGGCGAGCAGGCGGTCGCCCTGGGGCATCGTCTTCAGCTTGGCGTTGACGGCCGCATGCGTCGGCGCGGGCAGATCGCGCGTGGGATCTTCGGTGCGTCGCGCCATGGCCGCGAGGGCGTCGCCGGCAGCCGCCACCTTCAGCAGCGTCTCCACCCAGCGAGTCACAGTGGCCGGCGGAACCACCAGGTTGATGGGCCCGTAGAACAGCTTGCGCGCGCCCAGGCGCGAGAGGCACCAGAGCTCACTCTCTTTGAAGTCGCCGGTCTTCACGCGCTTAGCCAGAGCTTCGCCCAGTTCCGTCTTGGTGCCGATGGGCAGCAATTCCAGGCTCGACGCCGCGCGCCACATTTCGCGCAGCAGCGCCGGATTGATGCGTTGCGGCTTCTTGTTGCCGCGCGGCAGCAGGAAGCCCGAGAGCCGCTGGTAGATGTCGGTCTGCTGGTTGCGGTTGAGGCCGCCGGCCACGCGGCCCCAGAAAATCCACCAATCGATTTCGCACTGCACCTGGTTGCTATGCGTCAGGCCGCCCGAATAGATGCGGCGCGCCTGTTCGATGCGGAAATCGTCGCCGGGATAACCGAATCCGGGGCGCAGGCAGAAGCCGCAGAGATTCAGCCAGCGCATCTCGTATGCCGGGCTTTTCTTGCGGCCATCGGCGACGGCCAGAAACGCGTCGGCCATCTGGCGGATAGCGGAGAGCGGCCAACTGTTCTTGCCGAGCCCCATGGTCTGTTCGAGCTTCGCGGGAACCTCTTCGGGCGTGATGGGCGACTTCGCGCTCGCTGAAAATACGGACGCGATCAGCTCGAGCGACGACTTCAGCGCCTGTTCGCCGACCACGGCCGCGGCCTTGCGTTCCGCCGGCTGCGCCGCCGCCTGCTTGCGCAGCTCGAATTGCAGGTTCCAGCGATTGTCGCTGATCTTGGATTCACACCACGTTTCGAGCGTGCCGATCTCGGTGAGGCGGGCGCCCATTTTGACCGGAATGAGCCGCTCCTCGGCCTTCTTGCCGAAGCGGATGACGGCGTGGAGCGGCGCGTGCATGTGCAGGCCGGGATCGGTGGCCGGGAACTCGAGCACGTCGCCCAGCTTGTCGTCCGTGCGCGTGAGTGAGCTGTAGAGGCGGAACGAGACCGGGCGATTGGCGACGAGTTGAATCGCGTCGTTATCGATCGCCAGCGCCGAGCCCTCTTCGGCGCCGCGCGGCACCAGGCAGACCGCGGGGAACTTGCCCTCCCGCGGCTCGCCGATGGCGATGTAATAGGTTCGCGGAAGTCCGCCGCGCACCAACACGCCGCTGCCCGTGGTGCGTACATAGGAGTAGTAGGCTGCGCCGCGCGCCACCGCCAGATCGAGGTCGGTGTTCTCCAGGATCTCGGGACGCCGGCCGTACCACTTGCCCACGACGTCGGCCACCCGGTCGCGGAGGATTTCGGGAATGAAGAAGCCGCCGTTAAACAGGATGGCGTCAGGCGCCTGGCCAGTGGGTTCGAGAAACTGGTTGAGGTGGCGCGTGACCGCGGGGTCGGAGACGTACGGCAGGCCGAGCTCGCGGAAAAGGCTGCGCTTTTCGTCCTTGGGCGCTTCGCCGCGCGCGGTGTACGGGAGGAAGCCTTCGAGCGCCAACTCGAGCGCCTCTTCGCGCAGGATCTCGCTCTTGAGCGACTTACCGATGAGCGCCGAGCCCGAGCCGAGCACGGTGATCTCGACGCTCTTGAGGTTCGCATCGTTGAGCAGTCTCTCCTTGGCGGCTGAACACTGGCGGCGCAGGCCGGAGCGCTGGCGGATGGACAGCGGCACGCCCAGCTTGGTTTCGACCAGCCAGGCCAGCGTGAGATCGAGATTGTCGCCGCCCAGCAGCAGGTGCTTGCCGACCGCGGTGCGCGTGAAGTTGACCAGGTCGCCCTCGCGCGAAACGCGGATGAGGCTGAAATCGCTGGTGCCGCCTCCCACGTCGCAGACCAGCACGATCTGGCCGTCAAAGAGGCTCTTGCGCGACTGCGCGAGATTGTTCGCGATCCAGGAATAGAACGCGGCGGCCGGCTCTTCGAGCAGCGTGAGGCGTTCGATGCCGGCGTCGCGCGCGGCCATCACGGTGAGCTCGCGGGCCTCTTCGTCGAAGGACGCGGGCACGGTGAGGACGATGTCCTGCTCGGCCAGCGGGATGCCCTTCACGCGGTCCCACTCTTCGCGGAACTTGGCGATGAAGCGCGCGGAAACTTCGACCGGCGAGAGCACGCGGCCGGTCTCCTGCGAGTCCCAAGGGAGGATCTTGGCGGTGCGGTCGACGTCGGGATTCGCGAGCCAGGATTTGGCCGAGTGGACCAGGCGCGTGGGGACAATCGCGCCCTGCTCGCGCGCGTAGAGCCCGACGGGCTGGCCATCCTCCAGGAACAGGAACGAAGGCAGCGTGCGGCGCGGTTCGGTGCGGCCGGCGGCTACGAGCTGCGGCGTCTCGAAGATATGGAGCGGCGGGAAATCGCGATCTTCGGCCTCGCGTTCGTCGATGTAAGCCAGGGCGGAATTGGTGGTGCCGAGGTCGATGCCGATCTTCATGGGGATGTTACTTCACGGCCCTCCACGATCTCGATTTCTTTGCTCAGCAGGTTATTGACGAGGTCGGTCAATGAGATGCCCTTGCGTTCAGCGGCGGCTGCGAGATAGCTCTGCAGCTTTTCATTCAGATAAACAGGCAGACGCAGCGTCGCCCCGGGGCGGTAGAATTTGCCACGCTTGGCGTTGCTGAAGTCGTATTCGGCTTCCATATCCCTGCGAACCACTATCCCTGCACCCGCTCCCTCACATTGAACTCCAGCTTCCATCGCCGCCCGTCGCGCGACACGCACCACAGTTGCAGCGTGCCGGTTTCCGTCACCACCGTTTCAAACGAAACCGGCACCACCTCCGCGGAACTCTCGCCGGAGCCGAAGCTCACTTCCATGGGGGAAAGCTCCTGCAATTCGTCGCCGAAATCTTCGATCAGGTCGCCGGGCTGGTCGTTCTTGCGAGTGGCGGAAGTGTAGAATCGGAACTCCGCGGGCTGGCCCACGATCAGGCCGAATTCACGGCCGGGAATCCGGCGCTCGGTGCCTTCCTCCATGCCGAACGGCACCACGGTGAGGGCCTTCAGCGGGGCGGGGAAGCCGGGGATCGAGGGCATCGCGCTCTCCACACCCACATAGTACGTGCGCGGCACGCCACCGCGAATGCGCACGCCGCGTCCGTACCGGGCCAGTCCGTAATAGGCGGCGCCGCGCGAGACGGCGTGCATCAGGTCCTCGCCGCTGAGCGGCTTGACCTCCTTCATGCCTTCCTCGGCCAGCCAGGAATTCAGCGTCTTGAGAATACGGTCCCGCACCAGCCCGGCGTTCAGCACGCCTCCGTTGAACAGCACGTGGGTCGGACAGGCCAGACCGCTGGGGCCGCGGCGCACGCCCTGCTCGGATGTCGCCGCCTGTTGTCGCAGGAAGCGCGCCATGTGCCGCGTGATCGAGGCGTCGGCCGCATAGGGCAGTCCCAACTCCTGCAAGCCGACGCGCCGTTGATGGGCCGGCATTTCGCTGCTCGCGACCGGCGCCAGGAAGCCCTCGCCCAGGACTTTCTCGATATCGGCGCGCAGGAGAGAGGCTTTGATGGTGCCGCCGACCAGGCCTGTGCCTTTCCCCAGGATGGTCACGGCCAGTTCTTTGGCCTTCGACTCCGGATCGAGCAGCTTCTCTTTGGCCACGCGGCAGTTGGCCCACAGCGCCTGGTGCTGGCGGCTGTCGATGCGCGTGCCCTTCTCGGCGAGCCGCTGCGCCACCACTCCGGCGAGCGCGAGATCGATGTTATCACCGCCGAGGAGGATGTGCTCGCCGACCGCCACGCGGTTGAGCGACAGCTCTCCGTCCGCTTCGGTCACCGCGATCAGGGTGAAATCGGTGGTGCCGCCGCCGATGTCGACGACCAGGATCAGGTCGCCCAATTGGACGCGCTCGCGCCAGTCGGAGTGGCGCTCGATCCACGCGTAGAACGCGGCCTGCGGCTCTTCGAGCAGGGTGATGTTCTGGTAGCCCGCCTGCTTGGCGGCTTCGAGCGTGAGCTCGCGAGCCACCGCGTCGAAGGATGCCGGCACAGTGACCAGCACCTGCTGCGCGGTAAACGGAGCTTTCGGCATCTTGGAGTCCCAAGCCTGCCGCAGGTGTTCCAGGTAGCGGCGGCTGGCCTCCAGCGGCGATATCTTCTCCACGCCTTCCGGCGCGCGAAACGGCAGCAGGGGAGCGGTGCGGTCCACGCCCGAATGCGAGAGCCACGACTTCGCCGACGAGACCAGGCGTCCGGCGTTTTCGACACCGCGCTTCTGTGCCAGGCGTCCGGCCACGTAGTTGCGGTCTTCGTCCCACGGCAGCGCGATGGTGCCGGCCGGAAAATCCGATGGCCCGGGCAGATAGAGGAACGAAGGCAGCAGGCCTTCGTCGCGCACTTCGCCGGGGTTTTCCAGTTGCGGAATGGCGAGCAACTGTACGTTCGCGGGTGCGAACGGGTCGGCATCCGGTATCACTTCCGCGTAGGCAAGCGCGGAGTTAGTGGTGCCTAGATCGATTCCTATGACGTATCTGGGTTCCAACGTTTTACTCAATTTCAATTTCGGCCGGGGCGATGATGGCGGCGTCCTGCTTGGCCGCTAGAGCCGGCAGGTCGATCTTGGCGGCGCGCCACCCTTTGTGGCGAAGGGTTCCGCCGGAGGGCGGCTTGGCCGGAACGTTGCCGATGAACTTGACGACGTTGGGATCGGCCGACGGCGCCTTGGCGAAAGTGCCTTCGACGCCATCGATCACCGGCTGGAGCGTGACGTAGCGGGCGATGGAATCGCGGCACTGGTCGTGCAGCTCGCGGACCGCGGCGCCGACCTGGTCGTCGGAGTAGGAAGCGATATCCTCCATGAGGAAGTCCACCAGCCGCGAATCGCGCTGGAGGATGCCCAGGATCTGCAGTGCGCCATCCGAGGTCTTCACCGCGGGGGCCGCCGGCGCAGCTTTCGAAGCGGCGGCTTTGGACGGCGCGGATTCCCGGCGCGTCAGGTTCAGTGCCGTCAGAACTTCCGGTGATAGCGAGCCCTGGAACAGAACGTTGAACAAGCAACGGAATGCTAGGACAATTCTCAAATCAATAGCTCCAACTTTTTAGAATAGCGGAAAAGGTGGAGGGGGACAGATTCGCGCCGGGTCGCGAGTGAGGATAGAATGATCGCATGCAACTCGGCGCCGTCACCTACAACGTCCTCCAGGGCATGGATCTGGAAACAGTTATCAAGACGCTCGAAGCCACCGGGTTCGAAGCGGTGGAGCTTCGCACCGGGCACAAGCACGGTGTGGAACCGTCCATCTCCGAAGCCGAGCGGGCGCGCGTAAAGGCGCGCTTCGAGCACAGCAAGGTGCGGCTGCTGAGCTATGGCACGACGTGCGAGTTCCAATCGCCCGACGCCGCCGAGCGCAAGAAGCACGTAGACCTGGCCAAGCAGTTCGTCTTGCTGGCGCACGACACCGGCGCGTGGGGAGTGAAGGTGCGGCCCAACGGGATGCCCAACGGCGTGCCGAAGGAGACCACCATTGGGAACATCGCGGCGGGGCTGCGCGAAGTTGGCGAGTTCGGGTATGTCCACGGGGTCGAGATCTGGCTCGAGGTACACGGCGGACCGACGCAAGTCCCCGACGTGGCCGCCGCGATCATGCGCGCGACCGATCATAAGAACGTGGGCCTCTGCTGGAACTCCAATCCCACCGACGTCGCCAACGGATCGGTGAAGGCCAGCTTCGACCTGCTGCGGCCGTGGCTCAAGAGCTGCCACATTACGGAACTGGTGAGCGGGTATCCCTATCGCGAGCTCTTCGCGCTGATGAAGAAGACCGGCTACGACCGCTGGACGCTGTGCGAGGCGGGCGAGAGCAAGGAGCCGGAACGGTTCTTACGGTATTACCGCGCGTTGTGGCTGGAGTTGCAGCGCGGCTAGGACCGAGGGGCGCTAGAATCAGGTAGAGGCGTCATGCCAACCATCGTCACCGAGAGACCATATCGACCCGTACCTATGGAGCCGCCGCGAAAACGGTGGACCCGCCAGGAATGCGCAGCCCTGGAAGCGTCGGGGTTGTGGGACCAGCAGCGTCTGGAATTGGTCCAAGGAGAGTTGATCAGCAAGATGGGCAAGAACAGACCGCACGTGAATGCCCTCGTTGTTGTACAGGCGTGGTTGCAGCGAGTCTTTGGTGAACAGTACGTGAATCCGGAAGCGCCCATCGATGTCGCTCCGGAGGACAACCCAACCAACGAGCCCGAACCCGACCTCATTGTTCTGGCAAGGCCCTCGCGGGAATTCCGGAGAGGGAACCCACGGCCTGACGATCTTCGCCTGGTAGTCGAAATATCCGACTCCACTCTGGGCTTCGATCTGACCACCAAGGCCGCATTGTATGCCCGGGCCGGGATTGTCGAATACTGGGTCTTCGACATCGCCGCGCGAAGACTGGTGGTGCATCGCGAACCCCTGAGAGGGCTGTACGGTTCGATCACCGTCTATAGCGAAAAAGAATCCGTGAAGCCTCTGGCCTCGCCGGACCACGAGTTCCGCGTGGAGGATGCTTTCCCGGTATAGCTGGGTACCGGGGCCAGTGTAATCACCGCTCCACGATTTCGAACGCCACAGCCGGTAGAGTGCCCAGTGCCACGCGCTGGCGGTTCGCCGGCCTTCCATTGGCCGGGGGTTGCGGTCTCTCGCCCGAGATATCGATGATCAGGTTTCCCTTCAGCCCGGCCTTGGCCTTGGCCGCATCGCACCGCAGCTCGATCTCGGTTCCATCCTGGACGGTCGTCGCGCCCTTGAGTTCCACACCCGGCGGCGGTTCGTTCAGTTCGTAGCGGACCTTTTCCACGACACCGGGCGGAACCGGAACCTGTACTCGAAACCGGATCGTTCCGCCGGCCGGAATTCGTAGTGGCTGCCCGGCGGCGACCTTGATGGGCCCCCGCAGCAACGCGCCTCTGCGGACGGCAAGCTTCAGGTCGTTGGCCGGAACGAGGTGCCGGTAGAAGAAGGCTTGCATCATGTCCTCCGCCGGGACGGCCTGCCTGGTCACTTCGTGCCCGTCGATGTCCGCGCGGCCTTCCAGGCTCACACTGATGGGCTCCTGCTGCGCCTGCGGCGGGACCCAAAGCGTGACCCGTACCTGGTCCTGACCGGCGGGGATCACCGCGCCCGCCAGGTTGAAACCCGGAGGCGCGTTCTTCAACGCCAGTCGAATGTCGCCGGAGAATCCGTCCTTGCGCAGCCCACGAACGGTGATGGGCACGGTGATTCCGCCACCGGTGTTGATGGCCGCGGGCGTTACCCGCAGATCGAAATCGGGCCGCGGCGCGCTGATGCGCAAACGGTAGGCGTATTCGGGCCCGCCCTTCTGCTGCGCATCGCCCAGGTAGAGATAGTAGCTTCCGTTGGCGGGCAGAGTGGTCAGGATCCGGGAGTCGGCGTGGTGTGTTTCCAGGCCCTGGCCTTCGTCCTGGTAATCGTCGTTGAACGCCAGTTGCTTCCCCTTGGCATCGGTCAGCTTAAGCACGGAATCGAGCGGCGAATCGAGCCGGCGCGCACACACCTCGGCCACGATCGCCTGCCCGGCGCGGCCCTCGAAACGGAACACGTCCCGATCGCCCGGCCGATCCACGCGTCCGTTGACGATGATGGGAAGTTTCACCCGCTGTGCGGTGGACTGCGAATGGTGCGTTCCCTTGGCGATGGACTCCGGTAGATTATCTACCAGGAAAGACAGGCCGGCCAGCGGATAGACTCCCGGCGTCTTGTCCTTGGCGTCGAGAGCGACCTTGCTTGCCGGAAGATTCCAGCCGGCGACCGCGACACTGGTCGTCGAGCCGGCCCGCCCGCCGAGGGGGAAGAGGCCGGTGGCATACGGCAGCTCACCGATGGCGAGACGATACACGAAATCCTCGCGGCCGCGATAGAGCGCGTCCTTGATCTCGACGACGTACTCTCCGTCTTCGGGGATGGTGAAGTGGATCAACGGATCGGGATGGAAGCGGAAGTCATCGTTGTAGGCGAGCTCTTTGCCTTTGGCATCGTAGAGCGCCAGCACCGCCTGGAACCAGCCGGGAACCGCATCCGCCAGGTACGGCATCAACTCCCGAGCGCTGGCCGCCGCCACCAACTGCTGGCCGCGGCGCGCCTGGAAGCGATAGCGGTCCGCCTCGCCCGGCGTGAACGGCTGCACCGCGCGCCCCTGCTGCTGCGGAGTGCCCAGGCGCGGCTTGATCCGCCCGTTTACTACCGCCGGCAGCGTGATGGTCATGTCGGTAGGAGGCTGGCGGATCTGCACCTGGTTGGGGGCGAACGGCTGGTTCGCCGGCGGTGGAACGACCTCGAAAGTCTCCTTCTCCGAAAACTCCGGCAGTTGGCCGACGCAGAAAATCAGCGGGTTCGACAAGCCCTGCGGCGAGGCCACCCGCAATTCGCGTTTGCCCAGCGCCGCGCCCGGAGCGATGGCGATTTCGAGTGTGAGAGTTTCGGCGAGCACCGGGCTGATGAACCGCTCGTGGTTGAACGTGAGGAGCTTCGCCCGGATATCGGTCATCTCTTTCTGGATGGCCGCGTCCATCGGCTTCTTCTGCAGTTCCAGCATGCGATCGCGCAATTCGGTGGCCTGATTCGCATTCATGCGTCTTACGTACTCGCCCACCTTGGCTTCGACACCGGCGCCGGACACATACACTCCGGTGATGTTCGGGAGAAACTGGCCGCCGACCGTCACCTGGATCGTGGCGCCCTCTTGTCCACCGGCGGGCAACACATAAGCCAGGTGCGGGATATTCTGCGCGAAGGCGGGCACGGTCAGAATCAAAAGCAAGACCCCGGCCCCCGGTCCCCAGCCCCTGATCCCCGGTCCCGTGACCCCCGGCCCCCGGCCCACACTCACAGGATCTCCTTCAGCCGCCCGGCCATCTTGATGCCGTCCGCGGCGGTGGGGGTCACATGCAGATCGAGCCCCTGCGAATTCGGCATCTTCGATTGGGGGTCGATGCCCAGCAGCTCGTAGATGCTGCCCAGGAGATCGGCGGGGTAGACAGGCCGGTCCTTCACCTGCTCGCCGCGCGCATCCGACTCGCCAACCACGCGGCCGCCTTTGAAGCCGCCGCCCGCGACCAGCGCGCAGAAGCAATCGCCCCAGTGGTTGCGGCCGCCGTTCCAGGGCGCTTCCCATGACACCTTGGGGGTGCGGCCGAATTCGCCGCTCCACCAGATGATGGTGCTCTCGAGCAGGCCGCGCTCCGACAGATCCTGCATCAGGGCCGCCAGCCCGCGATCCATCTGCGGCAGTTTCTGGCGCATCACCTGGAAATTCTGCCGGTGCGTATCCCAGCCTTGATAGTTGATGGTGATGTACGGAACGCCCTTCTCCACCAGGCGCCGCGCCGCCAGGCACGACTGGCCGAAGGTGTTGCGGCCGTAGCGGTCGCGCATCTCGTCCTTCTCCTGCGAGAGGTCGAAGACCTTGCCCGCGTCGCCCAGGATCAGCTCGTAGGCCTGCCGCTCGGCTTCGTCGAGGGCCTTCAGCGCGGCGTTGTCCTGCATGGCGTTCTCCAGCGTGTTCAAGCGGTGCAGGAGGTCGCGCCGGTCCTTCTGACGCTGGTCGGTGACGCCTTGGGCCACGATGCCCTCCACAGCAAAGCGCTGCTGCGCCGGGTCGCCGCCGGTGGCGAAGGGCCGATAGCGTTCTCCCAGGAAGCCGTTCTCGGAGAACCTGCCCTGGGGCTGGGTGAGCACGATGTAGGGCGGGATCAATCCGCCGGCTGTCGCGTCGTGGCCTTTGAACAGCGAGACCACCGCGCCGGCGCACGGATAGACCAGGCGCTCGCCGGGCTTCCTTCCGGTCTGCACCGCGTAGGATGCGGTTTCGTGGGCGTTGATCCCGTGGGTCATGCTGCGGATGAGCGAGTACTTGTCCGACTGCTGCGCGAGCAGCGGCAGCAGCTCGTTGATCAGCACGCCGTCGGTCTTGGTGGGGATGGGCTTGTCGAAAGGGCCGCAGTAGTCGTAGCCCGCGGCGGGCTTGGGATCGAAAGTGTCGAGGTGCGCGGGGCCGCCCCACATCCAGATCTGGATCACCGCTTTGGCTTTGGCCGATTGCACGCCGGCGCGCAGCGGAGCGCCACTTCCGCTGGCCCACAGCAAACTGCCCGCGCCCAGAATGCGCAATGCCTCGCGCCGCGAAAACTGCATGGTTTGTATTCTTCTCGTGCGGTCTCCTTCAATGCCGATAGAGAAACTCCGCGCTGTTCATCAACGCCCACGCCAGGTCCACCGCGGCGGGCCACCGGTTACCACGCACCGCCTGAAAATACGGCGCCACGATCTTCAATTCACCATCCGTGGGATAGCGCGAGAGGATCGCCAGGTAAAGACGGTCCACCGGATCGCGCGGCTGGCCCGCGGGTTGCACCAGCGAGCGGAGTCTAGCGCTCTGTTGAATCTTGAGCTGAATGTGGCTGGAATTCAAAAGGTGCAGCCGCTGTTCGGAGGTGACCTGATTGTTGCGTTCCGTTGCCAGCCCGGTGTCGCGCGTCGGGCGGCCGAACATGTCGAGGAAGGCGCTGGTGATGCTGCCGTCCGGAAGGCCGATGGAGCGCTGGTTCTCGGGAAGGAACGTGAACGGCTCCGGGATCGGGCTGGAGTAATCCTCGGTAGTGCCGGTGATCTGGCAGATGGCGTCGATGAGCACTTCCGCGTCGAGCCGCCGCAGCGGGTAGTACGCAAAGTGGGCCGCGGCCTCTGCGTGCCCGGAGCGCGGAATCGAGGAGAGCTGATAAATTTGCGAATTCAGAATCAAGCGGTAGATGTGTTTAAGGTCGTAGCGCGATGCCACCAATTCGCGCTCCAGGTAGGCCAGCAACTCCGGATTGGCCGGTGGATTGTCCGGCCTGATGTCGTCCGGCTCATGCACGATGCCGCGCCCCAGGAGCCAGTACCACGCGCGGTTGACGATGTTGCGCGCGAACCACGGATTCTCCGGGGCGAGCAGCCAGTTGGCAAAAGCTTCGCGCGGATCCTTCCCCAGGGCGAGGCGCGCCGGCTTGCCATCGGGAAAAAACGCCGCCCGCCGGGCCTTGCCAGAATCGAAATAGACGATCTCCTCTTTCCACTCCAACGTGGATTTGTACCCGACCTGCGAGAAGAAGGCCGCCATTCCGCCGAGACGCGCCGGCGGCCACTTCTCGGTGCGCGTCCCCATGAAAGTCAAAGCTACCGCCTGCGCCAGCGCCGCCGGCTCCTTGCTCTGCACGGCGCGATAGAAGTTGACCTCCGGCACCCGGAAATTGCTGCCGCTGGCCAGCAACATCTGGCGAGCGAAGCGATCATACGGCACGTTGTCGCGGATGGAGGTCCGGATCCAGCGGTAGTACGCCTGCACGGCGTTGGGCCACAGGTTGATGGGGAACTCCGATTTCACGCGCAGCAGGTCGCTCCATTTCATGGCCCAGTAGCCGGCGAACTCGTCGCGCTCCAGCAGGCGGTCGATCAGGGCGGCGCGCTTGGCGGGGTCTGGGTCTTTCAGGAATCGGGCGGCCTCCTCCGGTGTAGGGAGCGTGCCGATGACGTCCAGGTAGGCCCGCCTCAGGAACACCTCGTCGGAACAGGGATGGGCGGGCTGGATTGCGATCCGCGGCCATTGGGCGGAGACCAGCTCGTCGATTCTGCCGTGTAGAGCCGGCGCCGCGCCGGTTTCAAAAGGAACGGCGATTGGCCTGTCCGCGGCCGCCCCCGCCAGGGCCGTGGTCAGGACCAGGGCGGGAATCCAGAGTTTTGCCATCGGTTTCGATTCGGGCCGCGTCTCACACGAATCGTTATTACGGCCTGAATATCCATTATCTCTTGAATAGGAACCCGTGGCGAACCGGAAAGACTCGCGGACTTCTCCATTCCAGAATCAAGGGCCGGCTCTACACCAGCGAGCTTGGCTTCTCCACCCGCTTCGCCGTCCCGGCCATCGCCGGCGGCCGCGTCTATAGCGGAGCGCGCCGCGCCCTCTACATCTACGGTCTCCTGCAGTAAGCCCCCCGCGGCTAACCGATTTTCGGAGTAGAGAATATCCCCCCGAATCTGCTAAAACTTAACATCTATGCGCAAACTCGGGATGCCGCCCAGGGGCGTAGCCTTATTAATCGCGCTGTCTCTGGTTTCCGCGCCCGGCTGGGCCCAGTCAAACACCAGCCAGGCCGAGCTCATTCAACAATTGCTACAGCGGATCGACCGGCTGGAAAAACGCGTCGGCGAGCTCGAATCCGCCAAGGCGGGCCCGCCAATGGGGGCCCCAGCCGTGCCCACGGTCGGCCCCGCGGCGCACGAACACGCCACGTCGCCCGAACCCGTGATCGCATACCCCTCGCTCAAGATCTCCGGATTCAGCGACCTCAATTTCAGCGCCAGCGGCCAGCGCGGCGTGCGCAGCGGCTTCAACGAGGGACAGTTCATCCTGCACCTCAGTTCGGCGCTTTCGCCTCGGGTCAACTACTTCGGCGAGATCAGCATGACCGCCCGCACCGATGCCGGCATCGGGTCGCCGGCCCCCGCCGGCTTCAACGTCGAGGTGGAACGAAGCATTATCCGTTTCGACCAGAGCGACCACCTGAAGCTCTCCTTCGGCCGCTATCACACGCCTATCAGCTACTGGAACACCGCGTTCCACCACGGCTCCTGGCTCCAGACCACCGTGGCGCGCCCCGAGATGGTGCAGTTCGGCGGCAGCTTCATTCCCATTCACTTCGTGGGAGCGCTGGCGGAAGGCGCGACGTCCGCCGGAGGGCTGAACCTGAACTACAATGCCGGACTGGGCAACGGCCGCAGCACCGTCATCAGCCGCTCCGGCGACTTCGGCGACATCAACAACAACCGCGCCTGGCTGGCCACCGCCTTCGTCAAACCCGACCGGCTGTACGGCCTCCAGGTGGGCGGCTCGGTGTACCGCGACAAGCTTACCCCCACCGGAAAACCCGAGACCCGCGAGTGGATCGAGTCGGCCCACCTGGTCTGGAACAAAGAGAACCCCGAAGTGATCGCCGAATTCTTCAATGTGAATCACCGCTCGGTCGGTTCCAGGGTGACCTCCAACAGCCAGGCCTGGTACGCGCAAATCGGCTACCGCCTGCCGTTCGCGGAACGCTTGTGGAAGCCGTACTACCGTTTCGAGTACATGCATGTTCCCGCGGCGGATGCGATTTTCCGCGGCGTCCTTTCGAACCTCGCCGGTTCGGTGGTGGGCCTGCGCTATGACGCCTCCAGCTACGCCGCGTTCAAGTTCGAATACCGGAACCAGTTGCGCTTCGGCCTGCCTCGCATCAACAGCGCGTGGCTCCAGACCAGTTTCACATTCTAGAGAGGATTGGAATCTTGCGACGAATCGCACTCCTTACGCTGTTTCTCGTCTTATGCCCGCCCCCCGCCGTGTGCGCCTCGAGCGTTGCCGTGGTGGTCGGCCCCGACGTGCCGGTGGAGGACCTCAGCTTTCCCGAAGTGCGCAAGCTCTTCCTGGGCGAGCGCCAGTTCTGGACTCCCAAACTGCGGGTGGTGCTGCTGATGCGCGCGCCCGTGGCGCCGGAACGCGACATCGTGCTGCGCTCCATCTACCAGATGAGCGAAGCGCAGTTTCGCCAGTACTGGATTTCCAAGGTGTTCCGCGCGGAGGTTTCCTCCGGACCGAAGATCGTCTACTCCACCGAGATGGCCACGGAGCTGGTATCGGCCATTCCCGGGGCGGTGGCCTTCGTCGACGCCGCGCAGGTGCCGAAAGGCTTGAAGGTGCTCAAGATTGACGGAAAATTGCCCGGCGACAAGGGTTACCCCCTCCACTAGACTATGACCATTCGCCGCCGCTTCTCTCTCTCCTTCCTGGGGATTCTGACTCTGTTTGCCTTCAACGTCGCGGTCTACGCCTGGAGCAGCCAGCGACGCTCGGCGGCGGTGGACGAGCTGCGGCAGGCCATCAAGCGCCAGGTGCTGCTCTCCTCTGTGCAACTGACCTTGAACGATACCCAGAAACACGTCAGCCTGCTGAGCCAGGTATCCACCGAGGCCGGCGTTGCCGGAGCGTCGCCTGCCGAAAAATCGCAGTTCGCGAGCCAGCTCACCGGCGCCGAAACGAACATCGCGGACTTCCGGCAGTTGCTCAGCCGGCCTTCCACCACCCTGGCCGATTTCGCAAGCTCGTTCGGCCAACTGAGCAGCTCCTGGCGTGTGTTCTTCGAGAATTTCGGCCTCAACCAGACCAAGGCGATCGAGGAGCTGGCGGTGCGCGCCGATCCCCTGAGCCATCGCGTAATCGAGGAGCTGCTGCCCAAGCTGCAATCCGAGGAGAACCAGCGCGCCGAATCGGCCGGCGATAACTTCCACCGCGCGGCTCGCATCAGCGACCAGATCACGTTCGGCATCTTCATCGTGTCCAGCCTGGTCGCCCTGGCTCTCGGTTTCCTCGTGTCGCGCCAGATGACCGGCGGTCTGACCGCGCTCAAGACCGGCGCCGTGGCCCTGGGCCGCGGCGAGCTGGGCTACCGCATCTCGCTCCAGACCAAAGATGAGATGGAGGAGCTGGCCGCCGCTTTCAACGACATGTCGGGCCGCCTGGCCGCGGCCCGGGAAGAGCTCACCAAGGCTCACGAAGAGGAGAAGCGGAAAGGCGAGGCGCTCACCGAAGCCGTGCAACAGTTGAAGAAGGCGCAGGATCAACTGGTGGTCCAGCAAAAGATGGCTTCGCTCGGCACACTCACCGCGGGTATCGCCCACGAAATCAAGAATCCGCTGAATTTCGTCACCAACTTTGCCGAGATTTCGACCGGCCTGGTGACCGATATCCGCGATTCGCTGGCCACGCAAAAGGACCGCATCGACCCCAAGGAGTTCGACTACATCGCCGGCGCCCTCTCGGATCTCGATCAGAACGTCGCCAAGATTCGCGAGCACGGCCAACGCGCCGACGGCATCGTGAAAGGTATGCTGATGCACTCGCGCGGCCAGC
Organism: Bryobacteraceae bacterium; assembly: GCA_041485845.1. Classification (GTDB taxonomy): domain Bacteria; phylum Acidobacteriota; class Terriglobia; order Bryobacterales; family Bryobacteraceae; genus OMOG01. The sequence continues at coordinate 25,381 of JBGPKH010000003.1, forward strand.
GCGGCCAGGTGCAGCCGGCCAACCTGAACTCGCTGGTCTCGGAATACGTCAAGCTGGCCTATCACGGGGTGCGCGCCCAGGACATCAACTTCAACGTGACCATCGAAGAAAACTACGACCCCGCCATCGGCAACATCGAGGTGGTGGTGCACGACCTGAGCCGCGCGATCCTGAACATTGCCAACAACGCCTGCTATGCGGCGTATGCCAAGGCAAAGAGCGCCGGACCCGATTTCAAGCCCACCCTGCGCGTGACCACGAAGAACGGGAACGATCGCGCGGAAATCCGCATTCGCGACAATGGGGACGGCATCCCGGAGAACATCCGGCAGAAGATCTTCGAGCCCTTCTTCACCACCAAGCCCGCCGGCTCCGGCACCGGCCTGGGACTCTCCATGACCTACGACATCATCGTGCAGGAACACAAGGGAGAGCTTCGCGTAGACTCGCAACCGGGCCAGTACGCCGAGTTCATCATCACGCTTCCGAGGAAATAATGTCATTCAAGATTCTGATAGTCGACGACGAACCGGATGTCGAGCTGCTCATCAGGCAGCGCTTCCGCCGCAAAATCCGCGACGGCGAATTCGAATTCGAGTTCGCCCTCAACGGCCAGGAGGCCCTCGATAAGCTGGCCGCCGATCACGCCATCGATATCGTGATGAGCGACATCAACATGCCCGTAATGGACGGCCTCACGCTGCTCTCGCGCCTCACCACCATGGACCGCATTCTGCGCACTGTGATTGTCTCGGCATACGGCGACATGCAGAACCTGCGCATCGCCATGAACCGCGGAGCTTACGACTTCCTCACCAAGCCCATCGACTTCGAGGATTTCGAAACCACGGTCTACAAGACCATTCAGGAGATCAACGGGATCAAGGCCGGCTATCAGGCGCGCCAGCAGCTCAATGCGATCCAGAACGAGCTCAACGTTGCCAACCGCATCCAACAGTCCATTCTGCCACGTACGTTCCCGCCCTTCCCGGATCGCCATGAGCTCGAGATCTACGCCGCAATGACTCCCGCGCGCGAAGTGGGCGGCGACTTTTACGACTTCTTCTTCATCGACGACACCCACCTGGGATTCGTGATCGGCGACGTCTCCGGTAAGGGCGTGCCCGCGGCCATCTTCATGGCCGTGAGCCGCACCCTGTTGCGCGCCACCGCCATGCAGGGCGTCTCCGCCGCGCAGTGCCTCGAGTACGTCAACCGCGTGCTGGTGAAGCAGAGCGATACCGCGATGTTTGTCACGGTGTTTTACGGAATCCTCGACACGGCCACCGGCGGCGTGGACTACTGCATCGCGGGCCACAACCCGCCCTATGTCTTTTCGCCGAAAGGACTGCGATCCTTGGACGAGCCGCGCAACCTGGTTGCGGGTATTTTCGAAGACTCGAAATACGCGGGCGGCACGTTGCGCCTCGAGCCCGGCGAGGGCATTCTGCTGTACACCGACGGCGTTCCCGAGGCCACTGACGCCGCGGAAAATGAATATTCCGACGAGCGGCTGCAGCGCACGCTGGAAGCTGCCGGCGACGCCCCCGTCCAGGATTTGGTGAGCCGGATCGTCGGCGACGTCCGCCAGTTCACCGGTTCGGCGCCGCAGTCGGACGATATTACCGCGCTGGCCTTGCGATATCTGGGGTAGATGCGGGCGCCCTTTCATTCATTACACTCCGGCGTCGATGATGATACAGTGATCGCAAGGAGGTCCAAATGCCGATCCGCCTTCTACTCTCGTTGCTTTTCGCAGCGATCGTACAGGCGCAGGTTGCGCCGACCGCGTCGCTCACCGGAACCGTCTTGGACCCGAGCGGGGCGGCAATTCCGAACACCGGCGTGCGCCTGATCAACCTCGAAACCGGCTTCGAGCGGGGCGTCGCCGCGCAATCGGACGGGACGTATCTCTTCACTCAAGTGCCGGTCGGACTGTATCGCGTGGAGGCGCTGGCTGCCGGATTCTCACAATTCCGCCAGTCCGGCGTGCGCCTGAACGTGAACACTACAACCACGCTGAGCATTCACCTTTCGCTCGGCCCTGTTGGCGAATCCGTGTCGGTTACGGCGGACGCGGTAATGGTGAACACACAGTCGGGCGCGCTGTCGCAGGTCGTCCAGCAACAATACATTCAGGAACTCCCGCTCAACGGCCGCAATGCGGCGACTTTGATCCGCATGGTGCCGGGAGTGGTAACGGGCGTCGGAACCACCACTGCCGGATACGCCAATTCGGCCGACACGATCAACATCTCCGTCAACGGCACGCGCGGCAATGAGGTGAACTACCGGCTTGACGGCGCGACCCACATGGATAACGTGACCAATCTCAACGCCACGTATCCCAATCCGGACGCGCTGCAGGAGTTCGCGGTTCAGACGTCGAATTACTCCGCCCAATACGGCAATTTCTCCGGCGCCGTGGTGAACGTGGTCACCCGCTCGGGGTCGAACCAACTGCACGGATCGATGTTCGAGTTCCTGCGCAACGGGGCCATGAACGCGCGAAACTTCTTCGCTGCTCAATCCGACAATCTCAAGAGGAATCAATTCGGCGGAACCGCGGGTGGGCCGATTATCCGCAACCGGCTCTTCTGGTTCGGCTCGTATCAGGGCGCGATCGTCCACAATACCTCCTTCACCAACACGGCAACCGTCCCGTCGGAGGCGCTGCGCCGCGGCGACTTCAACGAAACGGGCCGCAATGTCACCGATCCGGTGACCAACCAGCCCTTCCCGAACCGTACCATCCCGGCCAGCCGGATTCTTCCGATCGCAACCAGTCTTCTCGCGAGAGTGCCGGTTACCACCGCGGCGAACGGACTGCTGCGTTTTGCCCGGCCGGATCGGTACAACACCAAACAGGCGCTGGGCAAGCTCGATTACAATCTTGGCAAACACCAGTTTTCGGGATCTGTCTTTTACTCGCGATTGTCCGACCCGGGCTGGGATGGTGGAGGCACCCTTCTCACCGTTCGCATCGGCCAACTGCAGACCACGCAGAACTTCAAAATGCAGGACGTCTACACGATCCGTGCGAACCTGATCAATACCGTGGTCGCCTCGGGACTGATGCTCGATTCGACCAACATCCGCACATCGAAGGTCTGGCTGTCGCAGTTCGGACCTATCAGGTTCACGGAGCCTGCGGAGGCCGACCGCGAACTCGAGATCGGTGTCACTGGGTACGCCGGATGGGGCTCGGTCACCAACTCGCCGCCGGGCAAGTGGGTTCGGCGCAACACCGAAATCAACGACACGGTCACCTGGACCTCCGGGCGGCACACCATCAATGCCGGCGGTGAGTTCTCACCGTACATCGTTTTCGATTCTTCCACGAAGTTTAACCAATCCGGAACAGCCAATTTCTCCGGGCAGATCACTGGAAACGGAATCGGCGACCTGTTACTCGGCAAGGCGGCGGCCTTTACCCAGAGCGCAGGGAAGTTCAAGCAGACTCGCGGCAAAGAGTTCTCTCTCTTCGCCGAGGATACGTTCCGCGCGGCGTCTCAACTGACTCTGACGCTGGGCTTGCGGTGGGATCCTTTCCTGCCGTATCACGATGTGCTCGGACAGGTGGCCGGGTACCGGGCGGGCGCCCGCTCGCAGCGGTTTCGTAACGCGCCGCCCGGAGCGATCTTCCCCGGTGACCCTGGATTTCCCGACGGCGGCATGAACGCCGACCGGAACAACGTATCGCCGCGCTTCGGTTTGGCCTGGAGCCCGCGATCCGGGCGGCGAGCCACGGTCGTGCGCGGCGGCTACGGCGTGTTTTTCGTGCGGCCGTTCCCGCGGCTGTATAACAACTTTGTCGAGAGCGCTCCGTTCAGTCCGACCATCGCGTTGAACGGCGTCGATATCCAGGATCCATACGGATCGGCGGGCGTGCGCAATCCGTTTCCGCCGTTTGCTCCAGTGGACCTGAATCCCGATGTGGCCTTCTCATTCCCGATGCCGTACGCCTACTTCCAGGAGGATTGGGGCGTTGGCTACTCACAGGCGTGGAACCTGACCGTGGAACAGCAGATCTCCACCGACTGGCTGGTCCGGCTCGCGTATGTAGGCAACAAGGGGACCCATCTGCAGACCTTCCGCGAGCGCAACGCGGCCATTTACTCGCCCTCGGCAACGGTGGCCAACACCAACGCGAGGCGGCCCCTTGCGCCGTACTTCTCCTCGGTCAAGGAGATGGCGGACGCCGGTAATTCGAACTACCATGCCCTACAGGTAACGCTTGACAAACGCTTGTCCCGGAATTTCTCGATCCTCGCCTTCTACACCTTCTCGAAATCAATCGACGATGAATCGGTGAACAATCAGTTCACCATCGGCAATCCCAGCCCCTACGACAACCGCTTCAATCGCGGCCTGTCGGACTACGATATTCCGCACAACTTCCGCCTGAGCGCGGTGGTGAAAGTGCCCGCGCTCGCACGCGCCTCGGCGCCGCTGCGTCTGTTGCTGGGCGACTGGACGGTCAGCAACATCATGGACGTTCGCGGCGGATTGCCGTTTAGCCTGTCGTCCGGCCGCGACAATTCCTTCTCGGGCGTCGGCCTCGATCGCGCGGATCTGCTTGGGGACCCCGCCCTGCCCTCCGGCCGGTCCAAAGCCGAACGGCTCACACGCTACTTCGATTCGCAAATGGTCGCGTTCAACGCGGTGAATACGTTCGGCAACTCGCCCCGCAACTTCCTGCGCGGAATGCGGTCGTTCAATATAGATGCCTCGCTGCAGAAGTCGTTCCCCCTCACCGAGAGGCTCAACCTGATGTTGCGCGGCGAGTTCTTCAATCTACTGAACCATGCGAACTTCGGACTGCCTGGATCGAGTGTGGCTGCGCCGAACACCTTTGGGATTATTAACGGCGCCGCCGATCCGCGGATCCTGCAGCTTGGAGCGCGTCTGAGTTTCTGAGGGCGAGATCTAACGAGGCTCGTTCGGCGGGACCCCGATCAACAGCGTCGCGAGGAAGTGAGTCGGTATCCGCGAGCCGCCCAGCCCCACCGCGATTCCGGCACTCGCGCGCCACATCCCTCGCGGCAGCAGCATCCAGAACAACTGCCGGCTGCCCGAGCCGGGCGCGCACCAAGGGAACCTTACTCCCGCATCCGGTGTCGAAAGCACCAGAGACAGTGTCCGGCCTTGCCCCAGCTCCGCCTGCCTTCTGCCGGTGGTGGATCCGCGGCGTCAGTTGGATGGCGCCGTCGCACGCGCGCCCCGCATGGCGTGCGGAGTGGGACGCGGGCCTGCGCAGCCTGTGGACTCTCGTCGAGCGTGGCGAGTTCGCGCTCGATTGGCCGGTGCGGCTTGCCGCCTTCAGCCGCGACGCGTTGGTGAGCGCCTTCTGGCTGCGCTTCACCAGGGCGGACCTCCTGCGTTGGGTCCGCGGCCCCGTGTGCCTCCTGGCGTGCTGCGCGGCGCTGCTTCTGCTCTCCGCAATCCTCACCCACGGTTTCGCGGTCACCCGCTCTCTGATCCACACGGCGCGCGCGTGGCATCGCTTTCCCGTGCCGGCCGGCATGTACGATCCGCGGCTGAATCGCATGGTCCTCTACTCGATGCCCATCGCCACCGCGCTGGCCGCGGGTGTCGCGCTCGCCGCCATCGGACGCCGATCGATGCGCCCCGGAAGCTCGCGCTATTGGTGGTTCTTTGCGGCGAAATCGGTCCTGGTGATGACCATCGCTTCCCTGTGGTGGATCGAGGGCGGCGCCCTCCTGCGCGCGCACCTGCGCCCTGACCTGCTGCGCCTCATGGCCGGCGGGCTCGGCCTCGCGCTGCTCTTCATCCTCGCGTTCGGCTGGGGCGTGGCCTGGAGCCTGGCCGATCAGCGGCGGCGCTGTCCGGTCTGCCTGCGGCGCCTCGCCATGCCCGTCACCTTCGGATCATGGGCCAGCGTGTTCGAGCCCGCAGCCACGGAACTGCTGTGCAGCGAAGGACACGGCTCGCTCTGCATGGCCGAAGCCGTCACCGGCCCGGACGACCAGTGGACCGCGCTCGACAACTCCTGGCGCGGCTTCTTCCTTCACCGGTAGAGTTCCCCCACCCGCCGCCGGTCGCCGGCCGACATCCCCGAGTGTTTGCGGATATCCGGGCGCGCGCTCAGTTGCCGGCGGTAGCGCCCGAAGTACTCCGGGATGTCGCCGCCATACTGAAAGCTGTACATGATGTCGGCGAAGGCCGCGGTGTGCGGCAGCCCGAGCGCGTGTCCCGTTTCGTGCAGGCAGGTCAGGTAGACCACGGCATCGCGCATCAGCGCATCTTTGTCATTGGGCGTTTCGGGCGGAGGCAGCACGTACACCTCGGCGCCCCGCACTCCCTCGACCACGATGGGCCGCGCCTCGCCGTACAGTCCCTCGCGGCCGCCCGCCCAATAGACGCGAATGTGGGCCTTCTCGCGGTCGGCCGTTCTTTCGAGCGTGAGTTGTCCCGCCGAGGCCGTCTGCCAGGCCTCCATCGCCCATTGCGCCAGTTCGGGATCGCCGGCGCGACAGCCGCTCTCCGGCTTCGCACAAGGCTCCACCCAGTAGCGCAGCGTGGCCCCCGGCGCCGCCGCGCACAAGAGCACGAACACCAGCAGTTTCACGCTCCCTCCCCTCCCGAAGTAGCGTATCACGCCCCTGGCCCCTGGCCCCTGGCCGCCCCCGGCCCCCCGGATGCAAACGTCCTCGCGCCAATCGAGTCTAATAACCCTATGGACACCACGTGGCAGGATATCCGCTACGCCCTCCGCGGCCTGCGGCGAAATCCCGGATTCGCCATCACCGCGATCCTCTCGATCGTGCTGGGAATCGGCGCGAGCCTGGCGATCTTCACAGTGACCGACAGCCTGCTGCTGCGTCCGTTGCCGTACCGCGATCCGGCCCGCCTCACCATAGTCTGGGAGACGAACCGCCGCCGTCCTGCCATCGACCAGAACGTCGTTTCTCCCGGTAATTACCTCGACTGGAAAAAGCAGAACGACGTTTTCGAGGAGATCGCCGCGTTCAGCACGGTGCGCTCGGTGCTCGCCGGCGCCGGCCGCACCGAAGAGCTGGAAAAACAGCTCGTCAGCGCGGAGCTGCTCCCCATGCTGGGCGTCGAACCCCTGCGCGGCCGCCTTTTCACCGCCGCCGACGACCAGCCCGGGCACGATGACGGACTGCTGATCAGCTACCGCCTCTGGCAAAGCTGGTTTGGCGGCGACGAGAACATCGCAGGCCGCAAAGTGCAGGTCAACTCCACCCTGCGGACCGTCGTCGGAGTTTTGCCCCCGACCTTCTATTTCATGAGCCGCGAAACCGACATGTGGGAGCCGATGGGCCTCGACCCGGCACGCGACTACCGCGCCACCCAAGGCCGCTGGATGATGTGCCTCGCCCGCATGAAACCCGGCGTGACGCGCGCCCAGGCGCAGGCCAACATGACCGCCGTCGCCCAACGTTTGGAAGCCGCCTACCCCAAGTTCGACGCCAACTGGACGGTCAACGTCGAGCCGCTCCGCGACGCTCTCGTCCGCCGGGTGAAGACCTCGCTGTGGGTGCTGCTTGGCGCCGTCGGGTTGCTGCTGGCGGTGGCCTGCGCCAACGTGGCCAATCTGCTGCTGGCCCGCTTTGTTTCGCGCCGCACGGAAATGGCGGTGCGGGTGTCGTTGGGCGCGGGCCGCGGCCGCGTGATTCGCCAACTCCTCACCGAGAGCGTGCTCCTCGGGCTGGCGGGCGGATTGGTCGGGATCGTGGTCGCACGCAGCGCCGTACAAGGCCTTCTGGCGATAGCGCCGCGAGACCTGGTGCGCGGCGCTGCCGTCGCCATGGATCTCCGGGTCCTGCTCTTCGCCGTCACCCTTTCGGTCCTCACCGGCATCTTTTTCGGACTCGCGCCGGCCCTGGTCACCTCACGCGCCGGTTTGATCGGCGGGCTGCGCGAGGGCAGCCGGTCGGGCATCGGCGGCAGCGGCCACCTGCGCGCCTGGTTCGTGGGAGCGGAGGTCGCCTTCTCGGTGATCCTGCTGGTGGGCGCGACCCTGCTCTTCCGCAGCCTCGTCGGTTTGCAAGCAGTCCATCCGGGACTCGACCCGACCAACGTGCTCACCTTCCGCGTCACGATTCCCGCCGTGCGATATCCCGAGCTGCCGCGCCGCACGCAGTTCTTCGCCCGCGCCATCGAACAGATCGAGCGACTCCCCGGCGTTCGCGCCGCCGGCGCGGTCAGCTACCTGGACTTCAGCGGCATGGTGGCGGGGACCGGTGTTCGCATCGGCGGCCGTCCGGCGCCCAAGCCCGGCGAGGAACTCGTCGCCAACATCCGCACCGTGATGCCCGGCTACTTTCGCACGCTCGGCATTCCACTCAAGAGCGGCCGCGACTTCACCCCCGCCGATAACGATCCGTCCAGCCCCTACCGCTTCATCGTCAATGAGGCCTTCGTGCGCAACTTTATGCGTGGAGAGCAGCCGCTGGGCAAGACCATCAGCGCCGCAATGGATCGCCAGAATCCCTTCGGCGAGATCGTCGGCGTGGCGGGCGATGTCAACGATGGCGCGCTCGACAAGCCGGCGCGTCCCACCGTCTACTACATCCACACGCACCTGAACTATACTGCGATGGTGTTTGTGGTGCGCACCGGCGGTAATCCGATGGGTCTGGCCGATTCCGTGCGCCGTATCATCCGCGGCCTGGATTCCGCGCAACCCGTGGCCGATATCCGGCCGATGGAAGTCATCCTCGCCGAGACCTTCTCGCGCCAGCGCTTCAGCGCCCTGCTGCTCTCCGGATTCTCGCTGACTTCGCTCCTGCTCGCCGCCATCGGGATCTACGGCGTGCTCGCCTATTCCGTCACGGAACGCACCCGCGAGATCGGCGTGCGCGTGGCATTGGGAGCGCAGCCCGGGCGAATCGTCACCCTGATCGTCGGCGCCGGCGCGCGCGTGGTGGTTGCTGGCACGGCGGTCGGGATAGGAGGAGCACTGGCCTTGTCGGGCCTTCTTAAGAGCCTGTTGTTCGGGGTCGGCCCCCGCGACACCGCCACCTTCCTCATCGTTCCCGGTGTCTTGGTCGCGGTGGCCCTGCTGGCCGCCTACGTCCCGGCCCGCCGCGCGGCGAGGCTCGATCCGATGCAGGCGCTGCGGTCGGAATGAGAACGCCTACTCGAAGCGCAACGCTTCGATGGGGTCCCTGGCGGCCGTCGCAATGGCGCCGTGGCGCTCAATGAGATCGAGCGCGTGATGGATTGAGGAAGCGACTCCAGCAATCCACCAGGCCTACCGGCCTATTGCACGGTCCCTAGCGCTTGCCAGTCCGTGTTGTTCCCAAAGGCGGCGTCCCGGCCCGCTACCCACACAATGCGATTGCCGCCGAAGGCTGCCGTGAACTTTATGTTCAGCGTCAGCGTCAGCGTGTTGGGCCCGAAAGACACCGACGATCCCGCTCCGTTCACCGCGCACTGGCTGTTGGAGATTCCGGTGTTGGTCCCGTTCAGCGGCATCGTCCCCGCATACGGCCCTCCCCCATCCCCCGCGTCGTCCACCAATAGCAGCGTGTTACTCGCCGCCAAATATGCCAGGTAACACGCCCGTTTGGCATCGAGGGAATTGTTGATCAGCACGTTCACGATCCCAAAATCCCCCGCCCCCTTACTGTCCGTGAGGGTAATCAGGAACTGCTGGTTGGTGCCCGCCGGCGCCGCCCAGCGCGCCGGGGTCACGCCCGTCGCGGCGATCGGCCCGGATGGCGCCAAAGGCGCCTGCCATACGCCTAGCGCCTGCCAGTCCGAATTCCCAGCGCCCTGGTCCCGGGCCGCCACATACGTGATTTTGTTCCCCCCGAACGCCGGCTTGAACGCGATGTTCAGCATCAGGCTCAGGGTCGTGCCGCTGCCCAGCGCCGAGACCACGTTCACCACACACTGACTGTTCTGGATGGCGCTCGCACTTCCCAGCGCCACTGATCCTGCATAAGGCCCCCCGCCATCGCCTGCGTCGTCTACCAGCACCAGCGTCGTGGAGGGCACCACATACGCCAGGTAACAGGCGTTCCGCGCATCCAGGGAATTGTTGATCAGCACATTCACCACTCCCAGACTCTGATATCCGGATGGGTTGGAAAACTGGAAGGTAAACGCCTGCGTGCTGCCGCTTCCCGACGGCGGCTGGCTCCCCACCGCTATTGGCACACCATTCAGCACGATGAAGCTGCTGCTTGCCGTACCCGCGAGGAGATCGGCATTGACCTGGTCGCTCACGGCGCTCACCGGGTTTTCCAACACCGTCCCATCCGCCACCAGGCCCACTTTCGCGAGAACCGTCACGGTGGCGCTTTGTCCCGGCCCGAGCGTCCCATAATTCACCAGGAGCTGATTGCCCGAGCTACTGCAACTCGCGCCGCCGCTGGCAGTGCAACCGATCAGATTCAGACCCGAAGGCAGATTGTCCCGAATGATCACATTGGTGGCCGTCTGCGTCGGGTCGGAAGTGTCGTTCAACAACTGGCTGACGAACGTCACGTTCGAGCCCACGTTGACCGCGGCATTCGTAGACAAGGAAGCTTGTGCCGATCCGCCCGGCTTCACCGAGGTCCCGGCCCCCGGGAACTGCACCGACGTGGTCATTCGCAGATTCACCAGCTTCAGCGCTACTGAGGAATCGCGGTATCGCGGCAGCGGCGCCACGGTGATCACGAAACTCTGTGTTGCGCTCTTTGCCGGACTGCTGCTGTCGGTCACCTTCACGGTGAAGGTAAACGTTCCCGGAGTCGTCGGTGTACCGCCGATCGCACCGCTCGTCCCGTTGAGGGTCAAACCTCCCGGCAGCGCTCCCGCCGTGATGGACCACGTGTACGGCGCCACGCCGGCCAGAGGGTTCGCCAGCAACACCGAATAAGCTACTCCCACGGCCGCGCTTGCCCCACTGAAATCGCTCACGGGCGCCAGGCTCGGCGCTACCCGGATGCCGTTGAGGTCGCTGTTGGTTGCGTTCGTCACCAGCAGCGGAAAGGTCAGCGATTCCACTTGTGACGGGTCCGCCGACAGCACCACCCAGGTCGCCGTCGCGGTGCCCCCAGTCACCGTCAACTGCTGGTAGGTGCCACCCGCCATGGTGGCGCCCGCCACCGCGGACCCTCCGAACCCGTTGCCATCCGCTGAGAACAACTGCGCCCGCGAGGACCCTTCATTGGGAAATACCGGCGCATAGACCTGCACGGTGCCCGGCAGGTTAGTCAGCACCATCCGTAGGCGCGTCCCCGGCGTGCCCCCCGCGGCCGCCCGAAAGGCGGCGGCTCGCGTTTCCTGGTATACCAGCGGAATCAGCGTCTGCGCTCCGCCCGTGGGCGACGATGCCTGCTGCTTCTGAAAAGCGAGCGACGCCGACGCATTCGCCAGGGTCTGCTGCGCGCCGCTCACCGGCACCGGCGCCGGTCCGATAATGCTCACCAAACCCGTGATGGCGGTCGGCTGCAAGTTGGCCCCCGCGCTCAACAGGCTCGCATCCGCGCGCACGCCGGTGATCCGCACTGTCGCTGTTCCGCCGCTGACGGGTGCGATCGCTACCCCAAGCCAGCGGAGGCTGTTGTAACCGGTGATTTGTCCGTTCTGCGGATTCGCTCCATTGACCGTCAGCACGGCGTCCGTGGCGCTCACGCTCACAAGCGCGTTGCTGACATTGGTGTTCAGCGACAGTACGACATCGGCGTTCACCGCGCCGCTCAACCCGGCGCAGTTCAGCACCAGGTCGCCCAGCGTTTCCGTCCGCCCTTCCAACGCCACCACCGGAGCCGCGGCGGCACTGGCCGTACAGCCCACCGTGACCGCGGTGCCCGCCTGCGTCACGGTGTACGGCAGCCCGGCGATCGTCAGGCTGGCGGTACGCGCAAGGCTCGACGTGTTCGCCGCGACGGTGTAGGCCACGGTCCCGTTGCCCGACCCGCTGCTTCCGCCAGTGATTGTGACACCCGTGGCGCCGGTACTGCTTGCGGTCCACGTGCAACCCGCTGGGGCGATCACGGTAGCCGTTCCGGTGCCCCCAGCAGCCAAGAACGCCTGGCTGGCCTGAGGCAGCGCGAACGTACACCCGGTGCCCGACTCGGAAATGATAAACGTGGCTTCCGCGCCAGACGTGAAGATGGTGATGGACCCCACGCGGGATACACCGGATGACGTGTTGGCGGCTACCGAATAGTTCAGGGCGCCGTTGCCGGTCCCGCTGCTTCCGCCGGGGAACGTCACCCAGGATGCGTTGCTGGCGGCGGTCCATGCGCAAGTGGGGTCGCTCAGACCTATGTTCAGGCTGCTGGCGCCGCCATTGACGCCTACGGACGCGCTCGCAGGAGTGAGTCCGATTTGGCAGGTTGGCGGGGCGCTAGGAGCGCCACACGTGGCAACCAGGCAGACCAAATTCAGGGCGTAAGGCCCGGTGCCGGTGCGGCTGGCTGTGAAGACCTGGATCGTGTAAGTGCCGGTGCTGGCCAGCGTGGCGTCATACCCGACGCTAGCGCCGAACCCACCACTACTGGCGATTTGCACACCTGATGGACTGTTCAGGACCACGGCAAAGGCCGGAGACGTACTGGGGGTACTGCCGGTGGAGACGACGCTGACGTGGACAACCGCCCCAGCGAGGGCGTTAAAGCTGTACAGGTCTACCTCGCCTACGAGATTGATCTGGTCATCCACAACATTCTGAAACACTATGGGTTTGGCCGTTGGGGACGGCGGCGCGCTGACGCGTTCTAAGGACAACGTATAGGGTCCGGTGCCGGTGTCGTTGGCTGTAAAGACCTGGATCGTGTACGTGCCGTTGCTGGCCAGCGTCGCGTTAAACCCGGTGCTAGCGGCGAACCCACCACTACTGGCGATTTGCACACCTGATGGACTGTTCAGTACCACGGCAAAGGCCGGAGACGTACTGGGGGTATTGCCGGTTGAGACGACGGCGACTTCGACAGCCTCACCGGTCGTGCCCTGAAAGTGGAAGATATCGCGGTCTCCCACGGGTGTGATCGTGCAGGTCACCAGCGCACCATAGGTTATGACCATATTGGTGGGTTTGGAGCACGGTGTGGAAGTCGCGGATGCGTGACAGGTCGGGGGAACCAAGCAGAGGAGTGTGATGAGGAACAGCCAGGTGAGCCTATCCCTGTACGCCGAGGCCATATTTGAGGTATTTGAGGTAAGCATATCTTTTATCCACTTAAGTTCCCATAGAACCCTTTTGCCGAAAAGAAACGAGCCGCGTCATAGAACACCCCCCGTTTCGACTCGGCCCGGGGCGGAATCATCCGAGGTCCAGGCGGAACCAACATCTAGTCCCAAGGCGACTGCCACGATAGCACAGCGTGGAACAACAGACCATGGCTCCTAGTCTCAATAACGTATCGATAGGGCGTCCGGGATTGAACTGGCTCAATTACGAGCGCGGTAAGGGTCTAGTACTGTAAGTACCGAGTGTGACAACCCCCTGTTCACATACCGGTACAGCCGCCTCCTAAACCGCCAGATCGCCTCTACATGCCGGGTTTGGGTCGGTCCGGCATTCCGCGGAAGAGATTGTAGACGGCGAAATCGATCGCCTCGCCCTTCATCATCCCCTTCATGGTCATCCCCATCAGTCCGCCTTGTCCGGCCTGGCCCACGCCCTTACCTTGCCAGACGAGCCCGCCACTGTCCTTGTCGAACAGGTAGCCGCTGATCTCTGCGTTGCCAGTGCTGCCGAAGGTGATCTTGGACGCCACATCGCGCAGGCAGACGACCATCACCCAGCGCTCGCCGACAGGCCCCAGTTTCTTGACGTACGGCGGAAGCCCGCTTTGAAGATCTTCCTCGACGATCTCTCCGGTCTCTCCTGAGGCGCTGGCAGCGCTGACCGGATAGCGCTTCCTCTTCAGGAGCTTCACCACGCTACCCTGCAGCTTCCCCATGTTCACGCCGGCCTTCTTGCCCGCCCGGGCGTCCACGATGGGAAGCACGGCGATGTTCTGGATAGCCATGAACTGGGGATTCGGCGGAATCTGCGGACGCTTCTTCGCGGCGCACTCCACGGCGCAAACCCCGGTAAGCAGCAAAGCCATCAAACCGCATCTGAGTGTTTGTGTCATCATCTTTCAACCTCCTACTTGATATCGAAGTCCTGGTACAAGAGCGCCAGCGCTTTGTGGAAGCCGGCATTCGCCGGCCTTAAAGCCTTGTTGCGGATGAGCTGTTCGCCCTTCCAAATCACCTTTCCTGTCTTGCAGGAAACCACTGCGGCCTGCATGAGCGTGCTGGCCATCGAAGAGGTGATCGCTCCGTTCTGCGGATTCCAGGAACGGCCCGGCCCCGTATTCAGGCGGAAGAACTGCACCAGGACCGCATGCCGCTCATCGAGCGCAGCCAGGCGCGCAAGGCCCTGGATCGCTTCCTCATTCACGTTGCCTCGGGCCAGCCTTGACGCCAGGGCGTAAAGCTGCCTGCATGCCTCCGAGGCGGGCGGAGCGAGCTTGTCCATCTCCAGGACGGTCGCCATCGAACCCGCTGCCTGCCTGGCTGCGGCGAGAAGGTAGCGTTCGTATTCCACTTCCCCGGCAGGCTGGGCCGGAAGAATCGCTCCGGTGCGGATGTCTTCAAAGCGCATCGACGGCTTGAGAAGGATGAGCTTCAGTTCCCCAGGCCCCGGGGCCGCTTCCGGACTGGCTGCCGGCGTCGCCGCAGCCTTCTGCGAGGCGATGCCAAGCGCGGGACACAGCGCCAGTGCGAACACACCAACGGCTGGAAGTACGTGAGCACCTATCTTCATATCGTTCTCCTTTCAGTCCCGCTTTCGTCGCTGCGCGTCCACCCGCTTTCGGGTGAAAAAACGGACCCCGGCTCAAGCATCCCGGCGTCGAGTACTACTATGCACGCCACCACCGGACAAGCCAGGTCCGCAAACAGCCTCACTACCTGTGAGTGAGTTTTCTCAGTTTTGATGTCTGGCGGCCATATGAGATACTAACGAACTGGGTAGTATCTTGCTTCAGGCCCGGAGCCGAAGCAACAATACGCAGACGCGCCTTGCCACGCGAATTCGTGGCCGAGAGCAACACAGGGATCTCGACCTTTTCGCCTGGCGCGATTGTGAAAGGAACCTGACGAGCATCCGAAACAGTGAAGGCGTTTGACGGATCTTCCACAGCTAGAGACTTCACGGTAATCGAATCGTTCATCATGTTGACTACGGGAACGGCCCTCTCGGTCGGCTGCCCGGGCGTGGCGCCGTCGAATCTCACGGGCGGAGCGTCGAGTTTCACACGCGTCGCGCCCTTGTGGTGCACTTTGTAGTAGATCAAGAGGCCAATCGTGGCTCCCGCAGCAACGCCTATCCCGATAATCGCACCTTTCGAAGCGAGTCCCGGCAAGCTGCCACTCTGGCTGTGCCAAGCGGCCTTGGCAGGCGAGGGCGACGATGTGGCGATGAGAGCCAGCACCAACGCCGAGGCGATGGTGCTTTTGATCCTTCCAAGAAGGAGTAACTGCTGTTGTATTTTCGGTGTTTGTTGACAAGTCATAGAATCTCCTATCTAACCTCGTAACGGAATTTCAACAACTCAATGGCATCATGTTAGGAACGTTCTTCTCTGCCTGGCGCCCTCGCGCGAAGTCACGGAACTTGACGGGGCCCAAGGGCGTGTGGGGTCATTTGGCGGTGCTCGGCGGAGCCTGTTTCGCCTCGTATATCACTCTCGGCTTACCGACGAGAACGACTGCCGCCAGTCCGCCAGCAACGACCAGAAGGCCGGCAACCTCAATGGCCTCGCCATGTTTCCCCGTAGACCCGGACAGACTGCCACGGTTGATGTCTCCGATATCCTTGGCAGCCCCAACGAGTCCACCGACGCCCACCACCAAAGCACCGCCACCTATCGCCCACAGACCGGGGTTGGCGACCTTTGGCTTGGCGACCGTGGTGACGGACTTGATCTCCTCCCTCGGTATGATCTGTGACCCCGCCGCCGTCGTGAGCACGAGGTTGGTAGGTTCGACGCGATCGACCTTGCCCCGATATGCCTTTTTGCTAAAGAGCACCACGGCGATCGTCGCCCCTGTTCTCAGCCTCAAGACGTTGTCCCATCCGAGTGGCTGCTTGTCCCGCGCGAATGCCACATTCGGGGCGAGAGAGTTCAACAGCAATGCGGGAAGGCACAGTAAGGTGATGTGCCGGTGGAATCTGAGTCGTTTGCGCATGTTCATCTATCACCTGTTGTGTTACGAACGTGAATGTTGATCTGGGCCGGGATCTCAAATCGCGATTAGTAGATCCGGCCGTTCCTCGAAAACTTGGTGATCGCCACAGCGATGGTGATCCGCGCAAGCCCGGGTGCTCGGCCAGCCACCCCGGTGATGCGCTATTCCCAAGTCCGTTTACCGATTCGCCTGCTGGCAACTCGGAAAACAGCCTCCTGACCTAATAACGTATGTATAGGGCGTCACAGATTAAATTCGCTCAATTATGAGCGCGGTAAGAATCTAAAGTGGTACTGTACGTAAGGATGCTGCGGAGAAATCGGCCACGGGCTTTTAAACCGTCAAATCGCCGGCCTGTGCATCGGCCGCGCTCGCTGAAGCAACGGTCGGGCCGCGTCCTGAACTGCCAAGTCGGCATCGCGTCCGTGACCGGACTGAAGGCCGCATGGCCGTGTATCACGCCCAAATCGTTGAACTGACCGCGCGTGCGGATCAGTGGCGAGAGACGCCCTCCGGACCCGCCGGCCCACACCACCGTCGCACACTCCAGCGGAACCGCGCCGCCCAACCAAAACGCCGCAAAACCACCCCAAAAGTTACCCTCCAAATAACTCAGTCAATTATCCGGCCTTATGCCGAGTTCCGGATTATGCCGAGAGATTTCACAGCAGCCGCAACTGGACGGGTCCGTACACGGCGGTTCGAGTCGGTTACACTAACAGTCCTCGAATAAAGACGGAAGCCCGAGCGATTTGAAGTAAGCATTAGAAAGCCCCACAGAGAGAGCCTCGGCCTTCGCGAGGTACCAAGGGCCGCGCCCGCTGCCGGCGGTATTGCTCGCCAGCGGCTCCCGCACCCCCAGTTCCAACAGAGCCGCCCGGCGACGGCGCGGTGTTTTCCACTGCCGCCACAAAGCCGCCCGGAGTCGCAGCCGGACCCAGCGCGTTAAACCGATCAACACCTCGGGCGTTTCGCAGAATCCGAAATAGCTTCGCCAGTCCCGCATATACGGTGCCAGTTCCTCCATTGTCGTCTTCATACTGACGCCTTTTGCCCGTCCCGTGATCTCCCGGATTCTTTGCTTAAACCGATCCAAGGCCTTCGGCGCTATGACACGCTTGACCTCTGGACCAGCCGTAAAGCTGAACCCCAGAAACTTCCGCTCCTGCGGTCGTGCCACCGCACTCTTCGCCTCATTTACCTTGA
>JBGPKH010000004.1:0-40048 GCA_041485845.1 Bryobacteraceae bacterium
AGCGGCGTTGTCGCCGCCTCCACAGTAGGAGGCCCGGGCGCGACAGTTGGGGGCGCCGGCTCGGGAGCCACAACTTCCGGGAGCGGCGTCGACGCCGCCTCCACAGTAGGAGGCTCGGGCGCGACAGTTGGGGGCGCCGGCTCGGGAGCCGGAGCTTCCGGGAGCGGCGTCGACGATGGCTCGGCAGCGGGAGGCTCGGATGCGGCAATCTCCGGGGCCGGCGTTGTCGCCGCCTCCACAGTAGGAGGCTCGGGCGTGGCAGTTGGGGGCGCCGGCTCGGAAGCCGGAGCTTCCGTGACCGATGTAGGCTGCGGTTCGACCGCGGAACCCTCGGGCTCCGGAGTCGGAGGGACCGGTTCGCCATGCCGCAGTTCGGGAGGCGTGATCAGCGGCGGTTCCGCCGAGGGAGGCTCCGGTTCCGGATCCGGCGGCAACGTCGCGTCCTCCGCAGCGAGCGGCTCGATATCAGACGGCGCCCGTACCTCGGCCGTCGCCTCGATTGGTTCGGATGTCTCTGGCGGCGCGGTTAAGAGAGTCGGCGTCTCGGTAACCGGCGCCTCAGTCACCGGCGCAGCCCCACTCGCGCTTTGGCGAGCCTGGCCCCCCTCTTCGGCCCCCTGGCCCCCGGCCCCTGGCCCACTCGCGCTTTGGCGAGCCTGGCCCCTGGCCTCCTGGCCCCTGTCTTCCGGCACGATCATGTCGGGCAGCGTGCCCTCGATAAACTCCGGCGCTTCCGCGCGGCCCCATCCGCGGGAACGCTCGCCGCCGAAACCGCTGTCGGCCAGCAGGCGGAACGCGGCCTTCACCGGCTCCAGCCAACGCTCGCGGGCAGCGCCGTCGGAAAACGAAACGATCGTCCACAAGCCGGCGCCCGGACGAAACTCGATACACGCGGTCGAGTGACGCTCCGTAGCGCCCGTGAGGCGATCCACCGCCGCGTTCCAGCGGATTCCCGTACGGAACGGACCCGGGCGGCCCGCGGGCACCAGGCATTCGCTCGCGCCATCCACGCTCCAGTGGTTGGGGTCGAGCCTCTGACCCGCAAGGATGGCCTGTACGATCCCCAGCGGCACGAATCGGGCGCTCTTCCAGCGGACGCGCGCCGACATCAGTCCCGGTGACGTCGGAGGCCAGATGGTCCTCGGCGGCACCACGAAACCAATCTCATCCAGAAACGGAAAGCAGGAGCTGAAACAGACCGCCGGCGCACCTTGGCGCGCCGTCGCGTCGAGCCACTCCTCGATCGACCCCAGCCGAAAGATGGCGGACGTGACCGCGGAGTAGAGCGAGTCGCTGTGATAGATCGCATCCACGCGGTTGCGCGCACCCGAATCGGGCCCGATTCGCCAGGGGCCGGCGGGACGGAGCTTGATAACCAGTCCCGGGTTCATTACTCCTCACGCAGGAATGAAAACGCGGATTCGGCCACGGCGGTTTGGATGGCGGCGAGCTTGGCGCCCGCGCCGATCTCCTTTTCGGGAGCGCCGGAGGCATAGTGATTCCGGCCGCGCCACACCAGGCGGAGGCCGGAGAAACTGACGCGCCCGCTGCCGCGCGAGCCGCCGCCGCCGAGCGAATCGTCTTCCAGCAGCCGCAGCCCTTCGAGCACCCGCAGGAACAGCGGCGCGTCCTCTTCGCACAACACGTCCATCACCAACCGCGTGCGGAATCGCGCGCCCGCGGGTACGCGCTCGAGCGTGCGCGGGTTGGCCTGCGAGGTGATGCGGTCGATGGCGTTCTCGCTCTTCACTTCGGTGAGCTCGTCGTCGAGATTCTCGCGCATCTGCGCCGTAATGCTTTCCGGATCGAGCGGCGCGTCGAACACCGAGAGCCGCGCCGGCGTGGCCTGGGTTGTGTCCAGCGTCTCGCCCTGCACGCGTTCCATGCGCCCGGGGTTGCGGCCGAACAACAGGCAGATCTCGTCGTCCGGACGGTCGCTCTGATGGATGCGCACCTCCTGACCCTTGCGCCGCGACAGATACACGAGTTCGGCGGGGAGGGCCAGTCCGGAAGTCTGCTCCAGCAGGGACCGGATCTTTCCGCGGAGCGAGCTCCCCGGCACGTAAGGCCGGCCGAACGCGTCCTTGACTACGGGATTATCGGAGCCGCCGATTTCGAGCGATCCCTTGCCCGCACCAACATGCAGGCCGGTCTCGCACGTCATATCGCCTTCGAGAATCAGCTTTCCGATCAGTTTCAACTCGGTTTGGGAGGTATGTGCGCTCATGCTTCACTCGATTGTGGGCCGTTATTCGTTATAAACCCCGCTATTCGTTATAAGCTACGATGGCCTCAAACAGGTCTTTGAAACGGTCGTAACCGCGGATGTCGTTCCTGCGCGTCACCTGAAGCAGCAGTTTCTCGAGCTGATCGAGGCTGCGCAGTCCATGCCGCGCGATAGTATACGCGAGGCGCGCGCGAAGCATGACGAACTCGTGCTGGCGCTCGCTTTCCGGCGCGCGTACGGCGCGCCGCACGGCGCTGTAAAGGCGCCGCAACTGGGTCTTGGTCCCGGAATCCATGTCGCGCATACGGCTCACTACGGAGTGCGCCTGGTTGTCCAGGTAGAGGCTGTCGCTGATCAGCTTTTCCAGCTCGATCTCCGGCGGCCCTTCGGGACGTCCGCGATCGAATCCGCGGCGGTCTCCGCGGTCGCCCCGATCTCCGCGATCGCCAGGCCCGTGGGGCGGCCCCCCACCCGGCCGGTCGCCGCCGGAACGATCGCCGCGCGGGCCACCCGGCGGGCGGCCTCCCTCGCGCGGGGGACGGGTTTCCTTCTGTTGCTCCTGCTCTTGTGCCATGTGCTAAACCTCTGTCACTAATCTGGCCCACTCGAGAGCCACCAGGCCCGCGGGCCGCAGCTTCACTTCGGCCGACTTGCGGCCCACCATCTCGCTGATCAGGTGCGTGCGCAGTTTCTGAAACTCGCGGTCGCGCGTGCCGCTGAGAATGCGGTTGAAGCGCCGCTGGAAACGCCAGGTCCGTTGCGTTTCCCCTGCCGCGTCGGCATATGCTTCGCGGCGGTAAAAGCTCCGCAACTGGTACAGGAACTGCCGCGACATGCGGAAATCGTGAATCAGCCGCGTGACCGCATCTTTCAGTTCCGCGGCATCCGCCAGGCGCCGCCATTCCAGAATGCGGCCCAACACGTAGATGCAATCCTTGTCCGCCGCCTTGGCCAGATCGAGATTGCGCCCCGCCTCTTCGTACACCGAGGCCAGTGGATAGTAGGTCTCCGGCGCCAGCGCGATGGCCATCGAAATCGTCTTGCCCTCGGCGCCGGGATAGTCCTTCAGATTCTCTTCCGTAAAACGGTGGAAGAGGCGCTGCACCTCCCGCGCCAGGGCGATCAGGGCGTCCCAGGAACCGTACACCGCAAAATCGTCGCCGCCCGAATACAGGATGCTGACCTTGCGCCAGAACTCCGGCAGCGAGCAAAGCACTTCCAGTTCGCCGGCGAAGAACTGTTTGTAAAGCACCGAAAGGGGAACGTGCTCCTCGATGCTGTGGACGCGGCGCACCCGCACTCCGAAATTATCCACATCGCCGCGCAGCACTCCCCAGATGGAACGGCCCTGCGCGCGGCGTGACAGGGTCTGCACCGGAGCGGCCGTCTTGCCGTCGTCGGAGGGCGCCGCGTGGCGCGCCAGCATGATGCCATCCGGGGAAAGATTCGAAGTCAACGTCCAGGTGTGTTTACCCTGCCCGGGCGTGACCTTCGCCGGGTTATCCGGCGACCAGCCGATTTTCGATGCCTCCCGCACCTTGGCGCCGAGATCCCTGGCGAAATACGTGTCGGCGTCCGAGTGGTTGGCACGCACGAAAGGCTGGAACGCCACAGCGCCTATATCTCCCAGCGGCGCGTTGCGTTGCCGCTGGAGCCCCTCGTTGAGGCGCTTCCGAATCACCGCCCAGTCGCCCAGATTGTCGGTGACGCTCCAGGCGAGCTTGGCCTGGTGGGAGCTGAGTTCCGCCACCTGCTGCGCGGCCGCCGAGAGGAAGTCCTCGGCGCGTGGGCGGACTTCGCCGGGGAGCACCACCAGAAACTGGCCGCCGCCGCTCGATCCGAGCAGAATACGAGCCAGCCCCAACTCCGCCAGCAGCGCGCGTGGGAGAACTTCGCACAGTAGAGTAATCCACTGCGACCGTCCGGCCAGCAGGTCTTCACCGGCGGAACGCGCAGAACGTCCCTCGGCGGAACCGGCCAACAGGAACTCTTCTGTGCCCAGGATTTTGCCTTGCAGCAGGATTTGTTCAGGCATCGAAGCAGAAAAGCCTTTGAGAATCCCTCACTTTAGCACAGATTCCTGAGAACATCGGGGGATCGGGGGAACCGTATTGTGATGCGGACTGTTCTTATCACCTGTAATTTGACCCTGACGATGCTGGTCGCGGGGATGGCGTGGGGCGCCGACACCCGGCCTGTGACAACTCACCAGCGGGAGGCCCCCAAAGCTGCGTCGAAGGCCGCGCCCGCTAAGGCGTCGCCGCTCCTGTCCGACGCGCAACTGGAGGCGGCGATTCGCGCCAAATTCGCCAAATCCAAGATCGATGCGGACCACTTTCAGGTGCGCGTTCAGGGCGGGGTGGCCACCATCCAAGGTCGCACGGACGTGATCCAACACAAGGGCGTGGCCACCCGGATGGCCAAGTCCGCCGGCGCAGTGGCCGTCAACAACCACGTCCAGGCCAGCGAGGCGGCCAGGCAGAAGGCGGCGGCCAACCTGGAAAAGGGCCGCCGGCGCGCCCAGATCAAGCGCGGCGAAGCCCGCACGAGCACCGCGGAATCGCGGCAGGGACGATGACCTAACAAAGCTGAGCTAACCGCCGGCGTTATGCTGGAAGCCGATGGCAACCGTGACCGGGATAGGCAGCCTGATCTCTCGACGCCCTAACTCGTGATACATTGACGTTTAGGACAAAGGGTTCCTTAACACTGCTATTGCTGCCGGCAGGTGGTTCATGCGTATCTCTTTCTTACTGCTGCTTTCGGCCGTCCTCGGCGCCCGGGAAAGCGCGCCGATCACCCTCGAAGAGGCCGTCCGGATGGCCATCGAGCGGCATCCCGACGTGGGCAAGGCGCGCGCCGCCGCGGACGCGCTGAAGGGCAAAATTCGCGAAGTGCGCGCCGACGCGCTTCCCGACGTGAAGTTCGTGGCGGATGCCTACCGCCTGCGCGATCCGAGCCTGCTCAATGCCTCGGGGCTCGACAAATTCCCCGCGGAGCTGCGCGATGCCCTGGTGCCGAGCGCGGTGAACCTGTTCGATTACGGCATCACCGTGAAGCAGCCCCTGTTTACGCAGGGCAAAGTGGGGACCGCCATGCGCCTGGCCCGCATCGAGGCCGAGGGCGCGCTCTCGGAGATCGACCGCGCCCAGCAGGACGTGGCCCTCAACACCGTCAAGGCTTGGTACGACCTCCTGTGGACGGAACGCTATCGCAGCATCGTCGTAGAAACGCAGGAGCAAAAGAAGCTGCATGCGGAGATGGCGCGCACCCTGTTCCGGAACGGAGTGGCCACCGAAGTGGACGTCCTCCGCTCCGAGGTCGCGGTGGCGAACAGCGCGCCGGACCTGGTGCGGGCCGAGGGCGCGATTCGCCAGACGCGGGCCCTGCTGAACTACTACCTGGGTCGGCCGCTGGAGTTCGCGACGCGGCTGGCCGGCGATTTCGAGCAGAAGGACTGGGCGGAGAACGATCTCGCGGGCTTGGAGAAAGAAGCGCTGCGCCGCCGTCCGGAACTGCTGCGCCTGAAAATCGCGGAGCGCAGCGCGACCACCCAGATCGATCTCGCGCAGGCGGAGAATCGCATGCGGGCGGATTTCGCCGCAAGTTACGGAATCGCCTCGCGCCTGCCGGAGAATCTCAAGAACTCACAGTTCACGCGATGGACCGCGGGCGTGAACTTCACGTTTCCACTTTTCGACGGTTTCCGGCGCAGCGGCATGGTCTGGCAGGCAACCGCCAACCAACGCTCGGCGCGGCTGGAGCGCGAGAAGGTGGAACAGCAGGTGAAGCTGGCGATCCAGCAGGGATATGACGAAGTGAAGACCGCGGCGGCGACCATCGCAGCCGCGCGCGCCACGGTGAGCCAGGCCGAAAAGGTCCTGGCGATGACGCAAAACAATTACCGCTACGGCGCCGCCACTACGCTGGATACGGTGGACGCCGAGACCGCGCTCTCCGTGGCGCGCAGCAACCTGCTGCGGGGGTTGCACGATTATTCCATCGCTCGGGCCAACCTGCGTTGGACCATCGGCGAGACTCCCTGGGAGTAGAACGATGCGCATTCTTTCGGTTGTCACGCTTGCGGCATTCGCGATTCTGGCGGGATGCCGCTCGAAGGAGACGAAGGCTATCGCCGCGGCGGAGCCTCCGCCGGTGACGGCGCGAGTGGTCAGCGTAGGCGCCGCGCCATTCCAGGCCACCGTGCCGGTGACGGGCACGCTGGTTTCGAACGCGCGCGTGGACATCAAGGCGGAAACCATAGGCCGCATCGTGCGCTTCGACAAAGAGGAAGGCGATGCGGTGACGGCGGGCGAGGCCGTGGTGTGGGTGAACGACGAGAACTACCGGCTGGCGCTGCGGCAGGCCGAGACGGCGCGAAAGGTAGCGGAAGCTGCCGTAGAACGGGCGCGGCTTCTGGAAGCGCACAGCCGCGCCGAGCTGGAGCGCGCGGAGAACCTGCTGAAATCCGGCGGCATCACCGACAAGGACCTGAAGGCCGCGCAACTGGCCGAACGTGACGCAAAAGCGCAGGTGGCGGTGGCGGAGGCGCAATGGGAACAGGCGGGTGCGGCTGTGGACCTGGCGCAGAAGCACATTCGCGACACCGTGATCCAGGCGCCGGTGCCGGGCACGATCCAGAAGAAATTTGTGGCCAAGGGCGCGTACGTCGAGGCGCCGACCGCGCTGTTCACCGTGGTGGACAACAGCCGGCTCGAACTGAACAGCCCGGTGGCATCGGCGGACCTGGCGCCCATTCGCGCGGGGCAGCGCGTCACGTTTTCGGTGAACAGCTATCCCGGCACGATCTTCGAGGGACGAGTGGTCGAGATCGCGCCGGCGGTGGACGCTGAGACCCGTTCGGCCAAGACGCGCATCGCGGTGACGAACGCCGGGGGCCGGCTCAAGGCGGGGATGTTCGCCGAGGGTGAGATCCTCACCGGCTCCAACGCGCGGGCGATCGTGATTCCGGCAGCGGCGGTTTATCGAGACGACCGGTCGGCGAAATCATCGTACGTGTTTGTGGTGGAGAACGGGAAGGCATCTCGGCGGAACGTGAAGATCGGGCGGGAGCGCGAAGGCAAGCTGGAGATTCTGGAAGGGCTGAAGGCGGGCGATGCGTTGATTGCCGATCCGAGTATCGAGATTGCCGACGGGGTGCGGGTGGAGGCACGGAGCTAGTGCCCATGCTGTTCACCTTGCAGCGACATGTGGGGCAGGTTGTCAACCTGCGGTCGATTGTCAATCGGCCTGCTGACTGGAGCTAGCGTATGTTTCTCAGCGACCTTTCCATCAAGCAACCGGTGCTGGCGACCATGCTGTCGGTGTCGTTGGTGACGCTCGGGGTCTTCTCCTATCGCCAACTGGCGATCGACCAGTTTCCGGACGTGGAGATTCCGGTGCTGACGGTGCAGACTCTTTATCCGGGCGCCTCTCCCGAAACGGTGGAGCGCGAGGTCACCAAGCGGATCGAAGAGGCGCTCAACACCATCTCCGGGGTACGGCACATCTCGTCCACTACGACGGAAGGACTCTCGGCGGTGGTGATCGAATTCCGGTTGGGCGTTCGCATCGCCAATGCGCAGCAGGACGCGCAGGCCAAGATCAACGCCATCCGCGCCGATTTTCCCAGGGACATGAAGGAGCCGGTGATCCAGCGCATCGACTTTAACGCCATGCCGATTGTCTCGATCGCCATCGAGAGCCCGGTGGCGGACATCAAGTCGCTCAGCTCGATCGCCGAGAAGATCGTCAAGAAGCGCATCGAGACGGTTTCCGGTGTCGGGCAGGTGACGCTGGTGGGGCTGGCGCGCCGCGAGATCCAGATCTTTCTCGACCGCGACAAGCTGAAATCCTACGGGCTCACCTACGCACAGGCGTCGCAGGCGCTCCAGCGCGAGAACATGGACATGCCCGCGGGCAAGCTCGAGCAGGGCCGCGAGGAACCACTCGTGCGCGTGGCCGGCAAGTTCCGGTCGGTGGAGGCGTTCGACCACCTGGCGGTGGCGGTGCGCAACGGCACGCCCATCTTTCTGCCCATGGTGGCGCGGGTGGTGGATGGCATCGAGGAACGGCGCAGCGCCTCGCTGATCGACGGCAAGCCGGGGCTTTCGCTCGACGTGGTGAAACAGTCCGGAGCGAATACCGTGGAAGTGGCCGATGCCATCGCGAAGAGCGTAACGGAGATCAACGCGGAGTTGCCGGCGCACATCCGGCTGCGGACGGTGGTGGACCGCTCGACCTTCATCCGCGATTCCGTGGAGGACGTGCAGGTGACACTCGTCTTGGGCGGCCTGCTGACGGTTCTCATCGTGTTCCTGTTCCTGAATAGCTGGCGCAGCACGGTGATTACCGGCCTGGCGCTGCCGGTCTCGGTGATCAGCACCTTCATCATCATGCGGGCGCTGGGGTTCACGCTCAACATCCTGACGCTCATGGGGCTCTCGCTGGCGATCGGGCTGCTCATCGACGACGCCATCGTGGTGCGGGAGAATATCGTACGCCACATGCACGCCGGCGCGGACCACTTCAAGGCGGCGCGCGAGGCTACGGCGGAAATCGGCCTCGCGGTGATGGCCACCACGTTTACGATCATTGCGGTGTTCGTGCCGGTGGCCTTCATGGGCGGGGTGATCGGGCGGTTCTTCTTCCAGTTCGGGATCACCGTGGGATTCGCGGTGCTGGTTTCGCTGTACGTGAGTTTCACGCTCGACCCGATGCTGTCCTCGCGATGGTACGATCCAGCCGCCGACCCGAGGGTGCCGCGCGGATGGTTCGGCCGGGGGTTGGGGAAGCTCAACAAGCAGCTCGATCGTTTGCAGGACGCCGTGGCGGGGGCGCTGGGCTGGTCGTTGGGACATCGCTGGGCGGTGGTGCTGGTGGCGACCGTGGCCGTGCTTTCGAGCTTCTGGCTTTTCGGGAAGCTGGGCTCGGCGTTCATGCCAAACGCCGACCCGGGTCAGTTCCAGGTGGCCTACAAGGCGACGCCGGGGATCAGCCTGGACCGTTCGGCGGAGATTGCCCGCGAGATCGAGTCGGAGATCCGGCGCCATCCGAGAGTGGCGTACACCTACACGACGATCGGCGGGAATGCCGCCAAGCCCATCAACGAAGGCAACATCTTTATACGGCTGGCGCCGCGCAAGACGCGGGCGCACTACAGCGTCATCAAGGCGGAGGTGCGGCGGCAGATGGCGCGCTTCCGCGCGGTGCGGACGTCGATCGAGGAGGCCGATCAGCCGGGCGGCGATGTGAAGCCCATTCAGATCAGCGTGCGCGGTTCCGACCTGGCGCGGCTGGGTCCTTTGAGCAGGCAACTCATCGGGGAAGTCGACAAGGTGCCCGGCGCGGCGGACGTGGATACCAGCGAAGAGAATCCGCAGGCGGAGGTGCGGATCGCGGTCAACCGGAATGCCGCCGCCGACCTGGGCCTGGATCTGGGCACGGTGGCATCCACCATGCGCGGGCTGATTGCGGGCGAAGTGGTTTCGCAGTTCGAGGATCCGGACGGCGACAGCTACGACGTGCGGCTGCGCGTGGAACGCTCCGACCGGACGCAGGCCATCGATTTGCTGGGGCTCGACCTGCCGGCGCAGGGCGGCCGCGCGCTGGTTCCCGCCAGCCAGGTGGCGCGGCTGGATACCGGCGTGGCGCCGTCGAAGGTGCGGCGGCGGGATCTGCTGCGCGAAATCCGCGTGAGCGCCGGCACGGAAGGCCGCTCGCTTGGAGAGGTTATCGCGGACATCAAGCAGCGGGCCGCGGGGCTGGTTCTGCCGGCGGGCTATCGTATCGACTACACGGGCGAATCCGAGGACATGGTGGAGAGTTTCGGGTACGCCTTGCAGTCGCTAATTCTGGCGGTGGTCCTGATCTATGCGATTCTGGCCTCGCAGTTCCGCAGTTTCCTGCAGCCGCTGGCGATCATGCTTTCGCTGCCGCTCTCGCTGGTGGGTGTGGCCGGCATGCTGTACGCGGTGAAGGACACACTCAACATCATGTCGATGATCGGGGTGATCCTGCTGATGGGCCTGGTGACCAAGAACGCGATTCTGCTGGTGGACTTCGCCAACATGCAGCGGCGGGAAGGACGGCCGCGGCGCGAGGCTCTAATTGCGGCAGCCCGGGTGAGGCTGAGGCCGATCCTCATGACGACGCTGGCGATGATTTTCGGCATGCTGCCGCTGGCCTTCGAATGGGGCGCCGGCGCGGAGTTTCGCGCGCCCATGGCGCGGGCGGTGATCGGGGGATTGATTACGTCAACGCTGCTCACGCTGGTGGTGGTTCCGGTGGTCTATACGTTCCTCGACGACCTCGGGAGGCGATTCACGAACGCGTGGAAACAGGGGGAGCCGGAGCGGGAGCCCGCGCGCGTGGGGTGATGGCCGCTAGTTCTCCGTCGGGACTTTTTCCGCGTGGTCGATAATCAGCAGATCGAGCGGCAACTTCCTGGACTCCAGCTTCAAGCCGAGCTCCTCCTGGATACCGTTCATGATGATCGGGATCGGATCCATTGGCGCGCCGCCTTCCCCCTTCCTTGCCGACTCCATATCGGGGATATATTTCGCCACGTTGATGGTGATATCGTACTTTCCCTTGAGCCCGGTCTGGTCGATGACCGGGGCGCGCAGGATATTGGACAGCCCGTCGACCAACTGCGACACGGGCGTCCTCTGGACCGTCACCTGCAATCGCCTCTCATCGGGTTGAACGCTGCTTTCGCCGTCGGTGATGGACTCCTTGAATTTCGGGCCGTTCTTGCCGACCACCAGCACGTAGGCCGGCAGTTCCTTGGTCTGGCGATGCAAGGCGAGCTTGAAACGTTCGGCAAGGAGCGCCTGGAGCATCACCCGAAGCTGGTCTTCGGTGACCTGGGCGGCGGATTTGGCGGCGATGTCGTAACGTTCGGTCGCCAGCCAGTCGGGCCCCGTGATCTGGTAATCCATCACGTGGTACGCCCAGCGTATGGACGACCGGAAGCTGACGTTGCGCATGGTCACGCTGTCCGGGGAATATTGGATACTCTCGCGGCGGCTGCCTTCACCGCCGGCTTTGCCGATCTGGCTGACCCGGACCGACGCCACTTCGAAAGTTGCCGGCGCCGGCGAGGTTTGGCCAAAAGCTGCGGACGCTGCCAGAACGATCACGCCCATGACGTTTCGGCGCATGGAATTCCCTCCTGCGGGGATGACGGGCCAGGCAGAGGGGAATTAGCAGCATAGAATGTGACTATGACCGAAAAGAAGATCATTGCGGTAATGGGCGCCACCGGCGCGCAGGGAGGCGGACTGGTCCGCGCCATCCAGAATGACCAGGGCGGCGGGTTTCAGGCGCGCGCCGTTACCAGGGACGCGAACAGCGCCAAGGCGAAGGAACTGGCGGCCTCGGGAGTCGAGGTGGTGGCGGCCAATGCCGATGACCCGGAGAGCCTGAAGCGGGCCTTCAAGGGCGCCTATGGAGCTTATTGCGTAACGTTTTACTGGGAGCATTTCTCTCCCGAAAAGGAGATGGCCCAGGCGGCGGCCATGGCCGACGCGGCTAAGCAAGCCGGCTTGCAGCACGCGATCTGGTCCACTCTCGAAGACACGCGGAAGTGGGTGCCGCTCAGCGACGATCGCATGCCCACCCTGATGGGGAAGTACAAGGTTCCGCATTTCGACGCGAAGGGCGCGTCGAACCTGCTGTTTACCGAACTCAAGGTTCCGACGACTTTCCTGCTGACCTCGTATTACTGGGAGAACTTCATCTATTTCGGCGCGGGTCCCAGCAAGGGCCCGGACGGCACACTGGCCATTACCTATCCCATGGGCGACAAGAAGCTTCCGGGGATTGCCACGGAAGATATCGGCAAGTGCGCCTACGGCATTTTCAAGAGGGGCGGCGAATTTGTGGGGAAGACGGTGGGCATTGCGGGCGAGCACCTGACCGGGGCGCAGATGGCCGCCGCGTTAACCAAGGCGCTCGGCCAGGAGGTGCGCTACAACGACGTGCCGCCCGAGGTGTACCGCGGCTTCGGTTTTCCCGGCGCCGAGGACCTGGGCAACATGTTTCAGTTCAAGCGCGATTTCAACGAGGCGTATTGCGGGGCTCGGAATCCAGAGGTGGCACGAGGTTTGAACCCGTCGCTACAGAACTTTGAAACGTGGCTGTCGGCGAACAAGGGCCGGATTCCACTCGGGTAACGAGCCGGGGCTACTGCCACTTCGCGTTGAAGATGTTGAATTCGTAACGCTCTTTGGCGTCGCGGTCCGAGCAGAAGACCAGGCTCTTGCCATCGGGAGAGAATTCCGGGAACGAGGTGAAGCCGCCGAAGCTGGTCACCTGCCGCAGATCCGTGCCGTCCACCTTGATTGAATACAGTTCGAAGTAGCGGCTGTCGCAATCGTGCTTGTTGGACGAGAAGAGGATACGTTTGCCGTCGGGAGTGAAGGTGGGAGCGAAGCTCGCGCAGCCGAAATTGGTGATGGCGCGCGCATTGCGCCCGCCGGCGCCGGCCACCATGAGCTCCATCTTCATGGGCGCCGTGAGGTTCTCGGCCAGCAGCGATTTGTATTTCGCCATGTCCTCGGGGGTCCTGGGATAGTTCGAGCGCCAGACCATCTTTTTCCCGTCGCGCGAAAAGACCGCGCCGCCATCGTACCCGGTAGTCACCGTGATGCGCTTCTTGGCGGAACCGTCGGGGCGCATGCTCCACAGGTCGAGATCGCCCGATGCCAGGGAAGTGAAGAGAATCGTTCCGGTCTTCCAGTTGACCGTCGCTTCGGCGTCGTATCCTGGCGCCTCGGTCAGGCGCTTCTCGATCTTGCCGGTGTCGGTGGCCAGGAAGACATCGTAACCGGCGAAGACGCCCCATAGGTAGCCCTTGCTGCGGTCCGGCGTCGTGGGACACGCGTCGCCGGCCAGGTGCGTGGACGAGTACACGATGTGCTTGTTGTCGCTGAGAAAATAGCCGCAGGTGGTGCGCCCCTTGCCGGTGGAGACCAGGTGCTGGTCGCTGCCGTCGGCGTTCATGATGAAGATCTGGTCGCAGTCGTACGGGGGGCGGGTCGTCATGAAAATGAGGCGCTTGCCGTCGGGCGACCAGTAGGCCTCCGCATTCTGGCCGCCGTGGGTAAGCTGGAGCAGGTCGCTCAGATGGGGCGACTGCGGCGCAGCCAGGGAAGCGGCCGCCAATGCCACGAGAATCGTCTTTTTCATAGCCTGAACCTGCAAGTATACTGAAACCTTGTCACAAATCGGCATGGGGCGGCGTTATTAGTCTGGACCCGGTTCTGGGTTCGGGAAAAGACTATCATTGAAAGCGAAGGAGACGGAAGGAATGCTACGAGCGATCGTGGGTACGGGCCTGGTGGTTTTCAGTTGCGGCGCGGCCTTCGCGCAGACGGCGGAGGTCCTGCCGTCATTCGAGGTGGCGTCGGTCAAACCGGCCGCTCCCATGACCGGCGGTCGAATCATGGTTGGGATGCGCGGCGGTCCGGGAACTCCCGACCCCGGCCAGATGACGTACACCAACGTCAGCCTGAAGAACGTCCTGACCAACGCGTACAACGTGAAGGGGTATCAGATCCAGGGTCCCGATTGGCTCGACTCCGAGCGCTTCGACATCATCGCCAAGGTGCCGAAGGACGCCACCAAGGAGCAGGTGAAGCTGATGCTGCAGAGTCTCCTGGCGGAGCGGTTCAAGCTGAGCTTGCATCACCAGACGAAGGATATGCCCATGTACGGTCTGGTGGTGGCGAAGAACGGGCCGAAGTTGAAGGAGTCGCCCGAGGATCCGCCTCCCACGGATGCCGGCGGGCCTAATGCCGGCGGTCCCGGCGCGCCACCGCCGCCACGCGGCGGTCCAGCGGTGAACTTCGGCGATATCAAGATGGGCAAGGATGGCTTCCCCCAGCTTCCCCCTGGAGCGGGCCGCGGCGGCATGATGATGATGAACGTGAACGGGCGCATGCGGATGCAGACCAGCAAGCAGACCATGTCGGGCTTCGTGGACATGCTGGGGAACCAGTTGGACCGGCCCGTAGTGGACCAGACCGGCCTCAAGGGGAAATACGATTTCACGCTGGACTTTGCGCCGGATGAAGGCCAGCGCGGGATGATGAAGGGTGCCATGGCGGGGATGCCCATGCCGATGCCACCTCCGGGAGCGCTCGAAGGAGGGGGACCGGCAGCCGCCACGCCCGACGGGCAGGCCGGTCCGTCGATTTTCTCCGCTGTGCAGGAGCAGCTCGGGTTGAAGCTGGAGGCCAAGAAGGGCCCGGTGGACTTGCTGGTCATCGATCGCCTGGAGAAGGTACCGACCGAGAATTAGTAGCAGGCCGGGGACCTGCCCCACGACGGATACGCTCGTCACGGACCGGGAATCGAAAACGATCGGGAAGATGACGACGCCTTTCCGGGCATTGGGTCGCTTCGACGCGCCGCTGGCGGGCAGACCGTAAAGGCGGTAGCGTCCCGCCGGTGGTGGTGCGCGCCCGGGGCGGCCCTTCCGGGCGCGAGGACTCGGCGCGCGGCGTTGGGCCGGGCGGGACACCGGAAGCGCGGCGCCTCGGGGAGTGTTGCTACAATCGAACCACCTGATGTCCACCGATGCTGAACGGGTTAAATCGACTGTAGAGGAACTCGCTGCGCGGTTTCGCGGCGAGATGATTCCGCTCACGAACAAGTTCTCCTACTCTTTGACCATGCCGATGGCGGAAGAGGATCTGCGCCAGTATCTCAACGACCCGATCACCGCGATCTCGCCGGCGATTGTCGCGACGCTTCCGCCGATGGGCATCCTGCTGGCGCCCTTTCTCGAAAAGGGCAACGGCAAAGAGGCGGATTGCGTCACCTTCGAGCGGCCGGCCGAACCGCGCTACATTCCCTGTTCGCGCCGTGAACTGGGCGACATGACGATCCTCGCGCTGGGCATCAAGGAGATCGAAGTCGCCGACTACCATTACCAGTTCTACAACGCGCTGGCCGCCCTGGTGGCGGACCGCTGGTCGCCGGACGTGCAGGAGCGCTTTTACCGGACCATTCGCGAGGAGTTGAACGCGGAAGTCCACGGCGAAGTCGACGAGAAGAGCTGGCACCTGAAGCAGGCCCTGCTGCGCCGCCAGACCAACGTGCGCAAAGAGACCAAGCTCTTCCGCGAGTACGCCCGCCAGTCGTTTGAGGATACCCTGACCCTGTACCTGCACGGCACGTGCTGCGACATCGACGTGGAGACCGGTCCCCGCCAGATGCCCAGCCGGTACCTGCGCCGCCGCCTGGAATTGTTGATCTCGCTGTTCCCGCCGCCGGATGGCTATGCGGTCCTGCCGGAGCAGTTGAAAACGCGCTGAAGCCGCTCCCGATCCCCTTGGATGAGAAGCCTGCCTTCCGGGCCTGCACGGGCAATGATCGTCACTCTCAACCATATCAAGAATCGATATAATCGATATATATGAAGGCGCTCCTGATTCAATTGGACGAGCAGACGCTGTCAGCATTGAACCGCGTGGCGGAACCTGGAAAGCGCAGAAGATCGGAGTTTGTTCGACAAGCCATTCCCCAGGCGATCCGCCAGGCGGAATATCGCGCCATGCGTGAGGCCTACACCAAACAGCCGGATTCGGCCTCGGATGCCGATGACTGGTCCACACCCGAGGAATACCGGCCGTGAGACAGTTCGAGATCTGGTGGGCGAACTTGCCTGCGTCGGCGGGTCGTCGACCCGTGTTGCTGTTGAGTCGCAATGACGCCTATCAGTACCTCAACAAGTTCATCGTCGCAGAGATCACTACGACGATCCGAACGATTCCCGTTGAGGTCCGTGTGGGTCGCCGGGAGGGGCTGCCGTCCGCCTGTGTAGCGAACCTCGACAATGTCCGTACGGTGGCGCGACAGTCGCTCGATTCCAGAGCTGGCGCATTAGGGCCATCGCGCGGCGCCGGGAGGTGAAGCGCGCCCTGGGATATGCACTTGGACGGGACGAATTGATCGATTGGAATTGACGCCTTCCACAAGCGTGGGGAAGCCGCCGGTCTACTGCCCTTTCTTCGGTCCAATACAGCCAGCCGTGTATTCTCAACGCCCGGCCGCCCCCCTTATCCTGGCCTTCAGAGGCGATTCGATGGCGGACTTCTATCAAACCGGAGTGGTAACCACTCTGCATCGTCTGACCCCGAACAGCATCGAAAGGCTCGATGCCGATCTCGAGAAGTTTTCCCGGAACAAGCCCATTGGGTTAGTCCTGCCAGCGCTCTACTCGGAGTTCGAAACGCTGGCCATGCAGCGCATCGTGCCCGAACTCCGGCAGGTGCGCTACCTGCAACGAATTGTCGTGGTGTTGGCCAAGGCCACGCAGGAGCAGTTCGACCGGGCACGGAGCTTCTTCCTGGATTTCTACACGCCGGTCACAGTCATCTGGGTGGACAGTGACCGGATTCAAGCGCTTTTTCGGATGCTCGAAGAGCGCGGATTGCCGGCGGGGGCCGATGGTAAGGGCCGTTCTTGCTGGTTGGCATACGGATACCTCCTGGCGATGCGCGACTGCGGCATGATCGCGCTGCATGACTGCGACATCGTCAACTACGACCGGCAGTTGCTGGCCCGGTTGTGCTACGCGATTGCCCACCCGCACCTACCATTCGACTTCTGCAAAGGCTACTACGCGCGCGTTACGGATCGAATGCACGGCCGCGTGACCCGGCTGTTTATGACGCCGCTAATCCGGGCGCTCGAGGGGATGGCGCCCGGAACCGCCTACCTGCGCTACCTGGACAGCTTCCGTTATCCGCTGGCCGGCGAGTTCGCCATGGATATCGATCTGGCCCGCGTGAATCGCATCCCCGCAGACTGGGGCCTCGAGGTTGGAGTCCTGGCGGAGATCTTCCGCAACTGCGCTGTGGGAAGGACATGCCAGGTGGATCTGGCGGACAACTACGAGCACAAGCACCAGGCCCTGTCGACCGACGATCCTTCCAAGGGCCTTGCCCGAATGACCGCGGATATCGCGAAGTCGCTTTTCTCCACGCTCGCGGCCGAAGGACTGGTGTTCTCGGCGGATCACTTCCGCAGTCTGGAAGTGCGATACGTCCGCATGGCCCAGGACAGCATCGCACGCTACTACGCGGATGCCATGCTAAACGGTCTCAAGTTTGACCGTCACGCCGAGGAGATGGCGGTGGCGGTCTTCGCAAAGAGTCTGCGGTCGGCGGCGGGCGAATTCATCGAGGACCCGAGCGGCCTTCCGCTCATCCCCAACTGGAACCGGGTCCTGGCGGCCATCCCGGAGTTCTTCGATCTCTTGCAGGATGCGGTGGAGAAGGACGCCCGGCAAATGGCTGTTCGAACGGCCTGAAGGAGATCGAATGGGAGAACCGTTGTTGCCGGACGAAGCGCGCCGGGCGGCAGAGGTGATTCGCCGCGCCGACATCGTGATCGGCATTCCCAGCTACAACAACGCGCGGACCATCGGTCACGTCGTGCGTGCCGCTTACGCCGGGCTGGCCAAGTACTTTCCCCAACTTACCGGCGTGGTGATCAATTCCGACGGGGGGTCAACAGACAAGACGCGCGATGCCGTCCTTTCAGCGCGTGTCGAGGACAGTCACTTGATGCTGCTTTCGACTCCCCTACCGGCGGTACACCGGCTGTCATTCCCGTATCACGGGGTGCCCGGCAAGGGAAGCGCGTTCCGCCTGGTTTTCCAGATGGCGAATCAACTCGATGCAAAAGCCTGTGCGGTGGTCGATTCCGACCTCCGGTCGATCACGCCGGAGTGGATCGACTTGCTGATTCGCCCCATTCTGTTCGCCGGTTTTGATTTCGTCGCTCCCTACTACCAGCGGCACAAGTATGACGGGACCATTACGAACAGCATCGTCTATCCCCTTACGAGAATGCTCTATGGAGTGTCGGTCCGGCAGCCGATCGGAGGTGAGTTCGGAGTATCGGCGCGCCTGATCGGGCGATACCTTGACTGTCAGGACTGGGAAACCGACGTGGCACGCTTCGGGATCGACATCTGGATGACGACCATCGCGATTGCCGAGGGATTTCGCGTCTGCCAGAGCTTTCTGGGAGCGAAGCTGCACGACGCCAAAGATCCGGGCTCCGATCTGTCCGCAATGCTGCAGCAGGTTGTCGGCAGTGTCTTCACTCTGATGCAGGAGTATGCCCCCGTTTGGCAAGGGCGGACCGGCAGCACGCCGGCGGAGCTCTTCGGGTTCCGGTTTGACGTAGGCCTCGACCCGATCCACGTGAACGTCGACCGGATGGTGCATGCATTTCGGCGCGGCTGTGCGGAACTGGGCGAAATCTGGGAAGCGGCGCTCGACCAGCGCACATTCGCGGCCGTGCGGAGGCTTGGCAATCGCCCGCTGGAACGTGGGGAAGCGTTCCACCTGGATGATGAACTATGGGCGGAAGTGGTTCTCGATTTCGCGTGCGCGTATCGCAGACACCCAATTGCCAGAGGCCAGATTCTGCGCTCGCTGACGCCCTTATACCTGGCCAGAGTCGCGTCGTTCGTTGGAGATACCGAAAGTCTCGTTGCGGCCGAGGTCGAGGACAAGATCGAACAACTCTGCCTGACCTTTGAGAAGCTCAAGCCCAACCTGGTCGGGCGCTGGAACGGCGAGCCCGTCCGGGGCAATGACAGCCCCTCGCCGCGGGACGGCGCCGCGCCGCGCGCACTGAACGAAGCAAACCTGGAGGTATGACAGATGATCGAAACGTTGAAAGGGATTCTGAACGGGGCCTTGGAGCGCCTCCATCAACAGATGACGACATATCTGCCCTCGTTGCTGGCCGCCCTCACGCTGGTCCTGGGAACCTATGTGACTGCCCTGCTTGCGCGCTGGCTCATCTACAGGATTTTCAAAGGCCTGACCATCGACAAGTTCCTTCGCCGGAGCGGCGTCGCGTTCCTGGTGGATCCTTCAGGCCGCCTCCGCGCCACCCGTGTGGTCGCTGAGACGGTCTATTGGTGCATGCTGCTGAGCGGCGCTTTGTTGGGGTTGAATGTCTTCGGCACCGACCTCACCACCCAGATTGTCCAGAGTTTTGTGTTCCTGCTTCCCAAGCTCTTCGTGGCAGGGCTGATCCTGTTGGGTGGGACCTGGCTCAGTCAATATCTGGGCCGCAGCATGCTGGTTTGGGCCGTGAACGAGAACTTCCCTTCGCCACGCCGCCTGGCAGTGGTAGTCCGGATCCTCATCATGTTCGTAGCCGTCGTCGTTGCCGCCGATCAACTCAACTTCGCCAGAGGCGTGTTCCTCGCCGCTTTCATCATCTTTGTGGGCGGCGCTGTACTGGCAGCCAGCCTGGCTGCCGGTCTTGGAATGGGAGGGGTGCAGCGGTTCTTCGAGGAGAAAAGAGAGCAAACCGGCGATGCAGCCGAGAGGTCCCTGTGGAGCCATTTGTGACCTGATCGGGGTTGGGTCGGACGTTCGCAGACTGGCTCGTTCTCAGTCGCCGATTAGCGCCAGGACGGCCTCATTCCAGCCTTCCGGGCCGGGGCGGTCCGTCACCAAACCGCGTGGCACCATGGCTTTCAGTTCCGCAACTTGCGGGGAGCGAATGAGCACCGGAACAGCCACGGCGTTGAGAAAAGACGCGTCATTCAATCCGTCACCCAGGCCGATGGTGCGAAGCGGCGCATTCCCCCGCTTGAAAAGCGCGGAGAGAGCCTCGACGGCCCGTGCTTTGTCATTCGCCCCCAGAATGTGCCAAAAGCGACCGCCTCTGGTCCACCGCCGGCCTTGGTCCTCGATCGCGGCGGCCAGCGCGCCGGCGCGGTTTGGATCAAGGATCAGGAACGGCTCATCGTATTCCCTCTGTCTCGACAGAACAGCCTGTTCCAGCGGCAAATCGCAAACCCTGGCCACCTCCTCAGGCGTCATTTCATGAAAACCGCGCACGCGACATTGGCTGGTCTGCGAGGCCCTTTGAAGATCGGCAACGAGTTCCTCGTAGGGCGTTCCCCACTCGATCGCTTCGTAGGAGTCGCGGCGTTTGCCTCCCCGAACGGCACGTGGAAAGTACCCGAGAGGCACGAAGGCGGCGCCGCCGTTCTCGACGATGAATGGGTGCTCATTCTGGAGGCATCGACGCCAGAACTCAACCTCTGCGCGCGTCTTGCTGGTGACCAGAACCCAAGGAACGCCCTGCCGCCTCAATCGATCGAGCGCCTGCCTCGCCGCTTCCCAACTGTAGGTGTCCCGGTCCAACAGCGTCCCATCGAGATCCGTGAAGATGAGATCCATCTTGCGCCGCTCTCAGGTTATCGCGGTTGGAGTCGAAAGTTCGATCGCTCCGGGATGCCATTTTCCGGCCAGAATAGCTGTATGGAGGCAGGTACGCCATGAGGTCGCGCAGTTGGCTGGTGCTTTCGATCGGATTCGGCACGCTAATACTCTTGATCGGCCTCCTCGGCTTCGGCGCGATGCGCCGGGCGCAGACTCTCCACGACCAGACCCTGTCCGCTCACGAAATGTACCTGCAGACCGATTCGGGCTTGCGCGAAATTCCGGCCGACCTTTATCTGGGCGATATTCTGATTCGCGATTACCTCTTGGACCCGTCGCACATCACGGCGCCGGCCTATCGAGAGCAATTATTGACCAGGAGGTCCGCCATCCGTCAGCAGCTCGACCTTCTGGAACAGCGGCTTGGGACGGGAGACGCGGCGACGGTTCAGCAATTGCGGTCTGAACTTCGGGCCTATTGGACGTCCATGGATCCAATCTTGCGCTGGTCGCCGCAGGAGAAGGCGGCGCTCAGCCAGATCTTCCTGCGCCAGCAGGTGCTCCCACGCCGGGAGGCCGTTGTGGCCCTGGCACGCGAGATCGGACAGATCAACGCCGCTCATTTTCGGAACGAACAGCAGAGGCTGCAGGAGAGCCAGAAGCTGCTGCAGAGCTTCCTCCTCAGGACCGTCCTCCTTGCTCTTGGGCTTGGCCTGCTGGTGGCCGTGATCAGCACGGCTCGAGTGGCCCATCTGGAACGCCGGAGCGAACAACAAAGGGGACGCGCGGAAAGCGCGGAAGAGGAACTGCGCCGCCTCTCCCGCAATTTGGTGCGGACCCAGGAGGATGAGCGCAGATCGCTGTCGCGGGAACTCCACGATGCGGTCGGCCAGATGCTCTCCGCCATGACCATGGAGCTCGGCAACATGGAGTCGGTCATTACCTTCCCCGACAAACTTCGTGCGCGCCTCGATGAAGCCCGGCAGTTGAATGCAGAGACGATTCGCGGAGTGCGGGATCTGGCGATGGGTTTGCGGCCGGCCATGCTGGACGAACTCGGTTTGGGGCCGGCGCTCCGGTGGCAGGGTCGGGAGTTCTCCCGGAGAAGTGGCGTGCCGGTGACTGTGCAGATCGACGGAGATCTCGAAGGTCTACCGGAGACCCATCGCACCTGCATCTATCGGATTGTTCAGGAAGCCCTCACAAACTGTACGAGGCATGCGCAAGCCAAGAACATCCGGATCTCCGTCTATGGCCGGCACGATTGGGTTCAGTTGTCGATCCAGGACGACGGTGTCGGTTTCGATCCGGTGCACGCATCCTCCCACGGGCTGGGCCTGATCGGCATTCAGGAGCGGGTGCGTGAACTCGATGGCAAGGTCACGATCATCTCGCAACCGCAGAAAGGGACTATCTTGGAGGTGGAATTCCCGGTTAACTGTGGGGTGGCCACGGAATGATCCGCGTTCTCATCGCAGATGACCACGGCGTGATGCGCAAGGGCCTGCGGCTGCAACTGGAACAGCACGAGGGGATCGAGGTCGTGGGCGAAGCCTCCGACGGGCGCGACGCCGTGCGCCTGGCTCATGAATTGCGGCCGGATCTGGTGATCATGGACATCGGCATGCCGAATCTGAACGGGATCGAAGCCACGGCTCAGATTGTGAAGCAAGATCCCACCACCGGGGTAATCATTTTGAGCATGCACTCCGACGAGGAGTATCTGCTGCGTGCCCTTACGGCCGGAGCGAAAGGCTACCTGCTCAAAGAAAGCGCTGACGTTGACCTGCTTCGTGCGGTCCAGGCTGTTGCCCAAAGGAAGTCCTTCTTCAGTCCCGCAGTGGCCAAGATGTTGCTGGACGACTTCGTGCAACAACTCAAACAGCGCGGGCTGAGGGACTCCTACAATCTGCTCAGTGACAGAGAGAAAGAGATCTTCCAGCTTCTGGCCGAAGGGAAGTCGAACAAGGACGTTGCCACGCTCCTGAACCTGAGCCCGTATACGGTGGAGACACATCGGACGCACATCATGCAGAAGCTGGACCTCCACAGTGCGGTCGATTTGGTCCTATACGCTGTGCGCAAGAAGATCATCGCGTTTTCATAGGGTCGCAGCGGTCCGCGCGGAACGGCCCACGCCTGAGGCCGTCAGCCACGCGTTCCGCCGCTCCACCCGGTGTGCGCAGAGCCAGGCTGAACGTCGCAAACGGAGATCGCGGATTCTTGACGGTTTTCCGGTGACCAGGCTGTCGGGCGGCGCCCGATGGACCGGTGCGGGCCGCCACCGCACATTCCGGACCCGGGCGGCCGGGTCTCGCGACCCCCACCCATGGTGGCTACCTGAGTGAAGCACATACCCATCAACCCGAAATCAGCCGCTTGGCGGTGAAGCTCCCGGCCCGCCTTCGCCCGCTTGCCGCCCGCGGGTCTCTCCTTTGACAATAAAGTAGATCCCTCGATATTTCAGGTCCTTTTTTGCTGTTTAGATGTTAGAATTATGCCTGATAAATTGCAGGACCGTAAAATCGAGGAAGCTCGCGGCCCTCAGAAGGGGTTTCTCGGGGATTTCCGTTTTGACCCGCATGGGGCATGAATGGAATCCCGAAGCAGTTGCCGCCCCTCAATCGGGCGGTCAAACAAGGTGGTCCTTGTGGTTAAAGTTCGGCAAGTTTAAGGTATTTGGGACATAAACTCTGCTTAAGCAGTCCGGATTCCATGGTTTGGATTACGGACATCCGATGGCTGGATCGGGATCGGGCGTTCCTGGAAACCAGGATCAGGTCGATTCATCCGCCGGCCCGGGTGGGGCCCGGCGGAGGGGGACGCCCACCAAAAGGAAGGGGTTATGAGAAAGTTTCCGTATCTTTTGAGAATCGTTTGCCTGGTTCTGGCGATTACGGCCCTGGCATGGCCGCAATCCTCGTATACGGCCGCCGTGCGCGGCACCGTCACCGATCCGAGCGGCGCCGCAGTGCCGGGAGCCAAAGTGGCGCTAATCGAAGCGGAACGCAACCTGTCACACCCGGTCACGACCGACGAAGCCGGACGCTACGCGGTTTCCGCCTTGCCGCCTGGCAAGTACATCCTGACCGTGGAGGCGCGGGGATTCAAGAAGTTCACGCAGACGGAAATCCCGCTGGAGGTCCAACAACAGGCCACCCTGGACGCTGCCTTGCAAGTGGGCGACATGGCAACCTCGGTGGAAGTGTCCACCACGACTCCCCTGCTGAACACCACCATCGCCACCCTCGGGCAGGTGATCGACAGCCGGCTCATGATGTCGCTGCCCAACATCGGGCGCAACGCGCTGATGTTCCTGTCCGGCGCGCCGGGCGTGGTCGGGGCCAACAGCCAGACCAACGCGCCGTCGAACACTAACTTCGTGGCCAACGGAGTGCGCAACTCCACCTCGGATGTACTGGTGGACGGCGCCATCGTGAACACCACCGAGCAGAACACCGGAGCCACGGACCTGAAGTGGACGCCGTCGGTGGACGCCGTTCAGGAATTCAAGATCCAGGTAAACTTCTTCGGCGCCGAGTACGCCGAGTCCGGCGGCGCGGTGGTGAACCTGGTGACCAAGTCGGGAACCAACCAGTTCCACGGGGCGGCCTACGAGTACCGCCGGGACTCCGTGATGAACGCCAACAGTTGGTCCAGCAACCGCGCGGGAGCGAAGAAGACCTACTATCGCCGCGACCAGCCGGGCGGGGTGATCGGCGGGCCGATCCGCAAGAACAAGACCTTCTTCTTCGGCACGTTCGAATACACCAAGGCCAAGAGCCCGCAGGGGTACACCGGCAGCGCGCCGATCGCCGGGTTCCGCTCGGGAGATTTCAGCAAGCTGTTGTTCAGCGACGGCAAGCCCATGGTGATCTACAACCCGTTCGACACTTACAAGGACGCCAACGGGGTTACCAAGCGCAATCCGTTCCCCAACAACCAGATCCCGCTGAGCCTGATGGACCCGGTGTCGCTCAAGGCCATGAAGTACATCCCCATGCCGAACACCATCCCGACCAACCAGTACACCAACGCCAACAACTTCTATCAGCAGGGGATCGACACCAGCAGGAACAAGCAGTTCGACATCAAGGTGGACAACAGCTTCACTGACAGGATTCGCGCGACGGCGCGCTACAGCATGTCGCGGAACGCCGGTGCTCCGGCCAACCTGTGGGCTGCCACCGACCCTTCGATCGCGGCGGCCTACAGCCCGAACAACGGTCCCAGCTACACCCACACGCAAGCCGCTTCGGGCAACCTGACGTTCGTGCAGAACTCCACCACCATCTGGGTGCTGAACTACGGGTTCATCTATTCCGACTACGGCCGGCTGCCGTTCCAGAACTTCGACTCGACCACTCTGGGCCTGCCCAAGTACATGTACGACAACGCCGATTACAAAGC
Source organism: Bryobacteraceae bacterium (assembly GCA_041485845.1). GTDB lineage: Bacteria > Acidobacteriota > Terriglobia > Bryobacterales > Bryobacteraceae > OMOG01. The sequence continues at coordinate 24,853 of JBGPKH010000004.1, forward strand.
TTTCCCGTTCTTCAACGGCTTTGGCCTGGACATCGGCACGCAGGGCTGGCTGATCATGGACCGGCAGGAGGGCGTGCACCAGTTCTCGGGCTCGATCACCAAGACCAGGGGCGCACACAACATCAAGGCTGGGACGGAGTTCCGCCACTACTTCCTGGACTACGCGCAGCCGGGCTATCCGCAGGGGCACTTCCAGTTCGGGCAGCAGGTCACCAGCGCCGATCTGAACACCGGCAATTCCTACCAGGGCAGCTCGTTCGCGTCGTTCCTGCTGGGGTGGGGCTGCTGTTCGGACTACCACATCGATCCGAAGGTGTTCAACCGCGCCAGCTACTGGGGCTTCTTCGTGCAGGACGACTGGAAGGTCACGCGCAACCTGACGGTCAACCTCGGATTGCGGTATGAGTTCGACGTTCCCCGGTACGAGGTCCAGAACCGCTTCAGCTATTGGGACCTGAGCGCTCCGGCGCCGATCACGGTTCCAGGCTTCAATCTGAGAGGCGTATACAAGTTCGTCGACGACCACACGCGGTCGCCGTTCGACATGGACAAGAACAATTGGGCGCCGCGCCTGGGCTTCGCCTACGCGCTGGGCCAGAAGACCTCGATCCGCGGCGGCGTGGGCATCTTCTACACGCTGTCGCGAGCCACGGTCTCCGGCCACACCGGCTCGCCGTTCAACACCAACTCGGGCGTGACCTGGTCGCTCGATAGCAACGCCACCCGCTACATCAGCGGCCTCTCCAACCCTTACCCGCAGGGCCTCGCGTTCCCACTGGGCAGCTCGCTCGGGGACAAAACCCTGCTGGGCCGGGGCACCGGCACGATCCTCCGGAACACCGGCCAGAACCCCGAATTCTACAACTGGAACGTGTCGGTCCAGCGCGAAGTAGGCTGGAACTCGATCGTCGAGATCAACTATACGGGCGGCAAGGGCGTCAAGCTGCCCGACGCGGCGATGACCAGCCTGAGCTACCTGAACCCCATGTACTTCGGCCTGGGGCGCTCCGCGCTGCAGGCCCAGGTACCCAACCCGTTCTACGGGATCATCACCGACCCTCTGGCGACCAACTTAAACGGCAAGACCATCCAGTACTACCGCCTGCTGCGGGGCATGCCGCAATTCGATGGCGCCGGCACTTCCGAGCTGGGCAACGCCGATTCCTGGTACCAGGGCCTTCAACTCAAGTGGCAGAAGCGATTCTCGCACGGACTGCAGACCATGGCGCACTACACCTGGGCCAAGATGGAGGACGACGTCTCCAACGGCTCGAGCAACTTGAACTGGCTGAGCAGCACTTCCGGCAGCGCGGTGCAGAACCCGTTCAACCTCCACCTGGAGAAGTCGCTCTCGGGCAACGACGTGTCCTACCGCTTCGTGTGGGCGGGCGTCTACCAGGTCCCGCTCGGCAAGGGGCGGCAGTTCGGCAACAACATCAACAAGTGGGTGGACGGCATCATCGGAGGGTGGGAGGCGAGCGGCATTTTCACACTGCAAGCCAGCCAGCCGATGCAGATCACGCAGAACGGCGGCACGCTGTGGAACGGCACGCAGCGGCCCAACCTCAACGGCGACCCGGGCATGCCGGGGTCGATCTACGACAAGATGAGCAACTTCTTCAACGTAGGGGCCTTCTCGCAGCCGGCCCCGGACACTTTTGGGACGGCGCCGCGGTTCATGAACATCCGCGGGCCGCGCCTGAACACGCTGGACGCCGACATCACTAAGAGCTGGAGGATCAAGGAAGGACACAGCATCGAGTACCGCCTGGAGGCCTCCAACGTCCGCAACCACCCGGTGTTCAACCCGCCGGGCACCACGTTTGGATCGGGCAGCTTCGGCCAGATCACCAGCACCAAGATCGGGTCGCGCAACGTGCAGATGAGCCTCAAGTACCGCTTCTAGTTGAAGCGTAATCCCCCCGCGAGCCCGGCCAGGGCTCGCGGGCTGCAAGCCCGGCTCCCTGCTCCGTGGGGCGCAAGTTGTATACTGCCTTCATCGCATTCCAGTGGAGGAACAGCATGAGGGCTCTGATTGCAGGCGCGGCCATCGCGGTGTTGGCCTTCGGCGCTCCGCCCAAACGCGGCGTCACGCCGGAAGATTATTTCGCGTTCGAGAACATCGGCGATCCGCACATTTCGCCGGACGGAAAGCAGGTGGCCTATGTACTGACCACCGTCGACCAGAAAAAGAACCGTCGGGACACTTCGATCTGGGTCGTCGCGATCGATGGAAAGTCGGGGCCGCGGCGTCTCTCGGCGGAGGGGTTCAACGCGAGCTCGCCGCGGTGGAGTCCGGATGGAATGCGGCTGGCCTTCCTGTCGAGCCGCGAGGGCGAAGGCGCGCGGCCGCAGATCTGCATCCTCTACATGAACGGTGGAGAGGCGCAGGTCCTGACGCACGTGAAGAACGGCGTCACCGGGTATCAATGGTCGCCGGATGGAAAGCGCTTCGTGGTGGTCAGCCGTTCGGGACCCAGCGATAGCGTGGCGGCCGGGGCGCGTAAGAGCGACGTCCGGCACTACTCGCACATCTCCTACAAGTTCAACGACACGGGGTGGTACGACGACAAGCGCAGCCACCTGTGGGTGGTCGATTCGGCGGCGGCGGCGGCGGCGGCCAAGCAGATCACCTCGGGTGACGACTGGAACGATACCGACCCCCAGTGGTCGCCGGATTCGGCGCGCATCGCGTTCGTTTCGGACCGCACCGGGAAAGAGTACGACAACGGCCACAACAAAGACGTCTGGGTGATTCCGGCGGATGGCGGGCCGCTGGCCAGGATCTCGGATCACGAGTATGACGACGCGCAGCCGCGCTGGTCGCCCGATGGCAGGCAGATCGCGTTTGCGGGGCAGACGCAGCGCCGTCAGTTCCCGAAGCTGTACCTGGCCTCGGCGGGCGGCGGCGGCAAATCCACGCTTGTGGTGGACGGCCTGGATCTGATTCCCACGGCTCTGCAATGGGGCCCCGGTGCGAAGGAGCTGCGCTTCGAAACTGGCGTGAAGGGGCAGATGCACGTTTTTCGCGTGGATCTCGACGGGCGAAAAGTGGCGCCGGTGACGTCGGGCGAGCGCGCGGTGCGGGCGTTCGATTGCAACCAGAAGGCTGGGGTGATGACTTACCTGGCGAACGATTTTCGGAAGCTGGACGATCTGTATGCCGCGGGGCTCGACGGCAAAGGCGAGCGGCAGCTCACCCATCTGAATGCGGCGCTGTGGCCGGGGCTGGAACTGGCGGGCGTCGAGCGGCTGCCCTACCAGAGCACGGACGGGTGGGACATCGAGGGGTTCCTGGTGAAGCCCGTGGGTTGGCAGCCGGGCAAGCAGTATCCGATGGTGCTGAGCGTTCATGGCGGCCCCGCCGGGCAGTACGGCGTGGACTGGTATCACGAGTTTCAGGTCTATGCGGCCAAAGGGTGGGCGGTGTTCTTCTGCAATCCGCGCGGGTCCACGGGGTACGGGCAGAAGTTCGAGCGCGGCATCGTGAACAACTGGGGCGGCATGGATTACCAGGACGTGATGAGCGGAGTGGATGCCGCGCTGAAGCAGAATCCGTGGATCGATGCCGACAAGCTGGGCGTGACCGGCGGCAGCTACGGCGGCTTCATGACCAACTGGATTCTGGGGCACACCACGCGCTTCAAGGCGGCGGTGACCCTGCGCAGCGTGGTGAACTTTATCAGCGACGATGGGACGCGCGACGGCGCTTACGGGCACCAGGACGACTTCAAGGGATTCCTGTTCGACGAGTTCGAGCAGTACTGGAGTGCATCGCCGCTAAAGTACGCGAAGAACGTCAAAACCCCGACTTTGATTCTGCATTCGGATAACGACTATCGCGTGCCGCTGGAGCAGGGCGAGCAGTGGTTCCGCGCCCTGAAACATTATGGGGTGAATGCGGAGTTTGTGATTTTTCCACGCGAGAATCATAATCTGACGCGCACGGGGGAGCCGAAGCACTTGGTCGAGAGCTTGGATTGGCAGTGCTACTGGTTCGATCGCTTCTTGAATGGCAATGTCAACGCCATTCCCCCGGACGCATTCTGAGGTGGGGCAGCCGGCGCGCCAGCGCGTCACCTCCGGCGCGACGCCCGCGAAGCAGCCGGACAAGGGCGGGAGACCGTCGGCGGAGGTTGTGGAGGAAAGGCCGCTGGCCAAAGGGAACACGGGAGTTCACGGCTCTGTGGGTCTGCGCGTGAAGTAGGATCGCGCGCCTGCAAACCTACACCCCCGCCATCGCCCGCCGCGGCTCGAACGTGTACCCAAACCCCCGCACCGAATGAATCAGCACGGGAGCCGCCGGGTCGCGCTCGATTTTCTGCCGCAGCCGCAAAACGTACACGTCCACGGCCCGGTCCGTGATGGCGCGGTCCTGCCCCCACACCGCATTCAGCAATTGTTCGCGGCTGAAGACCACTCCCGGACGGCTCATCAGATACTCCAGCAGGCGGAACTCCGTGGCGGTGAGTTGCAGCGGCGCGCCCTCCAGGCGAACCTGGCGGCTGGTGGGGTCCAGCTCCAGGCCGCCCGCTTCGAGCATGCGCGCCGGAGCTGTCTGTTGGCGAAATTGCAGCTTGATGCGCGCAATCAACTCGCGCACGAAAAACGGCTTTACCACGTAATCGTTGGCGCCGATCTCCAGGCCCACGATGCGGTCCGTCTCCGACGCCCGCGCCGTCAGAAAAATGACGGGCGTGGCCGCCAGATCCGGGTCTTTGCGAATACCCTTGCAAATGTCGAGCCCATCGGAATCGGGGAGCATGATGTCGAGCAGGATCAGGTCCGGCCGCGCCTGGCGGCACAGTTCCAGCGCGCCCCTTCCCGTCTGCAGTCCGCTCAACCAGAAACCCTCCTTCTCCAGGTTGTATTTCAGCAGCGCGAAAAGGTCGGCGTCATCTTCGATCAGCAGAATCTTCTTCATGAGGCACTCACGCCTCAACTTACCAGCGTCCATGTTACGAAACCGTTAAGAGGCGGTGAATTCGGGATTAAGCTGCTCCTGTCCCAGGGCAGGCTCGTCCACCGGCAGCGTGAAGAAAAACGTCGATCCCTCACCCATCCGGCTTTCCACGCGTGCCGACCCGTTGTGCGCCGCCACCAGGTGCTTCACGATCGAAAGACCCAGCCCAGTGCCGCCCAATTCGCGAGACCGCGCCTTGTCCACGCGGTAGAAACGCTCGAACAGGCGCGGCACCTCCTCCGGCGGAATCCCGATTCCCGTGTCGCGCACGTACACCTCCATGAATCCTCCCGCGGGCTGCGCCCCCACCGTGATGCGGCCGCCGGCCGCAGTGTACTTGATGGCATTGTCCAGAAGGTTGCTCAGAATCTGCGATACCGCCTCGCTGTCGCACCAGGCCTCGGCATCCGCCGGCGCCGGCTCCAACTCCAGACGCAGGTCGTTTTTCTGCGCGATGGGCCGGATCGATTCCATGGCTTCATGCAGCAACCCGTTCACCAAGTGCGGCTCGAACTCGAACTTCTGCCGCCGCTGCTCGATCCGCGATAGCGTAAGCAGGTCCTCGGTAATCCGGGCCAGGCGCTCGGCGTTGTGGCGAATGATGCGCAGGAAGCGCACGTTGTTTTCGGGATCGTTCAGCGCCCCGTCGATCAAGGTTTCGGTATAACCCTGGATGGAAGCCAGAGGCGTGCGCAGCTCGTGCGACACGTTGATCACGAAGTCCTTGCGCACGCGCTCCACACGTTCCAGCTCCGCGTGCTCGCGTTGGAGCTGCTCCACGTTCTCCTGCAGATTCTCCGAGAGCTCGTTGAGAGTGCGGCCCAGTTGCCCGAACTCGCTCTTGCCGGGCGCCAGCCGCGCGTGGAAGTTGCCCCGCGCCAGTTCGCCCGCATGCGACATGATTGTCACAAACCGGCCGGAGATCCAGCGCGAAAACAGCGCCGCAATCGCAATCGCCGGAAGAAACGCCAGCGCGGTGCTGACCAGAATCTTGCCGCGCACGCGATTGGCCTGCCGATCGATCTCCGGGAGCGGCACCGCGATGCGAATGGCGCCATCCGGAATGGGAACCGCTACATACAGAAATTCGATTCCGATCGTCGAGCTGTGCCGGATGATCGAACCCACCTCGCCGCGAAACGCCTGAATCAGCTCCGGACGCGTGCTGTGGTTCTCCATGCCCGCGGCATCGGCTTCCGAATCCACCAGCACCTTGCCGTCCGCACGCACTATGGTCAGCCGGCCGCCGGCCGCCCTCGCCATGCTTCGCGCCCGCTCCACTCCGAACGCCGCAGGATCCGCCACCGAAAGCGCCAGCATCCGGCCCTTCTCCGCCAGTTGCTGGACGAGATTCTGAATGGAGGCGTCCCGCGCCACTTCACTGGCGAAGTAGTCCACCGTCGCCAATGCCAGCAACAGCAGGCAAAGCACACCTGCGATCAGCTTGAGAAAAATCTTGCCGGTCAAGCGGGCTCCTCGAAACGATAGCCGAAGCCGCGCACGGTCGTCAGATAGCGCGGGTTGTCGGGCTGTTCTTCAATTTGTTCGCGCAACCGGCGCACGTGGACATCCACCGTGCGCGGTGTCACGTATCGCCGCTCGCCCCAGACCGATTCGAGAAGCTGGTCGCGGCTGTAGGCGCGGCCCGCGTGGGTCAGGAAGAACTCCAGCAAGTTGAATTCGGTCGAGGTGAGGGAAAGCTCGCGGTCCGACAGGTAAACGCGGCGCGCCGTCCGGTCCATGCGCAACGGTCCGATGGAAACCGCGGCCGGCTCGCTGTCCATCTCCTCGCGCCGTAGATGGGCCTTCACGCGCGCGATCAGTTCACGCGGGCTGAACGGCTTGGTCATGTAATCGTCGCCGCCGATTTCGAGACCCAGCACGCGGTCCACTTCGTCCGACCGCGCCGTGAGGAACAGCACGGGTATCCTTCCCAACACGGCGGACTGCCGGATCTGGCGGCACAGCTCGAACCCGTCGATTTCGGGCAACATCACGTCCAGCAGGATCAGGTCCGGCTTGGCCTGTTCCAGGGCCCGGAACGTGCCTTTGACACCGTTCAGCACCTGCGTCTGATAACCCTGCCGGCTCAGATTGTAATCGATGAGCGAAGCCAGCTCCGCCTCGTCTTCCACGATCGCGATTCGCTTGGGCATGCGGAATGAACAACCCGGCAGGTCCCATTGTAGCTTTGCCCATTGCCGGATTGCTAAACTCACCAACTGTTGAGGTGGGGCAGGCGATTCGCCTGCCCGTTCCCGTTGCGGCTGTTGGCGACGGAAAAGGCGCCGGTGTCCTGCGCGGATAGCTTGAGCCAGTGCGCTTCGTCGGGGCCATCGAGGCTGGCGAGGTAATCGTCCGGCGGATTGTGGTCCTTGCCGCCGGCGATCGAGTAGTGCGCCTGCCGGACGTCCTCCAGGCCGCGGGCGCCGCGCAAGGTCTCCCAGGTTTGCGGCGCGCCGCCTTTGCGCGGCCCGTTTCCCATGAGCGCCACGCGCGCGCCGAGCGCCTGCGCCAGCACCGGCGAGACGCCTTTGTCCTGGCCATGGATACTCACCTGGTAGACGTCCCCGAGTCCTTTGCGGCCCTGTGGATTCGGTATGGCGGCGGCCGTGCCTGTCCGCGCCATGGGCCAGGATGCGGTCGAAACGGACCCGACCGCCCGCCGCATCTCTCTTCTCGTCATGCGGCGCCTCCGGATTGCGGCTGGGGGATTGATTCTAACGAAACGGGAGGTGGAACGCTGCGGATGGTATCTTTCGGACACTGGAATTCAGTCTCGCCCTCAAAACAGGCAGAATGGAAGTAACTGGGCCCTATGCAACTACGGGCAGCGCTCGAAGTTTCCAGTATTGGGCTGCGCCATTGCGGAGAATGGTTTTACGTCGTGGAGACCACAGGCGAGACTTTGCCCGGCATATGCTCAACTGGCTGCTGATATTCGTTCCCGTCGCCATCGGACTGGAATTCCTTTCGCCCGGATCGCACACACTAATCTTTCTGGCGGCCTGTCTGGCCATCGTGCCGCTCGCGGGCTGGCTGGGCCATGCCACAGAGGAGCTCGCCCGCCACACCGGCGAGGGCGTGGGCGGCCTGTTGAACGCGACGTTTGGCAATGCGGCCGAGCTGATCATCGCCATGACGGCGCTTCACAAGGGCCTCTATCCGGTAGTGAAAGCGTCGCTCACCGGCTCCATCATCGGCAACATTCTGCTGGTGCTGGGCGCCGCGGTTCTGGCGGGCGGCATCAAGCACAAGGAGCAGAGATTCAACGCCACCGCGGCGCGCGCGCAGGCCACCCTGTTGACCCTGGCGGCCATCGCGATGATCATGCCCGCGGCCTTCCACTACCTGGCCGGCCCGGGAGAACGCCTCCGCGAAAACGACCTCAGCCTGGAAATCTCGATCGTGCTGCTGCTCACCTACGCGACCCATCTCCTGTTCTCGCTCCACACTCACAAGGAGCATTTTGCCGGAGAAGGCCGGCACGCGGGGGCCGCGCGGGAGAAGGCATGGAGTTTGAGAAACTCCGTGCTGGCGCTGGTGGGTGCGACCGCGTTGATCGCCTGGATGAGCGAAATCCTGGTCGGCTCCGTGCAGCAGGCCGCGGCGGCCTTCGGGATGACGCGCATTTTCGTAGGGGTGATTGTGGTGGCGGTGGTGGGCAACGCGGCCGAACACAGCACCGCGGTGATGATGGCGCTGAAGAACCGCATGGAGCTTTCCATGGGGATTGCCATCGGCAGCAGCTTGCAGATCGCACTCTTCGTCGCGCCCGTGCTGGTGATCGCGAGCCACTTCATCGGTCCCCGATCGATGGACCTGGTGTTCACGCCGGCTGAAGTGCTGGCGGTCTTTGTGGCGGTGCTGATCACCGGCCAGATTGCCTCGGACGGCGAATCGAACTGGCTGGAGGGAGTGCAACTGCTGGCGGTCTACGCGATCCTGGCGACGGTGTTCTACTTTCTGCCGGACGTGGCGGGGGCGGTGGAGTGAGCGAAGACCGCTTCCTACGGTCGCGGCTCCGATCGGAGGCCTGCTAAACGCAGCCCGCTAATTCCCCCAGAGCTTCGGCCAGCACCAGCGCCCCGGAGGCGATCGCTTCGGGGGCCGCGTACTCGTCGGGCCGGTGGCTGACGCCTCCGCGGCAGGGAATAAAGAGCATCGCCGCTGGCGCAATGCGCGACACGAACAGCGTGTCGTGATAGGCGCGGCTCACGATTCGCCGGCATGCCAGCCCGTGCGTTTCGCAGGCGCGCGCGAGAGCTTCCACGACGCGCGGGGCGCACTGCGCAGGCGCATCCGCATTGATGATTTCCGTGCGCGTCGCGACGCCGCGGCGCGCGGACACCTCGGCCGAAGCGGCATCGATCCTGGCGAGCACGGTATCGCGCCGCGTCAGGTCGATATCCCGCACGTCCACTTCCAGGCGAACGCGGCTGGGAATACTGTTCACGGCGCCCGGAAACACGTCGCACACGCCCACCGTGCCCACCGTATCGACCGCGCCCGTGGAGCGCGCCGCGGTCTCGATTGCCAGCACGATCTCCGCCGCCGCGCAGAAGGCATCGCGGCGGTCCGTCATCAACACGGCGCCTGCGTGCCCGCCTTCGCCTTCGATCCACAGCCGCAGGCTGGCCGGCGCGGCAATCGCGGTCACCACGCCCAGGGGAATCTCTTCGCGTTCGAGGCTAGTGCCCTGTTCGATGTGCAGCTCGACGAAAGCGTCGTAATAGCCGGGCGGAAGCGGCACGCCGGCGAGGTCTCCGCGGAATCCGGCTTCCGCGCGCCACTGCTCGAGCGTCTTGCCTTCTTTGTCGCGCAGCGTGGCTCCATCCAGACAGCCGGCGAGCAGGCGGCTCCCGAAGCATCCGATGCCGAACCGCGTCGGCTCCTCGGCGCTGAAGATCAGAAGCTCGATCGACCGTTGCGGACGCGCGCCGCTGCGCTGGAGCGCGCGGATGGCCTCCAGTCCGCCGAGCACTCCCACCGTACCGTCGTAGCGGCCGGCGTGTGGGATGGCGTCGATGTGCGACCCGGTGCCGATCGCCGCCAGGTCCGGTTGCGCGCCGGTCCATCGCGCGAAAGTGTTGCCCACCGCGTCTTCGCGCACGGCAAGGCCGGCTCCGGCGCACAGTCCTTTCACGTATTCGCGCGCGCGGAGGTCCTGTTCGGAGAACACCACGCGCGTCACCGCGGGCGCGGGCGCGTCCGAGAACGACGCGAGCGTGTCCAGCTCGGCCACCAGGCGGCCGGTGTCGATTGCGAGCTTCATCGGTTCCAGTCTTTGTAGATGAGGTATTTGGCGGGCGTCTTGCCGAGCGCTCCGAACCACTGCGGGCAATAGGGCGCCATCCAGATGAAATCGCCCGCGGTCACAGGGTACCACCGGTCGCCCAGGCGGTAGATTCCGCCGCCCGCCAGCATCACGAGCCCGTGCTCCATCACGTGGATCTCCACCATCGGCAGCGCGGCCCCGGGCTGATAGGTCATGGTGTTGACGGCGAAGTCGAAGGCGGGATCGTCCGGCAGCAGGACGCGCACCTGGAGATCGGGGTCGTCCCCCAGCGGCTTGGGCGTGACCGTGAGCTCATCGGCCACGAACATCGCTGGAGGCTTCACTCCATCCAGCGCGCGGTACGGTTTCTCGATCACCGACGCCCGAGCGCCGGCGGCTCCGGTAACCGGCGAGTCGCACTCCTGCGGCAGGTAGGCATACCCATCTGCACCAAGCGTGCGGCTGTCGATGCAGACTTCACCTTCGAGCACGTAGACGAACCGCTGCCCCTCCGCGGGTCCCAACTTGCCGCCGGCCTCGAATTCCGCGGTGTATTGGGTGAAGCCGGCGCCTACAGCCGGCGACACGTGCACGATGGCGGTGGACTTCTCCATTCCCGGGCGCGGCGCGCGCACGAAGGTGTCCGCCGTCAACAACAGATGGTCCGGTTGATACGCGCTACGCGTGAATCCGAGTCGCTGCATGTTCAATCATTCTCCCGCCACCCTGGCGCAGAATCTTGCCGTTCTCAAAAATCGTCGCGCCGCGCAGGATAGTGCGGCGCACCACGCCGCGAAAGGTGCGGCCCAAGTAAGGGCTCAAACCGTGCCGTTGAAAGAGCGACTCGCGGGTCACAGTGTGTTCGGCTGCGAGATCGACCAGCGTCAGATCGGCGTCGTATCCCACTGCGAGCCGGCCTTTGTTCGCGATTCCAAAACGGCGTGCGGGATTGGATGCGGTGAGGGCGGCGATGGGACAGGCAGGGAGGCCAGTCCTACTGAGCAGTACCGCCAGCGTCGATTGCACTCCGGCAATTCCACCCCACACGCGAAAGAAGTTCTCGTCGCACTTCAGGTCGAGGGGCGCGGGCGAATGGTCCGACCCCACGATGTCCACGTCACCGTTCAGCACCGCCTGCCACAGTGCATCACGCTCCTCCGCGGGGCGCAGCGGCGGGGCGCACTTGGCCACCGCACCGATCCGCGCCATGTCTTCGTCCGTGAAGTAGAGATAGTGCGGACACGTCTCGATCGAGATATCCACGCCGCGGGCCCGCGCCTCCAGGGCAGCCGCGACGCCGCGTCCGGAACTGACATGGACGATGTGCAGCTTCGCTGCGGTCTCACCCGCCAGCAACGCGGCGCGCTGGATGGCTTCCACTTCGGCCAGCACCGGCCGCGACTCCAGGTAGTCACGCACGCCGGTTCCGCGGCCGCGCGCCTTCACCAGTTCGTGGTTCTCGGCGTGAACCGCCACGGGCAATCCCACACGCGCCGCCTCCCGCATACCTTCATGCAGCGTCAGGTCGTCGCTCCGCGGAAACTCGGGCAGTCCCGAATCCGCCATGAAGGCCTTGAATCCGATGACTCCGCACTCCGCCAGTTCGGCGAGAGCGTTGCGATTGCCCGGCACGATTCCGCCCCACAGGGCGAAATCGGTGACCGAAGATTGCGCCAGCGCGTCGCGTTTGGCGAAGAACTCCCGGGCGCCGACGGTACACGGCGAGGAGTTGAGCGGCATGTCGAAAAAGACCGTCCCGCCTCCCGCAGCCAGCGCGCGGCTTCCGCTTGCAGCGCCCTCCCAATCCGCTCGCCCTGGTTCGTTGAAGTGCACGTGGACATCGATGAGGCCTGGAAACACGGTAAGGCCGCGCGCGTCGATTTCGTTCGCGGCGCCCGGCAACTCGCGGCCGATGGCGGAGATCGATGAGCTCTCGATTGCCAGATCCGCTTGCACCACGCCCTCCGGCGTCACCAACGATCCGCCGCGAACGATCACACCGGCCTCCAGGTTTCCAGAAACCGCTTCCCCACGCCGAGCGCGGCCTCCACATCTTCCTGAGCCACCTTTTCGTCGGGATGGTGACTGATGCCACCCGGGCTGCGCAGAAACAGCATCGCGGCCGGGACCTTTCGCGCCAGGATCATGGCATCGTGTCCCGCGCCGCTCGACAGGCGAAAGGGTCGATGTCCCGACGCCTTCACGGCGGTCGCCAGCACGCTGGTCATCACCCGGTTCATCTCCACAGGAGGCTGCGTCGAACGGAGTTCCCACCAGCCGCTCACGCGGCGGCGTGTGGCAATCGCTTCCGCGCTGGTTTGCAGAGTCTCCAATGTCTTTGCCATCTTCCCGGCGTTTTTGTGGCGCAGATCCAGACTGGCGCGCGCCAGCCCGGGAATCACGTTGACCGCGCCCGGCTGCACGTCCAGGCTGCCCACCGTCGCCACCACGCCCTCCTCGAGCGCGGTCTTCTCCACCACGCCGATCCACTCGGCCGCCGCGGCCAGCGCATCGCTCCGGGCGGTCATGGGAGTGGTCCCCGCGTGGCCGGCCTTTCCCTGGAACAGGACGTCGGCCCGGCTCTGTCCCACGATCTCTTCCACCACACCCAGCGCCAGGTTCCTCTGGTCCAGCACCGGTCCCTGCTCGATGTGGAACTCCAGGTAGCCTCTCACCTCCCTTGCCATTACCGCTTTCGGTATCTCTTGGGGGTCGAGACCGAAGGCGCGGATGGCCTCGAGCACCGCGTCGTCCATCACCGGGTCGCCGGCCAGGGCGCGGCTGCCGATGAAGGGCACGCGAAAGCGCACACCCTCTTCTTCGGAGAAGCCAACCACCTCGATCGAGTATGGCGGCTTGCGTTCCACCAGAGCGATCCCGATCATCACGCCGAGAACACCGTCGAAGGCTCCCGCTTGCGGCACCGTGTCGAGGTGCGAGCCGATCATCAGCCGCGGCCCCGAGCCGTAAACGCCGCGGATGTTGCCGGCCGCATCCACCGACACCCGCATGCCCGCCTCTTCCATCCAGCGGCGCACCTCGTGATGCACTTCGCGCATGGGCGGAGAAAGAAACCTGCGCGTGATGTGCCCCGGCTCTTCCGTGTAGCGGGCCAGCGTCAGGCAGCGGTGAATGACTGCGTGCGCGTCCATCACGACCCATGGTACGTGCTGTACCCGTAGGGCGTCACCAGCAGAGGCACGTGGTAGTTGGCGGCCGGGTCCTCGATCCCGAACCGTACTACTACCTCTCCCAGAAACGGAATGCCCTGCGATCCAAAGTACTCTGCCACGCAGAAGACGAGCTCGTAGACCCCGGTCTCCAGCCGCTCTCCGGCGAGCAGCGGCTCCTCGGTCCGGCCGTCCTGGTTGGTGGTGACGGACTTGAGCAGCCGCCGCGACTCATCCGCACAGGCATACAGGCGCACGTTCATCCCCTTGGCCGGACGCCCGTTGGCCGTGTCGAGAACGTGGGTGGATAGCCGCGCCATTCGCTATCTCCGCAGGCTCAGCCCCAGCACGCCGTAAGGCGGGCGCGGGTCGGTGTAGATCTCGCCGCTGTCACCTGCCCTGTCCCAGGTGCGATTGTTGGCCTCGAGGTGGACCTCGGTCACGGCCGGCAAATCCTCCAGCATCCTGGCGCCAATCTGGTAGATCACCTGCTGGATGCTGCCCGATTCGAACGAGCAGAACACCTGGTGCACCATTTCGCGCACCGTCAGCGCAATCGGCTCGGGACACACCCACTCGAGGTCGAGCCACATGTGCAGGGGCCGGTCGGCCGTATCGGGCAGCGTGGTGTACTGGTCGCGCACGAAACCCGCGAAGGCGCTCCCTCCCAGGCGCAGCAGGCGGAATCCGTGGATTCCCGACCGCGCCGCCACCACGCGGTCGCGCGTCATTTCGATCCGCGCCATGGCACGCTCGGGTCCTCCGGGCACCAACGCCACGCGGCCTTCGTACGGAACTTCCAGCGCCTCCACCTGGATGCCCTCGGTCTGCGGATAGGTTTTCAGAAACTTTTCCGCCAGAAAGCGGCAGTACTGCTCCAGGTCCTCGCCATCGAAGTTGTGCGTCTCCCACTGGATGAAATTCTTCATCGAGTCGGTGGCCACCAGGCCAGTGTTGTCGCCGGTGGTGTAGGTGGGCCAGAAGGCATCGCCGTAGAGCAGCATGGTCACGTTCACGCCAAAGACGCTGTCGGGCCGGCGCAGACGGTACACGATCACGTCGGCCTTCCCGTAGTAACTGCGTTTCCAACCGCTGGCAAACTGATGCACCGGGTCACCGCCTGTCCGCTGCTCGCCCAAAGAGCCGCTTTCGAGCGGCTCCAGCCGGCCCGAAGGCCGGGAGTGCGGGGGACGCAAGTGACGCAAAAAAACGGGTGTGTGAGAGTTTTAATTGTCGCATAGTTAAATTATTTAAAATCTGTCGATTGCGGATGCACGGGAAAATCGGGGGGCGCATCCGGAGAGGTTTTTTCATATAATGCGCATCCCGAACTATTTCGCTGGCGGCAAGGATGCTCGGACCGGCAAAACCGCTCAGGTTTGAGCGGTTTTTGGAAATAGAATATTGCAGAATCAATGAGTTAGCGATTTCAGGCCGCTCAATGTGAGCGCTTTTGCCCTTTGAGGTGTTCTTCATAGCCTCTCCCCAAGGAATAGGGCCGCGAGCGTCGCTTACGGCCAGCCGTGACTTTCTTCCTGATTCAATCCTTGCATATGGTTTTGCATTTCAAAATGATTTTGAGAGGAAAAAGCTTGAAAACAAAGGGGGAAAATTTCCGAAAAATCGGTGACTCGGGTTTTGGGGGTACATCGGACGAGATTGGGTGCGTAGCGTAAAGGGTTTGGAATCAGAATATTGGCGGGAGTTGGCAGTGTTGCAGCGCCGAGCATGACCCAGCGCGTACGGCGTTTGGAGCCTTTGGCAGAAGTCCGGCAGGCTGAATGC
>JBGPKH010000005.1:0-39831 GCA_041485845.1 Bryobacteraceae bacterium
AGCGCGATCGCGCCGCAGGCGTTTTTCGAAAAGGCGCTGGCCGGCTCGTCGTTCTGCGCCGCGCCCAACGCAAGCTGCACCGCCGGCGTGGTGACGCGCTTCAGCGCCAACCTGCTCAACCAGCAGGTGCGCACGCTGTGGAGCGGCATCCAGCCCTCGTTTGTTTTCGGCCCGGCGACGGCGGTCAACAACCAGATCAGCACCATGTTCTTCTGGGCCAGCCAGGGGATCTCGAATTACAACGCCGGCTTTCTCTCATACCGCATCCGGCGGTTCAAGGGACTGACGGTTGACGCCAACTTCACCTACGGGCACTCACTCGACGCCGCGGGCCGCAACCAGGACTTCGACACCGCCGCCACCAATGCCTACAATCTGCGTTACGATTACGGCACCTCGTTGTTCGACCGCAAATACGTGTTCAACCTGCTGGGCATGTACCAGTTGCCTTTCCGCGCGCGCGGCGTTGCGGGCAAGGTGGTGGAGGGATGGGCGGTGGCGCCGGTGTTCAGCGCCTACAGCGGATTGCCGCTCAAGATCACGGACGGCTCGAGCCAGGAGTTCGGGCAGAACTCCAGCTTCAGCGCGGGCGCGATCGCGACTGCGCCGATCTCGGGCGGGAACAGCGTCCATGCGGGAGTGGCGGGGAATGCGACCACCCAGGTGGGGGTCAACGGCGATCCGGCGCGCGGCGGCACGGGCCTGAATGTTTTCGGCGATCCCAACGCCGTGTTCAATTCGTTCCGGCCGATTCTGGTCAGCCAGGACACCACCAGCCAGGGAGGGCTCATCCGCGGATTGAACCGGTGGAACCTGGACCTGACGATCCTGCGCAAGTTCCAGATCGGCGAGCGCTGGAGCGCGACTTTCAACGCGCAGTTCTTCAACCTGTTCAACCATGTGCTGTTTGGCGATCCATCGGCGAGTTTGCAGAGTCCGCAATCGTTCGGGGTGATCACGGGGCAGTTCAACAGCCCGCGGGCGATCCAACTGGGGCTGCACCTGGATTTTTAGGTGGGGGGGCCGTATACCGCGGGCTGAGCTGAGACTGGGGCTAAGGCCCTGAAAGAATTGTTGGCCACAGATGAACACAGCGCTGGCAAGGCGCAAACGGGCTTGATTTCTGTTTTGGTGGGAGTCGGATCGGTCACGGGGCAAAGGGCGGCGTCATAGACCGCAGCCCCACCACCTACCGAAACACCACTATCAAATCAAACCGTCGCAAAGCCGTGAGAAACCGCTTGCTGAGAAGCTGTGAAGAATAAATAATGGGCCGCAGATGAACGCAGATAAGAAAGCGCGTGTTATCTGCGTTTATAAGCGTTCATCCGCGGCCCTATTTGGTCTTCTTCACGGCTTCTGGTGCGCGCGCTCCAGGCTCGAGAACACCTGCGCTTCGAATGCGTACAGGCGCGCCTGCGGGTCCATCCACGCCCTCGGGCCCGCCAGACTCTTCCGCGCCAGCGCATCGAAAAATTCCCCGGCGGTCCAGCCATGCTCTTCGGCCACCTGCGGCAGCAGCAGTCCCGAGCGGCCGCCCAGCTTGAGCACAGCTCCGTGGCGGCCCGCGCAGAACTGTTCCGCGCCGCGGATGCGGCGAAAGGGCGTGAGCACCGAGATCTCGAGATCGATGGGCCCCGCCACCTCGGCGGCCGGCTGGAAGCGCGGATCGTCCAACGCCGCGGCCAGCGCCAGTTCCCCCGCCAGCACCGCAAGAGTATCGCGGCCCGAGCAGTTGCCGATGCACCCCAGTAGCTCCCCACCCTGGTGCAAGCTGACGAACAGGCCGCGTCGCGCCTCGAGAGCCAACGATCCGCCACGCGCCGGGACGGCATCCCGCGCACCCGATTCGCGCAGGCGCCGCAAGGTTTCGCCTGCGGCGTCCAGGAGCGCCTGGCGGTCCGCAGCATTCAGATCGAAGGTATCCCGCCGGCTGTATTCCAGCGCCGCGTAGCTCACCGAATGGTGGTAGTCGCCGGTGATTTCGCCGGAGGTCTGGTAGTCCAGCACCGATTGGTAAGTGCCGTCGCCGTCCAGCTTGTCCATAACGTCCAGGAGCAGCGCGATCGGGTCTCTGCCGCAGACGGTCGCGTCGTGCTCGCGCAGCGTTTCCATGAACAGCGACGAGTCCAGGCTGCCGGCCGCATCGATACACTCAAAATCCAATTCCCGCAAACGGCGGGAAACCGCTCCATCCGCGGGGAACGGAGTGTATCCGAAACTGCGCCCGTAATGGGTGAAATCGGAGGAGGCGAGGAAGACTACGCCGGGCTGCCAGGCCGCCGCCAAAGTGCCGGCTGCGCGGCGCCGCTCGTCCGCATCCATGTGCCCGACGTACAGCGGAGACACGCGCGCGCGGGGCGCCGCCCTTTGCAGAAACGGCAGTTGAATCTCGAAGGAATGGTCGCACACCTGCGCTTCGGCGACGCGCGGGAACGCACCGGCGAACCCGGCATCGACCTGCACTTCCCCGAGCGGCGTCGCGATCGCTTCCACATCGGGGATGCCGATTCCGCCGAAGCTTGCGTGATGCGGAAACGCGAGCACCACGATCCGTTCCGGACGCTGCTGGCGGATGGCGCGGTAGACCGCCGCCGCGACGGTTCCGGAGTAGGCGGGGCCGGCGTGCGGCGTCACGAAGGCGAGCGCGTCCCCTGGCAGAAACGGCCCGGTTCGCCGGCACGATTGCGCGAAACGCTCATCGAGGAGCCGTTCCAGCTCGGTGGCATTCTCCGGATACCAGGAGCCGGCGAATGGCGAGATGTGGGCTGCTTGCATGGTTTAACCGCAGCGGATGTGAATCAGATCGGCGGCATCTTCATGATGGCCTCCCGGATCCCTCCACACACCCGGACTGGGAGTGGCGCACTCGGGACACTGCCCTCCGGCGGTGAGGCGATTGCGCAGCACACGAAAACCGTGGCGCTCGATCACCGTCGCGCCGCACGACGGGCAGCGAGTGTTTTCCAGGCCTTGCGTCTGCCCGGGCAGATTGCCGGCATACACGTAGCGAAGCCCGGCCGCGCGCCCGATCGCCGCCGCGCGAATCAGCGTCTCGGGCGGCGTGTTGTCCGGCCCCACCATCTTGTAGTCCTTGTGGAAGGCCGTCACGTGCCACGGTATATCGGGCGAGATGCCGGCCAGGAACCCGGCGATCCCCCGCAACTCCGCATCCGAATCGTTGAATCCGGGGACCACCAGGGTCACGATCTCGAGCCAGAAGCCGAGCTCGTAAATGCGGCGGATGGATTCAAGGATGGGTGCGATCCTGCCGCCCAGCTCGTGATAGCGGCGGTCGTCGAAGCTTTTGAGATCGACTTTGTACAGATCCACCCACGGCCGGATGAACTCCAGCACCTCGGGCGTCGCGTTCCCGTTGGAAACGAAGCCGGTCATGAGGCCGGCGGCCTTAGCCTCGCGGAACACAGCGACGGCCCACTCGGCGGTGATGAGCGGCTCGTTGTAAGTGCTCACCAGGCTGGCCGCGCCATGGCGGAGCGCCTGGCTCACCAGTTCCTTCGGCCAGGCGGGCGCAAAATCCAAGGTCGAGCGGAAATCGCGGAGTGCCTGCGAGGAGACCCAATTCTGGCAATATCCGCAGTGGAGGTCGCAGCCGAGCATGCCGAAGCTGAGCGCCCGCGTTCCGGGAAGCGCGTGGAAGAACGGCTTCTTTTCGATGGGGTCGCTGTGGACCGCGTTGACGTAGCCGAACGGCGCGTAGAGTTTGCCGTCGCGGTTAAACCGAACCTTGCACACACCGGAGAAGCCGGGGGCAATGGGACAGCGGTGGCCGCAAGCGTAGCACTCCACGCGGTTACGGTCGAGTGTACGATACAGCACGGCTTCGCGCGTCTGCTGGGCGAGTTGTTCCGCGAGGGTCCCCATAGGTTTGCGACACGGAGGTCTGAAGTAATTATAGCGCCCGGCCTCTGGGGAGTACGTCATTAGCCCCAAGTGCCAGGACGGCCGGGAAAGGCCGGCGGCAAGCCGCCGGCGCCACCTCGGTCACCCGGGGAAATCCCCGTCGGGAATTAATTCTTTTTTGGTCCAATCCGTCCCGATGGCGTGTATCGTAGTGTAGTTGTATCACCATATTTTCACTTGGAGGAGGTTCGATGCGTAGTTTCTCACTGGGCTTAGCAGTTTCCGCGGTGGCTGTTTGCACCACAGCCGCTTATCTCTTGACGACGCCCGCCCGAGCCGCAGACCACCGGGACGCACCCGCGGTCGACGGCGCCGGCGAGGGCGACATCACCGACGTATACGCGTTCCTGAATCCGAAGGACAGATCCCGGGTCGTGCTGGCAATGGGGGTGAACCCGTTTGCCGTGCCGGCACTGCTCCAGAGCTACCGGTTTTCGACCGGGTTTCTGTATCAGTTCAAGATTGATGTCAACAGCGACGCAAAGGAAGACTTCGTCGTGCAGGTCACGTTCCGCGATACGGATGCGGGCCAACGTGTCCGGGTGCGGGTGGGCCAACCCGATTCCACGTCCGTCGGCGGGATCAATACGCTGCTGACGAGCCCCAATATCAACGTGACCGGTCCGGTGGGGTCGGTGATCGGCGACAGCGGCGTGCAGGTCTTCGCCGGGTTGCGTGACGATCCGTTCACCCTGGATGGCCAGTTCTTCCGCATTGTGGCAGGTACGGCCGACGTGTTCCGCGATATTCCGGCCAGCCCGATCGGCCCGCTGCGCGGCCGCAAGGTCGGGGCCAACGGGCAGAGCGGATTCGACCTCTTTGCCGGCTTCAACGCCTCCTACATCGTGGTGGAACTGCCGATCGACGCCGTCAGCCCGGCATTCTTCGTCAACCGAAGCAGAATCTACAACATCTGGGGGACGGTGAGCACTCCCTACGTAGATGAGTCCTACGTGCAGTTCGAGCGCATGGGCCAGCCGCTCTTCAACACCGTTTTCATTCCCGCCGCGCTCAAGGATGCCTTCAACGCCGGTGTGCCAGCCGACGACGTGGCGCGTTTCGCGGGTTTCGTGCCCGACGCCCTCACCACGTCGGACAACGACGGCAACGGGAACACCATTGCCGGGCGAGCCGCGCTGCTGACGACGCTCGGGCTGACCGCGCTGCCCAACGGCGCTCCGCTCTTGCTCCCCGCCAATTTCGGCAACACGAACAAGGATCTGCTGCGCGTCGCGTTGCTTCCGGACGTCCTCCGGCTCAACCTCGCTGCGGACCCGGGCGATCTCTCCATCGGCCAGTTCGGGCTGTCCAACGGACGGCGTCCCGGTGACGACGTTGTCGATATCGCGCTGCGGGTGCTGCGGCAACTCGCCGACGTGAACTTTCCCTCGGGGCTCGGAGTTCCCGGCAGCGGCCCGGCCAGAGCGGGCGCGTTGACGTTCCCGGACCGCCGCATCTTCGCGGTTCTCCAGGGCACGGACTTCGTCGGCCCCGACGGCAACATCGGCAATCTCGACAACAACAGCAACGACAGTCCCTTCCTGACCGCATTCCCGTACTTCGCGCCCGCGCATCCGCGGCCGGGAGACGAACAGTAATCGGACCCCGGGGGCCGGGAGCGATTCCGGCCCCCACAACGGAGCACACTATGGGCATAGATGGACCATTTCCAAGAACCGTTGTTGCACCGGTGTGGGGCAGGCTGACATCCTGCGCCGCGGTTGCCTGCCGCCGCTCTCACGGTATCTTGCGAAGCTCAATAGCATTCTTCGTGTTCGCTTGCGTCGCCGCGTGCCCCCTGGGCGCGGCCGATCTGAAGTTCGCCGGCGGTGCGGGTGTATCGATGTCCACCGACGACCGGATCGCTGTCTTCGAGAAATGGGCCAAGGGCGACCCCCACAACGCTCAGAACTGCAACCTGCTCGCGGCGGCATACATTCAGAAGACCCGGGAGACCGCCGATCCGGGATATCTGGAACGGGCCGACGCGCTCATCGGGCGCGTGATGGCGCGCGAGCCGCGCAATTATGAGGCCTGGCGCCTGCGCAATCTCGTCGAGCTCAACCGCCATCATTTCTCGACGGTTGCCGAGTATGCAGGAAAGTTGACCGCGTGGGTCCCGGCCGATCCGCAGAACTGGGGCACACTCGGCGACGCGCTGATGGAACTTGGCCGGTATCCGGAGGCCGCGGAAGCCTACGGCAAGATGACCACAATCAAGGAGAGTCTCTTCAGCCTGAATCGTTTGGCCTACTACCGCTTCGTCACCGGCAACGCCGAGGGCGCGTTGGAAGCCATGCGCAAGGCGGTGGAAGCGGGCGCTCCCTATCCTGAGAACAAGGCATGGTGCCTGGCGGAGATCGGCTCCATGGACTTCAAGCTGGGCAAACTGGACGAAGCGGAGCGCGCCTACCGCGACGCGATTGCCGCATTTCCCGGGCAGCACCAGGCGCACGCCGGATTGGGCGCCGTGCTGGCGGCGCGGGGACGAGCCAGTGAGGCGATCGAAAGTTACAAGCGCGCGCAGGCCATCGTGCCGCTGCCGCAATACTCGGGTGCGCTCGCCGGCCTGTTCACGGCCGCGGGAAGGGCCGAGGACGCGCGCAAGCAGAATGCCCAGATCGACATGATCGCCAGGCTGGAGGAGGCCGCCGGCCAGAAGGCCAACCGCACGCTCGCCCTGGTTTACGCGAACCAGGAGCGGAATCTGGACCGCGCGATGGCCCTGGCCGAGGCTGACCTGGAACTGCGTCACGATATCTACACGTGGGACGCCATGTCCTGGGTCCTGTACAAGCGCGGCCGCCTGGAGGAGGCGCGGAAAGCTTCCCACGAAGCGCTCAAAACCGGCGCCCGCGAGCCTCTGCTGCTCTACCATGCGGGAATGATCGAGCGGGCCGCGGGAGATGGCGAAGCGGGGCGGAAGTTGATCGAGAGCGCGCTGGCGCTCAATCCGCGGTTCGATCCGGTGCAGGCGGGGGTGGCGCGAAAAGCGCTGGGAGAGCGGTAACGTATCGGCAAGACAGCTCCCTAAACGGTCGCGGCTCCGAAGAGTTACCTGACCCTCCCCAGGACCTGGCGGATGGCGGCGTCCATGCCCGGCGCTTCGGGCAGGGGGAGGGTGTCATTGGAAAACGGCGCGACGATCACTCCTTTGGCGCGGAATCTCGCGGCGGGCGCCGCCCCGCCGAGCCCCAGTATGGTCACCTGCTTGCCAATGGCAATGGCTTGCACCGGGTACGAGAGCGGCCTCGTGTCGCGCTCGATGAGTCCGTGCGTGGGCTCGACCATCTGGAACGCCGCGCGGATGGGGCCGCGCACCGGATCGCCGCCGGCGCATTGGTCGAGTGCCAGCGACGCGTCCGGCGCGATTGAAGCGATGCAGCGGCCGTTGGCGGCCGCCACGGACATGGCCCCGTCCCGGTATCGAACTGCGGCCGGTTCCAGCCGGCCGAGCGCGGCGGCGATGGCGGTAATGAGATCTTCGGGTTGGGAAGCCGCCGCGGATGTGCCCCGCAACAGAACGCCGGCGCGCTCGATCTCGTAGGATTGCAGCAGCCGGGCCGCCACGAAATCGGCGACCGCGCGTGTCACCGCGAAGCCGGTCTGCGCGATCGCCGCGCGATTGCCGCGGCGGTCTTCGAGAACCAAAGCCTTCGCTCGCCCAAATGCGGCAGTTCCGGACTGGTATTCGAAATCGGCCGCGAACAGGCCGGCCGCCAGCAGCAACTCAATAACGATACAGCCAGCGAGCCTTCTCGATGACCTTGTCGGCATTGGGCAGGAAGGCGTCCTCCAACGGCGCACTGTAGGGGACGGGCGTATCGGGTGCGGTGACCCGCACGACGGGACCGTCCAGATATTCGAAAACGTTCTCCGTGATGGTGGCTGCCAGTTCGCCGGCCATGCCGCCGGTGCGCGTGTCCTCGTGCAGCAGAAGAACCTTCGAGGTCTTCTTGACGCTCTCGCAGACGGTTTCGCGATCGAGCGGCAGCAGCGTGCGCAAGTCCACCACCTCGACGGAGATCCCTGCTTCGGCAAGTTTGCCGGCGGCATCGAGCGCCACCCAGACCATGGCGCCATAGGTGACGATGCTCAGGTCCCGTCCCTCGCGCACTACTTTGGCTTTGCCGATGGGCACCGTGTACTCTTCGGCCGGCAGGTCCTCCTTGATGCGGCGGTAAAGGCCCTTGTGCTCGAAGTAGAGCACCGGATCGTTGTCGCGGATGGCGGACTTGATGAGACCTTTGGCGTCGTACGCGGTGGCGGGGCAGACTACTTTAAGCCCCGGGGTGCGGACGAACCACATCTCGGGATTCTGCGAGTGGAAAGGGCCGCCATGAATTCCGCCGCCGGAGGGCGACCGAATCACGATGGGCACGGGCGCGCCCCAACGATAGCGGCTCTTAGCGGCAAAGTTGACGATCTGGTCGAATCCGCAGGAGATGAAATCGGCGAACTGCATTTCCGCCACCGGCCGCAGTCCCATGTACGACGCACCGATGGCCGCGCCCACGATGGCGGCCTCGGAAATGGGTGTGTCCACTACGCGGCGCTCGCCAAATTCCTCGAGAAAACCGGCGGTCACTTTGAACGCGCCGCCGTACACCCCGATGTCTTCGCCCAGCAGGAACACATTGGGATCGCGCTGCATCTCTTCCCAGAGACCCTCGCGGATGGCTTCGAGGTACGTGGTGGGCATGATTACTGGCTTTCGTACACGTCGTCGAGCAGAGTGGCGGGGTCGGGGTAGGGGCTCTGTTCGGCCCACGCGACGGCTTCGTCTACCTCTGCCCGGATTTTCGCGTGTGTTTTGTCGATGTCGGCCTGGCTTGCCCAGCCCTTCTCCAGCATCTTGGTCTGGAGGCGCGTGATGGGGTCGAGCTTGTCCCACTCGTCGAAGAGGCCCTTGGGAACATAGTGTGCGGCGTCGTGCGCCGAGTGTCCGGTCATGCGGAAGGTCTTGCACTCGAGCAGATACGGGCCGGCGCCGGAACGGGCGTGAGCCAGGGCGCGCCCGGTGGCGGCGTGCACCGCCAGCACGTCGTTGCCATCCACGATCTCGGCGGGCATGTTGTAGGCCGCGCCGCGATCGGCAACGTTGGCGCAGGCCATCTGCGCGCTCAGGGGCGTGGAGTAGGCGTACTGGTTGTTGTTGCAGATGAAAACCACCGGGAGTTTCTGCACGGAGGCGAGGTTGACACCCTCGTGCCAGTCGCCGCGGCTGGTGGCGCCGTCGCCGAAATAGCTGAAGGCCACGCCGTTCTTGCCCTGGTAGCGCATGGCCAGGGCGGCGCCGGCGGCCACGGGAACGGTGGCGGCGAGCGCGCTGATGATGGACACCAGTTTGAGACCCAGGTCGCCCATGTGCATGTTGCCCTCGCGCCCGCGCGTAGGGCCGTCGACGCGGCCCATGTACTGGGCAAAGATGCGGCGCGGCGGTATGCCGCGAATGAGAAACGCCGCCATGTCGCGGTGCGAGGGGAAGAGCATGTCGTCGGGACCGGCCAGCAGCGCGCTGCCAACGGGGATGGCCTCCTGCCCGCGGCCCACGTAGACGCCCCCCAGGATCTTGCCCTGGCGGTAGAGCTTGCGTTCGATGCGGTCTTCCATCTCACGCATCAGGGACATGTAGTACAGACACTGGTGCGCCAGTTCGGCCGGCTCGCCGGCGGCTTGTTCTTGGTACGGAGTGATGGCGTGCACCGCGCTCATAGGTATCCCTCGCCAGTGTAAAACGGACAGTGGTAGTATAACGCCTTTCGCGCCGGGGTCCCGAATCAGGAGAAGATGGCGTCGACCTTGAGAGCACCAGCACCAAAAAGGCGCAGGGGAATTTCCTGGCCCGCGCGGTAGGTGGTCGTGCGGCCGTCGGGGGTAGACACCTTGACCTGGCGGCGATCCGCATCCGCTACCCAGAATTCCAGGCAGCCGTGTTCCAGGCAGAGTTGCTCTTTGTCGAGTATCTCGGACATGGTGTTCGAGGGCGAAAGCACCTCAATGACCAGCTCCGGCGCGCCGTGGAGGTTGTCCTCGGGGTCGATCTGGTCCCAACGCTCCTGCGTGACCCAGGCGACATCGGCCACGCGCAATTCGTACTCCGGGACCGCGCGGAAAGCCACTTCCCAGGAAACGTGACCGTTCCCCGCTGACGCGACTTGAAGCAATTCAACGAATCGCTCCTGCAACTTGTGATGCTTGAACTTGGGTCTGGTCACTTGGGCCAACTCTCCGTGCCGCAACTCATAGGAAAAGGGTCCCGCCTCAGGCAGGCGGCGATACTCCTCGACGGTCATGAGACGGGTTTGGGTGACTGCCATAAGCGCGATCTCTCGACATCGATTATAGCGCCCGCTTCCTGGTACAATCCCATTCGGGTGCCCCGACCCGCACCCTCGGAGTTACAGCAATGTCCCAGTTCCCGATCGAAACGGACCATTCCGAGTTTCGCGTGCTTCGGGCGAAGCTCGCCGCGCAGAGCCGCGTTCCCACCCACGACGAACGGTCCGGTCTGATCGCCGCTCTGGCCGAAGCGCATTTGCGCCACACCACATCGGACAAGAAGTTCCGTGATACTCACCTGGCGGCTAGCGGCCGGCCGTGCGAGTTTCTGTACGTCGAGACCAAGCCGCCGGCGGGCCCGATCCCCGGCCATCCACCGGCCTGAAGATCCCGCACAGGCCATGCCGTATGCCCTGACGATCGTCTGTAGTTCCCTGCTGTTGTTCCTGGTGCAGCCGATCCTCGCCAAGGCAATCCTGCCGCGATTCGGAGGCTCCGCGGGCGTGTGGGTCACCTGCATGCTCTTCTTCCAGGTTGTGCTGCCGATCGGCTACCTGTACTCGTATTGGATCACGCGGCGCCTGAGCCGCAAGGCGCAGACTGTCGTACACCTGGTTCTTCTGATCGGCAGCCTCGCTGTGCTGCCGGTGCGGCCGCGGTTCGAGTGGACGCCGGCGGGGAGTCCGGTATTTTCGATCCTGTGGCTGCTGGCGACTTCCGTGGGACTGCCTTACCTTCTCCTGTCCACCACCAGTCCGCTGATGCAATCCTGGTACGCGGACTCGGACCCTGGTTTCTCCGGCTTGCGCGGGGCGCGTTTTCCCTACCGGCTCTTCGCCGTGTCGAATGCCGCCTCGCTCGCCGCATTGCTGGCCTATCCGGTAGCGGTGGAGCCGCTCCTGTCCCAAAACCAACAACTGAGCTGGTGGTCGAGTGCGTACCTTGTGTTCGTGATGCTGGCCTCCTGGTCGGCCGCGCGCAATCACCCTCGCAAGATGGATCCCGACGAGTATGATGCCGGGGGATACCGCCCCTTGCTCTGGATCGCCCTGGCCGCGTGCGCCTCGACGTTGTGGCTCGCCGTCGCCAACCACTTGAGCCAGGAAGTGGCGGCCATTCCTTTTCTCTGGATACTCCCCTTGAGCCTGTATCTTCTCAGTTTCATATTGTGTTTTGAAGGAAGCGGCTGGTACCGGCGCTCGTGGTTCCGCTGGCTGCTGCCCGCCGCGTGGGTCGCGGTGTGCTACCGGCTTGCCCTGGGAGGCGCGTCCGGTGGCCTGCAATGGGAGATTCCGATACTGGCGGCCGCGCTGTTTGTGTGCTGCATGTTCTGCCACGGCGAATTGGCCGCCAGCAAGCCCGATCCCACGCAAGGACTGGCTTATTTCTACCTGATGGTCGCGCTCGGCGGCGCGCTGGGAGCGGTGTTCGTCGGGATCGTGGCGCCCAATCTCTTCAGCACCTATATGGAGCTCCCCATCGGAATCACCGGCTGCGTCCTCCTGGCGCTGGCCCTGCTTTACGGATACACCTCGCCGCGGCGCCTGATCCGGGTGGGCCTCATGGCCGCCCTGGCTTTTGTGGTGGCCACCCGCTTCAACAGGGGCGGGCAGGACGTGGTCCGCACCCGCAATTTCTACGGAGCGATCCAAGTCAGCGACAGCGGCGCCGGGGAGATGGCCGTGCGCTCGCTGTACAACGGCAGAACGCTGCACGGCGTCCAGTTCCTTTCTCCGGCGCGCAGCCGGCTGGCGACTGCCTTCTTCAGCGCGGAATCCGGCGCAGGGCGGGTACTCCAATCGCGCACGGTCTCCGCCCGGAGGGTGGGGATCGTCGGACTCGGTGCCGGAACGCTGGCGGCCTACGGACGGCGGGGAGATTCGTTCGTCTTTTTCGAAATCAACCCCGCCGTGATTCAAGTGGCATCGCGGTATTTCCGATTCCTCGCGGAGTCCGAGGCCCAGACGGCTGTAATGCTGAGCGATGGACGGCTGGCGATCGAGCGGGAGCCGGAGAACAGCTTCGATGTCATCGTGGTGGATGCCTTCTCCGACGATTCCATCCCGGTTCACCTGCTGACGATAGAGGCATTCCACGCTTACTTTGACCATCTGCGTCCGGGAGGACTGCTGGCCGTCCACATCACGAACCGTTACCTCGATCTGTATCCGGTCGTGGATGCGGCAGCGCGGGGCCTTGGGAAAAAACTTCTGTTGATACACAACGCGCCGGATCCAACGCGGCAGGTGTCCTTGGCCGATTGGGCGGTGCTGGGGGACGACGGCGCGGATGTCCGGGAACTGGCAGCGTTCGGTGTTCAATCCGCAACGCCGCGGAGGGCGCGGTTGTGGACCGATGAGTACAGCAATCTCTTTCGCGTGTTGCGGTAGGCCGGCGAGCATCGATCGCGGGCGTGATACCGTGATGTGAGGGCCGCCCGATTCCATGCCTCGCAAGACCAGGAAACATCCTACCAGCGTTCGCCCCTCGACTGCTCTTTCGGCCGCACCAGGCAGTCACCGGCCCGCATCGCCCCCGCGGGGCGTGGAATCCGCGCCGGCCCCCATCTTCCAACCTCCCGCAGAATTCGCCGCAGTCTGGCGAAAACACCGGCGGGAGCTCGTGCTCGTCTCCCTTTGCCTGATTGCCTTGACCTTTCTGCTCTACGCCCGGGCTGCGGGCTACGGCTTTGCCGATGTGGACGATCCTGCATTGATTTCCGCGAACCCCCATGTGAGAGACGGATTTGCGCCGGGCGCGATCGGGTGGGCCTTCACCGAGACCGGGACGTTTTATTGGGAGCCGCTCACTTTTCTGTCGCACATGCTGGATTGCGAGTTGTTCGGCCTCAACGCGGGCCGCCATCACCTGGTGAGTATCGGCCTGCACGGGCTGAATGCCGTGCTGCTGTTCCTGATGCTTCTCTATCTGACGGGCGCCGTGTGGCGATGCGCGTTTGTGGCCGCGCTGTTTGCCTTGCATCCGCTGCGCGTCGAATCGGTCGTGTGGCTGGCGGAACGGCGGGACGTCTTGAGCGGCCTGTTCTCGATCGCGACCCTGTGGGCCTATGCCTGGTATGCACAGCGGCCGGACTCCCGGAAGCGCTACGCCGCGGTGTTCGCCACGTTCTGGCTGGCGCTGATGTCCAAGCCCATGGCGGTCACGCTGCCGGGCGTGATGCTGCTGCTCGACTATTGGCCGTTGCAGCGTTTCCGCAGGGAGACGGCGCTCCGGCTTCTCATCGAAAAAATCCCGCTCTTCGCGTCAGCCGCGATCGCTTCGGCGATCACTATCGCGGGCAACTCCGGACAGGCCGTCCCGTTCGGCATGCTGACGTTGAATGCGCGGATCGTCAGCGCCTGCGCTGCGTACGTCGCTTATCTGGGTAAGCTGGTCTGGCCCCTCTCGTTGGCCATCTTCTATCCTCATGCCGCTCCCAGCGGGATCCGCGCGGCCATCGCCGGATTTGTCTTTGTCCTGTTGTCGGCGATTGCCGTGCGCAATGTCCGGCGACGGCCGTGGTTCTTCGCCGGCTGGATGTGGATGCTCATCACCATGCTGCCGGTCATCGGGCTGGTACAGGTGGGCGGGCAGTTCATTGCCGATCGTTTCACGTACCTCCCTCTCATCGGGCCGTCGATCGCGCTGGTGTGGCTGGTCTCGGAATGGCTCGAGCGGCAGCCGCGTCTGCGGCCCGCATGCATGGCAGCCGGAGCGGCCCTGCTGGCGCTTTTGAGTCTTCTTTCCTGGCGCCAGGTCGGTTATTGGGCGGACGACTTCACCCGATACCGCCACACCATCGCGGTGACCGGGGACAACGAACGCATGATGTACACGTTCGCCAACCTGCTGGCCAGGAGCGGGCATCTCGACGAGGCGGTGCAGAATTATCGCGCGGCCATCCGCCTGCAGCCGCGGCGCGCAGACGATCGCGAAGGGCTGGCGGCGGCGCTGGCCAAGCAGGGGCTCCAGGCTGAGGCGATCGAGGAGTATCGCCAGGCGATCCGGCTGGAACCGGAGAACGTCACCGCGTTGAAAGACCTGAGCATGGCTTTGATTCGCGCCGGTTCCTATGAGGAGGCGGCCACCCATCTGCGAACCGCGTCGCGCGCCGCGCCCAACGACCCCACCATCAACCAACTTTTGCAAGTTGCGACGATGCTGCACCCCTCGAAAGCATCCGAGCCAGAGGTTAACCTCGAAGACGGCAAACAGGCGCAGCAGGGCATGCCGCTGGTCCAGGACCCCGTCTTGCATTCCATGACCGTGGACCAGTCGCTCGAATGCGGCGTGCTGCTCGGGTTCGTGGTAATCGCGTTCTTGTGGCCCGCGCTGGGCAAGCGGGCTTTTGGATGGATGGATCGCAAGCTGGCGCTGCTGGCCCGAAAGCCGGTGCGAGCGATGATCGTGGCGGCATTGCTGCCCATGGGCGTGCGGCTTCTTTTGATTCCGGTCTACCCGATTCCGGAGCCGGTCATCGCCGACGAGTTCGGCTACCTCCTCCTGGGGGACACCTTCGCTTCGGGGCGGCTGGCAAACCCGCCGCACCCCATGGGCGAACACTTCGAATCCATCTACATTTTGCAGAATCCGAGCTACACATCCTATTATCCCGTCGGGCAGGGGCTGTGCCTGGCGGCGGCCATGGCGCTGGGACTGAATCCGTGGTTTGGCGTGTGGCTGAGCGTCGGGTTGATGTGCGCCGCGCTCTATTGGATGCTCGCCGGCTGGATGCCTCCGCGCTGGGCGCTGCTCGGCGCCCTCCTGGCGGGCGTGCGGCTCTCGGTTCTGAGCCATTGGATGAATTCGTTTTGGGGAGGCGCGGTGCCGGCGATCGGCGGGGCGCTGGTTTTGGGTGCGCTGCCGCGCATTCTTCGCGCGCAGCGCGCCCGCGATTCTGCGCTGCTCGGGCTGGGGCTGGCGATCCTGGGCCAGACACGGCCCTACGAGGGGCTTCTGCTTTCCATCCCGGTGGGCATCGCCCTGCTGATCTGGTTCGTTCGCACCCCCACAGCGAACTGGAGACTACGTGCTGCGCGCGTGGCTCTGCCGCTCGCGGGTGTGCTGCTGTGCTTCCTCGCGTTCACGGCGTATTACGACTGGCGCGTCACTGGGAATCCGTTGCAACTACCCTACCAGCTCTATCGGAAGCTCTACGGCGTTCCTCAATCCTTCTACTGGCAGCATCCCCTGCCGCCGGGCAACAGCGGCAAACTGCCGGAACTTGCACAGAACTACATCACGCAGCTCGATCGACATAATGCCGGACTTTCCTGGTCGAGACTGCCCACGCAAGCCGCTCTGAAGCTGCAAACCTTCTGGATGTTTTATTTGCAGCCGGTGTGGACCTTGCCGCTTCTGGCATTGCCCTGGCTGCTTCGCAATCGACGGTCGCGGTTCCTGTCGATCGCGGTCGCCTTCGTCATGGCTGGGGTAGCGTTGTATCCCTTCTTCTATCCGCACTATCTCGCGCCCCTGTGCGGCGCGCTCCTGGCGATCGTGGTGGGCGGCATTCGCCGTCTGCGATTATGGCGATGGCGGAATCGTCCGCTTGGCGCGTGGCTGGCGTGCGGCGTGGTTTCTCTGAGCGCGCTGGGTCTGCTGATCTCGCCGGCCGGCTCGGACATGCAACCCGAGGGTCTGGTCTATTCGCGGACGCCTCGCACCAGGGTCCTTCGGAAACTGGAGGAGCGCGGCGGCAAACACCTCGTGATCGTGCATTACGGCCCGCAGCACGTTTTTCATTACAGCGTGATATACAACGACGCCGATATCGACAACTCGAGCGTGGTCTGGGCGCGTGACTTGGGCGCGGACAAGAACGACGAGCTGGTCCGCTACTTTCGAGATCGGACCGTCTGGACCTACGATCCCGACAAGTTCCCGATCCATTTGCTGCCGTACGGGAGCCCCGCCCGTTAGTTCCGCGTCGCCAACAGAGCCGCGGCCGAAGGAAGCGGTGCTTGCCGGCTACCTCCTCGTGCGTGCTGCCTTGCCACGCGCCCGCGCTCTCGTCTTGCGTTCTTCTCCGAGTCCCGTCCGGCCGGCCTCCACCTGGCCGGCGGCCGCCGAAAGGCCGTCGCCCCGCGGCTGCCGCCATCTCGCCGCCAGCCGCAGCGCCGGCCGCTCGATCGCAAAATGCGAGAGCGTGGCGATGCCCACCGCGCCAAGGATTGCGGCCCCGTAAGGCAGCCACCCCGTCAGCCGCAGATACCGCGCCGCCGTCACCGCGACGATGTGCCACAGGTAGATGGAATATGAAATCCGCCCCAAGAATCGCGCCACCGGATTCTCGAGGAATCGCCACTCATAAGCGACCGCTTGCAGAAGGATGACTGCCAGACAGGGTATCGCAGCCACAAACCCCCACAGCAACATGATCTGGCGCTCGGTCTGCGCCAACGCCACGACGATCAGCAGGGACACCACCGCCAGCCATGGATGAAACAGAAAGCGCGGCACCTTTTCGTGCGACTGCCAGACCCAGATGGCGAGCGCACAGCCGGCGAGAATGCCGGCGGCGTTCGACTCCGTGGCCAACCCCACATACTCCGCACTGAAGGCGTACCCGAAGTCCAGCCGGTAGAGCGCGCTCAGAACAGCGGCGGCCATCAGACCCTTGAGTAACCTGTCGCGGTCCGTGGATCTGCGGAAGATCGCCGGCCAGATCAGGTAGAAATGCTCTTCGATCGCCAGCGACCACGTGTGCGAAAGGGCCCACTCGGGCCCGTAGATCGTGCCATAGTAGTTCGCGTAATACAGGGCGGCGGCGAGAATCCGGCCTCCCGTGGAGGGCGGGAAGCGCACCACCCCTTCCCACACCAGCAGAACGAACAGGGGCGGTAACAGCCGCAACGCGCGCCGCAGATAGAATGCCCGCAGATCGACTCCGCCCGTTTTGTGCCGCTCGGTCAGCAGCAGCCACGTAATCAGCAGGCCCGAGAGGATAAAGAACATCAGGACCGCGAAGCCTCCCGGCGCGCGCGTGCTGATCGCATGGAACGCGACCACCGTGAGAGCGGCAATGCCGCGGATGCCGTCGAGACCGGGTATCTTCCGGCGATGGAGGTTGCGGAACAGCAGCTCTCGCGGGTCGGCCACCGATCTCCCGGGCTGCGTCATTTCAGTCATCATAATACCCGCCGCCCGGCGAAAGAGACCCCCACATGACCCCGCGCCTGAAATGGTATGCTGTTTAGCCGCAACAGACACCGGGCCGATCATGCCTAATTCCGGAAAGAGGAAGAACAAGAGGGTCGCGATCGCAGAACCTCCGCCCCCGCCGAAGCAGCCGGCGGCGGTGGCTTCGGACCCCGGTCCCAACGCGATCGGGCGTTGGTTCGAAGCCGCGGAATCGTGGCTGGTCGCGCACGTGGGTTCGGTGGTGTGCTGCATCGTGGCCGCCGGCCTTTATCTGCGGTTCGTGACCGCCGGCGGAACCTACTTTCACTCGGACGAAGCGTGGATCCTTCTTACCGCCATGAAATCGGGGTTGGGCAACGTGTATCGGGCGGGGCTGGTCCACAATTATGGTCCGCTCATGAATTTCGCGCTCCATTTCCTGACTTTTTTCGGAGGCTCGGAGCGCTATTTCCGGATGCCCGGGATTCTGGCGGGCGCGCTGACTCCGATGGTGGCGTACCGGTGGGTCGCAGATACATTTGGCAAGGGCGCAGGGCTGGCCGCTGCCTGTATTCTCGGCTTTTCCCCCGAACTGGTGATCCTGTCGGCGCAGGTGCGCCATTATGCGGTCCATACGTTCTTCATTGTCTGTTCGATGTATTGCCTGGAGCGGGCTTTCCGGGAGCGATCGGCAAAATGGATGCGGCTGTTCGGCGCCGCCCTGCTGCTAGCCCTGCTCACCATGTATATGTCCGCCTGGTTCACCGCGGCAGCCGGGGTCTACGCCCTGGTGCGCATTCTGCGGAAAGAACTGCCGTGGAGACTGGCGGCGGAATGGGCTGCAATCCAGGTGGCGGCGGCCGGCCTCATGGCGGTGGCGTGGGCGACTCACCTGCGCGGGCTCGTAGGCAGCCCCGCGGAACTCTACGCGCGGCAAAACTGGTTGCGCGCGTCCTACTATCATCCGGAATCCCAGGGACCGTTCGATTTTCTGTCCGCCGCCACCGGCCGTCTGTTCGGGTTTGTCTTCGCCAACGCCAGGGTCGGAACCTGGATGGTCTTCGTCTTCCTGGCCGGGATCGGTCTGATCCTCTGGGGAAAGGCGGGCATGCCGGGAAGGCGCAGAATACCGGCCCTTTCTCTGGTGTTGCCGTTTGTGGTCACCGCCGCTGCCGGGCTATTGGCCGTCTATCCGTATGGTGGAACCAGGCACGATTCGTTCCTGTGCGTGTTCATGGCAGCCGGCGCTTCGGTTGCCGTTTCATTTGCGGCGCAAGGCAGGTTGGTGGTCGTGCTGCCGGCTGCGATGTGTCTGATCCCGCTGTGGATCGGCGCCGCGGAACCACATGTGCTCGACGACCTGCCTTCGCTCTCCACGCACCAACAGATGGCCGGCATGCTCGATTATTTGCCTGCCCGAACACCGCCCGTTCGTACTGTGGTCGTAGACCTGTACAGCGCGCCGGCGTTCAACTACTACGTTTGCCGCGGAACCACGGGAGAATCGCAGCGGCTGGGACCCTATCTGAGCACCTGCCGCTGTGCCGATTACCAGATTCTCACCTTGGAGACGTGGGCCCCGCCGCTGCGGGCCTATGCCGGCTCGCTGACAGCCGCGCGCGCAATTACACCGAACCTGTTTCCGGATCCCGCATGGGTCTTCTACATCTCTCTCACCCCTTGGACCACCGAAAACCATCGCGGAGTGAAAGACGGGACATTTGGAAAGCTCGAATTGCACCGTCTCTCGCCGTAGCAGCGGTTTCTCTAACTAGGCAAGGGCTTCGCTCTTGATCCGATGCGGATCGGAGTCAGAAGTCAGGAGTCGGGAGTCAGGAGTCAGAATGCCGGCGGCGTAGGCGTTGAGCATGCGGCTGACTCTCTCCAGGGTGCTGGCCAGTTTGGCAACGTCTCCATAGCCGGGGACCTGCGCCAGAATCAAGTAGTAGCGGCTTTCCTCCAGGGAACCTTCCGCCTGGTTCATGAAACGCGCTTTGTCGGCCTTCCCGCGTCGGCGAAACCCTTCGGCGATATTGGCTGGAATGGAGACTGCCGCGCGCCGCATTTGCAACGCCAGACCGTAGGGTTCCTGCCTGGGAAAACCAGCCGTGAATCCATAGACGGCCAGCACGAACTCGTGCGCTTTGCGCCACACCAGCAGGTCGCGAAAGCTGCGGGCGGGAGGTCTCGGCGTGGACATAAACACGGAGGCGTCCCTGCCGGGCCGCAGGAGTCGAGGAAGTCAGAAGTCAGAAGCCCGGAACGCCCCCGCACAGCCGGACCTGCAAGTAGTCCCATTCTGTCTCCTGACTCCAGACTTCTGACTCCTCAACATCGACAAGATTTTGTCGATGTTGGCGCTGTAAGCGCCTAATCGCGCACACCGATGCCGATCACCGACGTCGGAGGCCAGGGCAGCAGCCGATCGATCCGCCGCCACAGGGGCACCAACGCATCGAACGTTGAAAGCTGGAAACGGCTGAAGCTCCGTTTGCGGAGGATGCGGCCGTTGACGAACCAGCCAGGATAGGTGATGCGGTTGAATTCGAGCACACGCTCCACGCGGAAGCCGCACTTCGTCATCTTCGATTCCAGCTCGCTTCGGGAATACCGCCGGAAATGGCCCAACACCTCGTCGAGCGTTCCATAGACGCCTTGGCCCTGCGGGACCAGGACGACCGCTCTGCCGCCGGGACGCAGCGCGGAGTAGATGTTGCGCAGCCCCAGCAGGTCATCCGCTATGTGCTCGACCACGTTCAGGCACACCACCGAATCCATCTGCGCACGGAACGGCTCGAAGTGTTCCGGCCGCATCAGGTCGCAGATGGCGGTCTCGAGATTGGGCCGATGCTGGAGCCGGAAGCGCAGGCGCGAAAGATGTTCTTCGTCGATATCGGTGGCGACGTAGCGCCGCCGCCGCGGCGAAAGCAAGCGCGATAGATTGCCCATTCCGGCGCCCAGCTCCAGCACGCTTGCGCCGAGGTATGGCGATACCACGTCGGCCATCCAACGGTTGAACCGATTGGCGTTGGAGAGCACGTGGAGGATAGCCGGCCCCTCATCCTTATATATGTCGCTGGACAGCCATGTCCGCAGAAGCACTCCAACCGCCGCCACGGCGTCGCTGAACCCGATCTTCTTGCCTTCTTCGTAGGTGCGGCCGTGATACGTGATCGGCACTTCGTAGATACGGGCCTGGCGCTTGGCCAGCTTGACCGTGACTTCCGGTTCGATGCCGAAGCGGTCGCTGTGAATGGGGATGCTCTGGATCAGGGGAGTGCGGAAAATCTTGTAGCACGTCTCGATATCGGTGAGATTCAGGTCGGCAAAGATGTTGCAGATCGTGGTGAGGAGACGATTCGCCAGTGCGTGCCAGAAGTAGAGCACGCGGCGCTCCCCGGCCACCACGAAGCGCGAACCGTAAACCACGTCGGCGTCGCCCGCCAGCAGGGGCGCGAGCAGTTTGCCATATTCGCGCGGGTCATACTCCAGATCGCCATCCTGAATGATGGTGAATTCGCCGCGCGCCTGCTCGAGAGCCGTGCGCACGGCCGCTCCCTTGCCCCTGTTGCGCTCGTGGCGCAGCAACCGGATGGGCGCGCCTGGGTGCTCGCGAATGAATTCCTGGATGGCCTCGGGGGTTCCATCGGTGGAGGCATCGTCGACCACGATCAACTCGCGATCCTGGGCGTGGGCGGTCGCGGGCAGCGGCGCCGCCAGGACGCGGTCCAGTACCGCGCGAATGAATTCCTCCTCGTTGTACACCGGGATCAGAATGGAGAGCAGAGGCAATACTCAGGATACAGCAAGTGGGACAGCCTCCCGGCCTGTCCTTCGGCGCCGCTATGCTATTCTGCTCCATCATGGAAAGCATCTTTCGGCCCAATCTGTTGAAGAACAAAGTCGCCGTAATAACGGGCGGAGGCAGCGGCATCGGGCTGCGAATAGCCGAACGGTTCGCGGAGCACGGAGCTGCGGTCCTGCTGATTGGACGCAAGCGGGAAAAACTCGATGCGGCCGCGTCCGGCATTCGCGCCGCGGGCGGGATCGCGGAAACCGCCAGTCTGGACGTTCGCAATTACTCCGACGTCGAAAAGGCGCTTCGGAAGACCCGCGAGCAGCTCGGCGAGATCGATATCCTGCTCTGCGGAGCCGCCGGGAATTTTCCGGCCCCGGTGGCCGGCATGTCGGCCAACGGATTCAAGGCCGTGATCGATATCGACCTGCTCGGGACCTTCAATACCTGCCGTGCGGCTTACGCTTTCTTGCGCAAGCCGGGCGCGTCCATCATCAGCATCTCGGCCAATCACGCCACCATACCGCTAGCCTGGCAGGCCCATGTGTGCGCGGCGAAGGCCGGTGTGGAACTGCTAACCAAGACTCTGGCTCTGGAGTGGGGCGGGGAAGGCATCCGCGCCAACTGCATCACGCCCGGCCCGACCGACGATACCGAAGGCATGCGCCGCCTGGCCCCCACCGAGGAGGCGCGGCGCGCCGTGGAGCGGAGCATTCCGCTGCGGCGGTACGGCGCCAAGGACGAGTTGGCCGACTTGGCGCTCTTCCTCTCTTCCGGCGCGGCGTCCTTTATCACCGGCGCCGTATATGTGTGCGACGGCGGCCAGTCGCTGTGCCGCAGCGGCATTTCCGGCCTGGGCACGGCGACGTAAGGGGCGGTCGGGCGGGCCAGGCCCGACTCTTGATCGATCGGCCTGTAAACTCGTCGGCAATGGGCAGACTTAGACGGATTGCGTTTTTTCTTACCCGTGGGTAAGATATCAGTTGCGCGCTCGCGTGTCGAACGTTGGCCCGTTGGCCCGCATCATACGTCATGAAAGACGCCGCTTCGCCATCGCACTGGAAAGCCTTCACCAGCCGCCGCCGCGATCCCGCTACCAAGCGCGAAGCCGTGTTGCAGACCGCTGCACAATTGTTTCTGGAAAAGAGCTACGGCCGTACTTCTTTGAACGATGTCGCCGAACGGCTGAACATCACCAAACCCGCCCTGTATCACTATTTCCGCAACAAGGAAGAGATCCTCCTGGAGTGCTACCGTTTAGGGACGGGACTCATTGCGGAGATTCTCAACGATATCGCGACGCACTGCGGCACAGGACTGGAGAAGGTCGAGGCTTTCATCTACGCATACGCCAATGTCATGACTGTCAATTTCGGACGGTGCGTGATGCGGCTGGATGAAGGCGACCTCTCGAGCGACGCGCTGGTGGAAGTGCGCGCCTATAAGAGGAAGATCGACCGCCGCCTGCGCTCGTTCATCCAGGAAGGCATCGCCGACGGGTCGATCACCGAGTGCGATCCCAAGATCGCCGCGTTTTCCATCGCCGGCGCCGTGAACTGGATCTGCCAGTGGTACGAGCCTGAGGGCGCGCTTTCCGCCGAAGAAATCGCCGCGCAGTTTGCCAGGACTTTAACCCAAGGTTTGGCCGCCCGGGGAAGAACCCGCCCCCTCACGGTACTGAGCCGCGCGCGCAAGCAAGCGGGCCCTTGGCATCAGGAGAGATCGAATGACCGCTGAAACAGTCTTAAAACCGCTTGCCCGTTCCGGGGCCGAAGCCGGAGTGTCGCCGCCCGCACGGGCCCCTCTCATCCGCAAGGCCGCGGTCCTGGGAGCCGGGACCATGGGCTCGCGCATCGCCGCACATCTGGCGAACGTCGGTGTGCCGGTGGTGCTGCTGGATATCCCCGCGCCGGCCGGCCCCCGCAGCGCGATCGCCGCGCAGGCTCTCGAAGCCCTCAAGAAAAGCAAGCCCGCGGCTTTTTACGACCCGTCGTTTGCCGCGCGCATAAGTGTCGGCAATTTCGACGACGATCTGGCGGCGCTCCGCGACTGCGACTGGGTGATCGAAGCGGTGACCGAAAATCTCGCCATCAAGCAGGCGCTCCTCGACAAGATTGCACCGCACTTGAAGGCCGACGCCATCCTGACCACCAACACCTCCGGCCTGCCTGTCGCATCCATCGCCGCGAACGTGCCGGAGGCGGTCCGCCGCCGCTGGTTTGGCGTGCATTTCTTCAACCCGCCGCGCTACATGCGGCTCGCCGAGATTATTCCCGCCCCGGAAACAGATCCCGCGGTGATCGATGCCATCGCGCGTTTCGCCGACCTGCGCCTCGGCAAAGAGGTGGTCTTCGCCCGCGACACCCCGAACTTCATCGCCAACCGCATCGGCGTGTTCATCATGCTCGAAGCCGTGCGCCTGATGCAGTCCGAAGACCTCTCCATCGAGGAGGTCGACGCGCTCACCGGAACCGCCATCGGCTGGCCGCGCAGCGGGACATTTCGCCTGGCCGACCTGGTGGGGATCGACGTGCTCGTACACGTGGCGCGCAACTTCCCGCGGTCACGTGCCGGCGCGGAAGAGCAGATGGCGATTCCGGCATTCGTGCAGACGATGATCGAGAGGCGCTGGCTCGGCGACAAGACGAAACAGGGCTTCTACAAGAAGGAGCGGGACAGCGAAGGCCAGGAAGTGCGGCTCGCGCTCGACTGGAAGACGCTCGAATACCAGCCGGCTGCGCGCGTCAAGTTTCCTACGCTCGAAATGGCGAAGAACGCGGAGCGGTTGCCCGAGCGGCTCGCGCAATTGCTCAGCGGCGATGTCCGCAAGGACAAGGCCGCCCGCTTCCACTGGCGCTTGTTGAGCGGCCTGTGGAACTACGCCGCCGATTGCCTTCCCGAGATCGCCGGCGAACCCGCCAGTGTGGATCGTGCCATGCGCTCGGGCTTCAACTGGGAGATGGGCCCCTTCGAGCTCTGG
The DNA here is from genome assembly GCA_041485845.1 of Bryobacteraceae bacterium. GTDB lineage: Bacteria > Acidobacteriota > Terriglobia > Bryobacterales > Bryobacteraceae > OMOG01. Next base: position 24,105 of record JBGPKH010000005.1, read on the forward strand.
GATGCGGCGGGCGTGCGCGGGACCGTGGATCGCATGAGGGCCGCCGGCGAACCGGTGAGCGCATCGGTCGAAAAACTGCTGTCCGCCGGCGGCGCCGCATGGTACCGCGACCACGGCCGCGAATGCTTCAACCTGGCCGCCGGGACTTTCGAGCCCCTCGTGAAGGCCGAGGGCATCGCACGCGTGGCCGACTTCAAAGCGTCGCACGGCGTGGTGCGCAAGAACCCCGGCGCCTCGCTGGTCGATCTCGGCGATGGCGTCGCCTGCCTGGAGTTCCACTCGACGAAGAACGCCATTGGGGAAGATATCGTTCGCCTGGTGACCGGCACGCTGCGCCCCGATAGCGACGCCGTGCGCAACTTCTCCGCCTTCGTGATCTCGGGCGATACCGGCAACTTCTCCGTCGGTGCGAACCTGATGCAACTGCTGCTGAGCAGCCAGGAGGGCGAATGGGACGACGTGGATCTCGCCATCCAAGCCTTTCAGAAGATGACCGCGGCCATCAAGTTCTGCCCGCGGCCGGTCGTGACCGCGCCCTTCGGCTTCTGCTTCGGCGGCGGCGCGGAGATCGCCATGCATTCCGCGCGCCGGCAGGCGCATGCCGAGCTCTACATGGGGCTGGTCGAGACCGGTGTCGGCCTCTTGCCCGGTGGCGGCGGCTGCAAGGAGATGACCCTGCACGCCATCGACGCCGCAGCGTCCGTGCGCGAGGGCGGGCGCAGCGAATCCGTCGAGTTGTTGGAAGCCCTGCGGCGCAACTTCGAAACCGTCGCCATGGCCAAGGTTTCGACGTCGGCCGCGGAGGCCCGCCGGTTGGGCTTCCTGTCGCCGAGCGATTGCGTGACCATGAACCGCGAGAGGCTTCTCATCGATGCCAAGGATGTCGCGCGCGAAATCGCCCACGCCGGCTACGCCGCGCCCATCCCGCGGACGGACGTTCCGGCGCCGGGCCAGAACCTGCTCGCTACGCTGAAGCTGGGCGTTCACATGATGCGCGAAGGCGACTACATCAGCGGCCACGATGTGAAGGTGGCGAACTGGGTCGCGTACGTGCTCTGCGGCGGCAATGTTACGCCGGGCTCCGCGGTCAGCGAACAGTATCTGCTGGATTTGGAGCGGGAGGCTTTCCTGTCGCTCTGCGGAGAGAAGAAAACTCAGGAGCGGATTGCCTTCACGCTGAAGAGCGGGAAGCCGCTGCGGAATTAAGAAGAGTTTTGGCCACGAATGAACACGAATGAACACGAATAAGAAAGCAAATCACTCATTGGTCTTATTCGTGTTCATTCGTGTTCATTCGTGGCCAAAATCTGTTTTTCTTCACTGCCTCGAAAAGAGAGTAATCGCGCGTAAGGAGAACCACCATGAGAGACGCGGTAATCGTCAGCGCGGTAAGGACGCCCGTAGGCAAAGCGCCCAAAGGAACGTTGCGCGCCACCAGGCCCGATGACCTCGGCGCCATCGCCATCCAGGGCGCGCTCGCACGTGTGCCGGCGCTGGACAAAAAGGAAGTCGAAGACGTGATCATCGGCTGCGCCATGCCGGAAGCCGAGCAGGGAATGAACATGGCGCGCATCGCCTCCCTGCGCGCGGGCGTTCCCATCGAATCCGCAGCCATGACCGTCAACCGCTTCTGCTCTTCCGGGCTGCAATCCATCGCGCTGGCCACCGAGCGCATCCGCGGCGGAGGCGCGGACGTGATCGTCGCGGGCGGCGCCGAGTCCATGTCCCTCGTGCCCATGGGCGGCAACAAGATCTCTATTAATCCCTGGCTTCTGGAACATTACCCGGATTCGTACCTTTCGATGGGACTGACCGCCGAGCGCGTGGCCAGGCACTACGGCATCGACCGCGAACAGGCCGACCAGTTTGCCTTCTCCAGCCATCGGAAGGCGCTGGCCGCGCAGGCCGCCGGCAAGTTCGCGCAGGAGATCGTGCCGGTGCCCGTCACCTTTGTCACGCCCGACGGCAAGTCCAAGCCGAAGAAGACGGAGATCCTGTTTCAAGTCGATGAAGGTCCGCGCGCCGACACTTCGCTCGAAGCCCTCGCAAAACTCAAGCCGGTGTTCCACGCGAAGGGCTGCGTGACCGCGGGCAATTCTTCGCAAACCTCCGACGGCGCAGCCGCGGCTGTGGTAATGTCTGTGGAACGCGCGCGGGCCCTGGGCATCAAGCCGCTCGCCCGCCTGGCCGCTTACGCCTATGCCGGATGCCTTCCCGAGGAGATGGGTGTGGGACCGGTGTACGCCATCCCCAAAGCGCTCAAGCTGGCGGGACTGACCTTGGACCAGATCGACGTGATCGAGCTCAACGAGGCATTCGCCGCGCAATCGCTGGCAGTCATCAAGGTGCTGGGACTCGACATGGCGAGAGTCAATGTGAACGGCGGGGCCATCGCGCTCGGCCATCCGCTCGGCTGCACCGGCGCCAAGCTCACCGCCAGCCTGATCCAGGAGATGAAGCGGCGCGGCGCGAAGTACGGCCTGGTGACGATGTGCGTGGGCGGCGGCATGGGCGCCGCCGGGATTTTCGAGAATCTGAACTAGAGGTGAACACAATGGCGACGGCCAAAACACAAGCAACGGCGATGCGCGTAAAAGGCGGCAGCTTTCTCACCGAAGAACGCCAACCGCAAGACATCTTCACCGTGGAGGACTTCTCCGACGAACACCGGCAGATCGCCAAGACCGCCGTCGAGTTCACCACCAACGAAGTCCTGCCCATGGCCGCGGAGATCGAGGCCAAGAATTTCGACGTGACCAGGAGCCTGCTGCGCAAGGCGGGCGATCTCGGCCTGATGGCGGTGGACGTTCCCGAGGCCTACGGCGGCCTCGAAATGGACAAGGTCACTTCCGCCATCGTCGCCGAGTCGATCAGCAAGCTGGGCAGCTTCTCGGTGGCGTTCAGTGCGCACGTGGGCATCGGCACCCTGCCCATCGTATGGTACGGCACCGGCGCGCAGAAGCAGCGGTACCTGCCCAAGCTCGCGACCGGCGAGTGGATCGGCGCCTACGCGCTGTCGGAGTCCTCCTCGGCTTCCGATGCCATGAACTGCCGCACGCGCGCCGTGCTGTCCGCCGATGGCCGGCACTACGTGCTGAACGGCGAGAAAATGTGGATCTCCAACAGCGGTTTCGCCGACCTCTTCACCGTCTTCGCCAAGGTGGACGGCGAAAAATTCTCCGCCTTCCTCATCGAGCGCAACACCCCGGGCTTCTCCGTCGGACCCGAAGAGCACAAGCTCGGCATCCGCGGATCCTCCACCTGCCCGCTGATCCTCGCCGATTGCCAGGTGCCGGTGGAGAACCTGTTGGGCGAGGTCGGCAAGGGGCACCACATCGCCTTCAACATCCTGAACATCGGCCGCTTCAAACTGGGCGCGGCCTGCGTCGGCGGAGCGCGCAACGGTTTGCAGGACGCCATTCAGTACGCCAAGGAACGCAAAGCATTCGGCAAGACCATTTCCGAATTCGGCCTCATTCAGGAGAAGCTCGCCGAGAGCGCGGCGGGAATTTACGTCGGCGAATCGCTGGTGTACCGCACCATCGGGATGATCGACGCGGCGCTGGCCGATGTGGACACCAGCGCGCCGGGAGCTTCGCGCGAGATCCAGAAGCGCATCGAAGAGTACGCCGTCGAGTGCTCCATCCTGAAGGTGTGGGGATCGGAGATGCTGGACATGGTGGTGGACCATGTCGTCCAGATCTTCGCCGGATACGGCTACGTGGAGGAGTACCCCGCCGAGCGCGCGTACCGCGATTCGCGCATCAACCGCATCTTCGAAGGCACCAACGAGATCAACCGCCTGATCATCACCGGATGGCTGATGAAGCGCGCGGTGGCCGGCCAGTTGCCGCTGCTCGCCGCCATTAAGCAACTCATGGACGAAGTCATGTCCGGCCCCACCACGGGCGAAGATCACGAAGGCCCGCTCGCCGCCGGGCACAAGCTGCTGGCCAATGCCAAGAAGCTCTCGCTGTTCGCAGCCGGCGCGGCCTCGCAGAAGTACATGCAGGCCCTCGCCGACCAGCAGGAAGTCATGGGTGCGCTGGCCGACTGCATCATCGAGGTCTACGCCATGGAGTCCGCCATTCTGCGCGCCGAAAAACTGCGGGCCAACCGCGGCGAAGCGGGCGCAAAACAGGCGGTCGCGCTGACGCAGTACTACACCGCGAAGGCCGCTCAGAGCGTGGAGTCGTCGGCCCGCAAGGTAATCGCGACCGTGGCCGAAGGCGACATGCTGCGCACCCAGATGGCGATTCTGCGGAGGCTCTCCAAGTACGAACCCGCGGACACCATAAGCCTCGGCCGCCAGATCGCCCGTCACGTTCTGGCAGCGGGAAGATATTGCTTGTAGCATAGGCATTTTTGGAGTTGTGACTCATGGAGCGCGATCCCGGCCAGCCCGTCATCGGCTTACACGGCCTATTCCACGCGATCCAGGATCGCCTCGATCTCGTGCGTCCCTGCCGAAGTGTCGAGCATCGTCATCGGAACCTCTCCACCCAACGCGCGATTTGCAGTCATGAGCCAATGAGCTGCCTTCTTCTCGTCTCCCAGCACATCGATTGCCCGCGCCATGACGCTGGTGGTTCGAAACACGACGTCGGATTGCTCGGGAGTCAACCGGCCAAGCGGTTGCATCGCATGGATTACCGCGCCGATCGGCCAGAGTGTGGGTTCGATGGGGGTGGATAGGGCCGCCCACGCGACCTGCTCCGATTCGAGGATCGATTCTGCCAGTCGAATTGCCGACTCCGCCGGCAGGCCTTCGCGCGTCGCAGTGTCAGGTCGAGATTTGACCTGACAGCCTTCCCGAGAACTCGCTCTCCGCCCAAGAGATCGGCAACCTGTGTGGCCATACCCTATTATTGCCCAACCGCCCTGCGAACCTACCCCGCCCGCTCCGGCGCATCCCGGGCGTCGCGATAGACCTCCTCGCGAATGATCCGCTCGGTAGCCTCATTCATATACTCGTCGAGCGCCTTCGTCAGTTCCAGGTATTCCGGCCACAACGTCTTGTCCACAAACGACCGCGGCGCCCGCACCACGACCGTCGTGAGGCGCTGCCGCTTATAGCGGTAGGGGTTCAGGCCGTACCGCCGGCACAGTGCCGCAAACAGGCGCCGGTGCCAGTGGTCCCTCATCGAAAACTGCATCTCCACCGCCGGCTCCGTGTGGACCATGGCGGTGAGCGCTTTCTTGACCCGTTCGATGGCGGCGGCCGCCGCGCTTCGCTCTCCTACGGTGGTGGCGCCTTCGAAAAGGGCGGTGATCTTGCGCAGCTTCTCGCGCAGTTCCTGTTCGCTGATCATCGGGATTCTAATAGTGTATAGCCCGATGCCCTGCTTGCGCCGCGCGAGAAGTATGTCCGCAAGATGGAAACGTTGGCGCTGCCCGCCGGCCAGTTTGTGCGGGTTCGCTCCGTTGGGGGCGATGGTCTCGATCTTCCGGCCGCGGACGAGCTTCGGACTGAGGGCGGAATCGGAATCGGCCGGGACGAGGGCCTTTCGAGCGGACGGCCTTCATCGCCGGCGCCAGCCTGGACAAATGGACAAGCTCATCCGCCTGCTCCAGGCGAGGTATGGGGGTCGCGTGCAGGCGCAGGAGGTGTTGAGCCAGTCGAGTCTCTATTCGGCCAGCGATCCGCGGCTGCATTTCGGGCGGGGTTCGGTGACCAGCGCGGATCTGGAGATTCGCTGGCCGAACGAAATCGGGAGATGGTGGGGAAGGTGGGCTGCGACCAGCTTGTCGTGATTCAAGAGGGAAAGGGAATCGTGCGGACGGAGAGGTTTCCGAGGTCTGTGGAGTAACTCGGTACTATCGAGGGAATTTTGGCTCGCTCTCCCCCTTGCTTTTCGGAATTGTTTATCTTATAAGTCGGAGTGACAGTTCAGCGCGGTTTCTCGTGCTCAGTGTCACAGTCCCCCCCGTGTGACGACGGCCGCGCTTGCCACTAACTCGCATTACGGAGGTTCTTATGATTCGAAAGCTGACCGTCTTTCTTTGCCTCGTGCTCGCCGTAACCGCCTGGGGCTTTGCCGCAGGACCGGCGCCTGTCAAAATCATGACCCAGAACATGGATGCCGGCACGGACCTGACTTTCGCCATCGGCGAACTCCTGGGAGTATTCCCCACCGGTGTCGGCGTCGAACTTACGTATCAGGAGATCCTGGCCGCGGACATCCCTCAGCGCGCGGCCTTGCTTGCCACCAGTGTGGCGGCTAAGAAACCTGACCTCCTCGCACTGCAGGAGGCCACTCTGTGGCGCACTGGCGCGTCGGTCGACACCGCGACCACGGTCCTGGTCGATCAACTCCAACTGCTGCTCTCCAGCCTCGCCGCCAATGGCGTCCCCTACGACGTCGTGGCCGTGAATTCTCTCACGGATATCGCCTTGCCCAAAGCCTCGGGGGGCGCTCTCCGCATCACCGACCGCGACGTGCTCCTGATCCGGGCCGACCTGCGCCCGCCCGCCTTCCATCTTTCCGACGTCCATGCCAGCACCTTCGATGCGGTATACTCGATCGGCGAACTGCAGGCGCCCTCGGGCTGGGTGTCCGCCATCGTGCACACCGGCAACCGCCATTTCCGCCTGGTCAACACCCACCTGCAGAGCCCCGTCCCAGGCGACCCGACTGCCACCGCCGTCCAGACGGCGCAGGCTAACCAGTTGATCCACGAGTTGCGCAACGGCACTGTGCCGGTGGTGATCGCCGGGGACTTCAACTCGGATGCGATCCTGGGCGCTGCGGGGCCTGGCCCCGACAACACCGCCACCGCAGCCCTGATTCAGACAGCCGGCTACGTGGACACCTGGACCAGCGCCGGCAGCGGGCCCGGACCAACCTGGCCCTTGTACCTGGAAGACCAGTTTCCGCCGCCCTTCTTCGCGCCCTCGCTCCCCTTCGAGCGCATCGACCTGATCTTCTCGCAGGGGCTGAGCGTTATCGGTGTGGAACACATCCTGGCGCCTGGTCCCGTCGCGAATCAATGGCCCTACTTCGCCTCCGACCACGCCGGTGTGCTCGCCGTCTTCCAGTTCTGAGCGGCGGCGCGCCCCGCTGCAAGCGCACCCGGGAAGGGTTGGCAATGTTTGCCAGGGCAACGGCGGAGATTCTCCAGGCTCAAGTCCCAGTCCTCGTGGGCGACCGAGAGCGACATCACGTCCAGGTAGTTGGTCTCGTCGCGCGGATCGATGCGGGTGGCGAGCGCGCAAGGCATCGTAAGCGGCCCTCATCGGCGCGGCTACGCTGGGCTGCACGATCCCGGCGCGCCGGGCGATGCGGGTCGATCCGGCGATCGCCCTGCGCCACCAGTAGGGCGGGTTGACGCGCGGCAATGCTGCGCTGGAAGCCGTGAGCCGGACGCACCGCGAGTTTGCGAAGCTGCTTACGCTGCCTTTGGGCGCTTTGCGCGGCCAGGGCCTCGCTGGCCGAACGGAAATCGGGAGATGCTGCTCAAGGTGGCGTGCGACCAACTTGTGGTCGTCCGCGAGGGCGCCGGGATTGTGCGGCGGGAGAAGTTCCGCAAGTAAAACGTGTCACTGCGCGCGCAGAGCTTGGATCTCACGGACGATGAAATCGATCTGGGCGCGCACGATCTTTTCTCCCTTCTCGCGGGTCGCCAGCGTCGCGTCGCCGAAGATGCCGCTCGGCGAAAAGTTCGCGGCCTTCGGATCGCGCCACTGTAAAGGGCTGCCGCTGGGAAAGTCCCTTTGCGCTTTGCTCATGTCCACGGATTCAGGCGCGATGTACAGCATCATCGAGGTCTCGAGCTCGTCCGCGTGGGTGCCCTTCGGCTCCTGCTTCACCTGCTTTTCCACCTCGGCGGACGCGTTCAGGATGTCCGTGAAGCGCATCGCGATCCCCTCGCGCGCCAGTTGCTCCGCCGCCGGAGTGAGCGCGCGAATCGTCGACACGCCGGTGTTGAGAATGTAAAACTTGCGCGGCCCGAAATGCGCCAGCCCGCGGCAGATGTCGACGATCAGGTCCCGGGCCGTCTCCAGGCGTAAGGACGTGGCCCCCGCGTACTCGACGAAGGCCGGATAGAAATGGTAGTTGACCGTGGGCGCCACCACCACCGCGGTCCGTGCCATCACTTCCTTGGTCAGGTATTCAGCCATGAGGAAATCATTGCTCAGTTTCAGGTGCGGTCCATGCTCTTTGGACGCCGCCCCCAGTGGAATCATCACGATGGTCTGCGGGGTCAGGACGTCCGCCGCCTCTTTCCAGGACAGGCTTTCGAGACGCACGCTGCGATTCTGGGCGGCCAGTGGAATCGCCATTGCCGCGAGGAATGCCGGGAGTCGAACGCCAAACAGCATGCCGATAGTATACTGGCTCCCAGTGATCGGCACGACGGTATCGCACTATCGGGTGATCCGCAAGATCGGCGGCGGCGGCATGGGCGAGGTCTTCGAAGCCGAAGACACCCGGCTGGGCCGTCGCCTGGCGCTGAAATTCCTGCCCGACAGTTTCTCAGGCGATCCGCTGGCGCTGGAGCGCTTCCAGCGCGAGGCGCGCGCCGCGTCCGCGCTGAGCCACCCCGGTATCTGCACCATCTTCGACGTCGGCGAATGGGAGGGCCGTCCCTTCCTGGCGCTCGAACTGCTCGAAGGGGCGACGCTCCAAAAGCGCATCGCGCGCCAGCCCGTGCCCTTCGACGATCTGCTGGACTGGGCCGTCCAGATCGGCAGCGCCCTCGCCGCGGCCCACGCCAAAGGCATCGTCCATCGCGATATCAAGCCCGCCAACATCTTTATCAGCACCGACGGCCAGCCCAAGATCCTGGACTTCGGACTCGCCAAGCAGGTGGGCCCCCGCCCTGCCGACCTGGCCGAAGCTCCCACGGTGGCGATGGAGGGCGAGCTCACCAGCCCCGGCTCGGCGGTGGGCACCGCGAGCTACATGTCTCCGGAACAGGCGCGCGGCCAGGAGGTCGACGCCCGCACCGACCTGTTCTCGTTCGGCGTGGTCCTCTACGAGATGGCGACCGGGCGGCTGCCCTTCCCCGGCGACACCATCGCGGTGGTGTTCGACGGCATCCTGAACCGCGTCCCCGAATCGCCCGTGCGCCTGAATCCGGCCCTCCCGGCGGAGTTCGACACGCTCGTGCGGAAGGCCATCGAGAAGGACCGCGAGGTCCGCTATCAGTCGGCTTCCGACCTGGTGGCCGATCTGAAGCGCCTGCGGCGCGACACGGGACGCACCTCCGCCACCCAGGCCGTCGCCGCCGCGAGTCCTGCCGGCCGCCTCCGTTGGATCTGGCCGGCGGCGTGCGCGGCGCTGATGGCGGCTGCGGCGATTGCCGGCTTCGCCTTCCTGCGCTCGCCGAAGAAGCCCGCTGCCGTCGGTCTCGAGTGGCGGCAGATCACCAGCTTTCCGGATGCCGCCACCGCCCCTGCACTCTCGCCCGACGGACGCATGCTCGCGTTCACCCGCGGCGATAATTGGTTTGTCGGCCGGAACGAAATCTACGTGAAGATGCTGCCGGACGGGCAACCGGTGCAGATCACCCGTGATGGGCGTCCCAAGATGTATCCGTCGTTCTCACCCGACGGGTCGCGCATCGCCTACACCGTCGGCGGATGGGACACCTGGGTCGTGCCGGTGCTCGCGGGCGGCGAACCGCGACTCATGTTGCCCAATGCCGAGGGCCTGAACTGGATCGACAGCCAGCGCGTCATGTTCTCGGAAATCAAGAAGGGCAGGCATATGGCGGTTGGGGCCGCGGCCGAAAGCCGCGCGGAATACCGTAACGTCTACGCCCCGCCGAGCGAGAATGGCATGGCGCATTTTTCCGCTCTTTCGCCCGATCGCAAGCAGGTGCTGATCGTCGAGATGGAATCCGGCTGGGGCCCGTGCCGGCTGGTGCCATTCGACGGCGGCTCGCCGGGCCGCCAGGTGGGACCCATCCCCTCCCAATGCACCGCGGCCGCGTGGGCGCCCGACGGCAAGTGGATGTACTTCTCCGCCAAAGCCGGCCAGGGATCGCACATCTGGCGGCAGGCGGTGGGCGGCGACAAACCCGAGCAGCTCACATTTGGTCCCACCGAAGAGCAGGGTGTGACGGTTTCGCCCGACGGGCGGTCGCTGTACACATCCGCCGGAACGTCGATTCGTAGCGTGTGGGTCCACGACGCCAAGGGCGACCGCCAGGTGTCGGGCGAGGGCGACGCAGATGCGCCTGCCTTCACGGCGGAAGGAACCAAGCTGTACTACACGGTCGTCCTGCGCGGCAACCCAGGGGCCGAGTTGTGGGTTAGCGATCTGGAGACCGGCCGGAGCGAGATTGCACTGCCTGGCGTGAAGGCGCCACACGGGTGGAGTTTGTCCCCCGATGGGAAGTCGGTGGCCTACCGCGATTCGGCTTTCGATCTGTGGATCGCCCCGCTCGACCGGCGATCGCCTCCACGAAAGCTCTCCGCCAGGCAGTCGCGCGGTGTCCAGCTCGTCGCCTCAGGCGACGTTTTCTATTATGCGCAGGAAGGCAATGGAAGCCCACTCTACCGCTTGCAGCCGGACGGCACGGAGCGAAAAGCGCTGGACCTGCCGGGGGATCTTTTCCGGGGATTCTCGGTTTCACCGGATGGCCGCTGGGTCGCATGCACCCCGGAGGACCTGGCCGCCCAGGCGTATCCGCTCGCCGGCGGAAAACCGGTTGTGGTTTGTCCTTATTGCTTCGTAACGTGGGGGCCGGACGGCCGCTCGATGCTCCTTCACTTCGCCCCCTTCACGAATGAGGGAGACGTCAGCGTGGTGCTTCCTTACAAGGACGGCGCCCTTCCGGCGCTGCCCAGTGGGGGCGTCAGCGGGTTTGAGGACGCTGCCAGGCTGCCGGGCGCGCAGGTGATCCCGTCCTTTGATGCCGCGGTCGCCGGATCCTCGTACGCCTACGTGAAGGACACTCCGCAGGCGAATCTGTTCCGCATCACCTTGCCGTAGGACGCGTTCCGCGGCCCGTCGTGTCCGCCACTGGGGTTACTGCGACGCGGGTGCTTGCAGTCGCGGCCGAGCCGCGACAGAGCCGCGACCGTAGGGAGTGCCCAATGGGCCTGCGGCCGGAACACCAAGAAAAAAGCCTGCGGCCGTGCCGGGGAAATTCCGACAACGTGTAAGCATCCCTGCGACGCTTCCCGGAAAAACTGGAGCCTACTCGAAGGGCACGATTGTCACATGAACCAAAATCTACAATTGAAGACGGTCGGCCACGAACGGCGCATCTGCGCCGGCGGCTGGAGCCGGTATACGGTGCCGCGCGCGTGGCCTGCGGATTCGAGTTCGCGTTCGACCGAGAGGACCGCCGCTCGCACGCCAACTGCCACACCCGGCGGCTCGAATTCGCAACTCGCCGCTGTACAAGCGGCGGCGCGAGGAGTGGATGGCCTGCGAGGCCTGCCCAACTAGCCCTTCGAATCGAGGATGAACGTCGGCACGATTCCCGCCGCCGACGAGAAACCCGTCTTGCCGGTGGAGAGCCAACTCGAGCAGCCTTGCACCTTGCCCAGGTAGGCGTGAGGATGCACGTCCACCTGCATTTCGCGGAACTCCAGTTGTCCAAAGCTCATCAAGGGGAACACCGAACGCACCGGCGCCACGCGTTCCTGCACTACGTACGGTGAGCGCATGGCTTGCTTGAGAGCCCGTTCCCATTCGGCGCGGTCCATTTCCCAGCCGAAATAGGAATGCTGGTCGCTGTAGTCGTCGTTGGGCTTGAGCGTCAGCTTCTCGCGATTTTGCGAGATGAACTCGAGCAGATCGATGGTGCGGTCTTCATAGGCCGTCTTCGCCGCCGCCACCAGGCGGGTCCACGGCACGTGTTCCCGGATAGCTTTCCGTTCCACCGCCGGGAATTTGGCGGTCAGGGTCTCATCCGTCAGTAGGCCGAACATGGCCTTCTTGTGGGCCAGTTCCGAACGGAAGCTGTTGACCACGCAAACCGCGCGGTCGCGATATGCCTGGACCAGCGGGTGCGACAAATCGAAGCGCAGCAGGAACTCCTGCACACCCACGCGGCGGTACACCACATCGATCTCGAAGTTGCCTCGGCGCAATTTGCGGTTCCGGTATTCGAGTTGCTCAGGTGCGACAATCTCCACCGAGTAGCCTTCCTCGCGGAAGAAATCGCGGAACAACTCGTATTCGCTCTGGCCGGAATGGTAAGCCTGCCGGAATTCCACGATCGCGATGTTGGGCCTCTTTGTGCCGCCGAACTGCTTGTAGGACTTCGACAAAGCCTGCAATAAATGTTTCCGGCTGCCGACTTTGGCCAACCCATACTTCTTGCGAAGTTCCTTGACCGGGGGGGCATCGTAAAACAGTTCCGCAAGGGCATCGGCGTAACCCGCGCCGGTCGGCGAATCCGCGTTGTACTGCACGAAGTGCAGGCTGCCGTTGTTGAGGTGCGAATCCAGCCGCGCCGCGACTTCCAGCGCTTGATAGCCCGGGTCGATCGATGCCAACATCTTCTCCGCCGGCAGCAACTCTAATCGTGCCAGCAGGGCCGGACTACTGAGGACCATCTGCTCCATGCGATCGATCGCGCCGATCAGCGCCTCGCCGGTTCTCACCAGCGATTCGTACTGCCTCCGCGAAATAAAATTCGGCCGCAGAAACGGACAAACCAACCTTCCACCGGAGGAAAGTTTCGCCGTTTCCATGCGTTGATGGAGCGCGTCGGCCCACGAAAGATCACGATAGGGGCCGTTTTCCAATAGCTTGTTATATCTAGCGGCTGCTTCGTCCAACTGGAACATTTCAGAGTTGAAAACCTATTCTAAAATCGAGTATCTCACAGAAGTACGCAAAACGATAGATTTGGCCCGGCTTTCTGACGAATAATTCGCTTATTTTCAACATGTTATAAGAATTTTAGCGTTATTTTCACGCCCGCCCAAAAACCCTCCGTTGTGGCCAATCGCGTGCTCATTGTCCATCGAGGGGGAAATATGTACCTGAGTTCCACCGCTAAGCGAGGACTAATCGTTGGAGGTGTCGCACTAGCAGCCGTGGTTGCGGTCGTGGCCCTGACCCGTCAAAGCGCCCCGTCGCCTGCGGCTGAAGTTTCATACACCAACCCGGCGGCTTCCGGCAATCCGGAACCGGTGTTCAGAAACCCGGAACCAGCCGCCACGCGGGCGAATCCACCTGTCGTCTGCGCGTAGTCGCCATTCGAACCGGGCGTCCCCGGAACGGCCATGGCGAGCCCCTCGCGCCGATGCCCGCCGCGCCGATCATAGGAGGCGCCGCCAACCGGCCCCGTGAATGCCGCTCCCGCACGGCGGCGCCGCACGGCCACCCGCCGCGTATACTACAGCTACCGCCACCGCAGGGGCACGCCCTTCGGTCACTCGGTAGCGATTGTCGGCGGTAGCGCCGCCGGTGGAGCCCTAATCCTCGGATTGGCCGGCGGCGGATCATCAAGCGCAACAACGTCTTGACCAACGCCACGGGGAGCCCTAATCCTCGGATTGGCCGGCGGCGGCATGGGCGCGGGCATCGGTGCGCTGGCCGGCGGCGCCGCCGGGTTGATCTACGATCGTGCTACCCACAAGAAGTAGGACCCTCCCTACTTCTTCCGCGTCTCTTGCGCCAGGCGCACCCGGGCTTCGTCCAGTTTCTTGTTCACCTTGGCAATCTCCTCGGGGTCGGACTCCGGCTGAGTCCCGCCCTGAAATGCCTTGAGGGAGGCTTGCCACTGTGTAATTGCTTCCCTGGTCTTGCCCAGTTTGAAGTACACATCTCCCAGGTGATCGTGAACCGTGGGGTCCGTAGCCATTCGGTCGATGGCCCTCTGCAATTCGTCTTGCGCCTCTTGCAGCTTGCCCTGGCGGAAATAGACCCACCCCAGGCTGTCCAGGTAGGCCCCATTGTTGGGGTCCAGATCGACCGCCTTCTTGATCAACTGGAAAGCCTCGTCTAATCGGACGCCCCGATCCGCCAGCATGTAGCCCAGATAATTCAACGCGCCGGCATTGTCCGGGTCGAGTTCCAGCACCTTGCGGAAGGCCCCCTCGGAGGCATCGTATTTCTTCATACGCTCGTACATCGCGCCGCGCATGAAATGGACGCCCGCCTTCTCTTCATTTGACGTGGAAAGGGCCTCGGCCTCGTCCAATGCTTTGCCCATCTCCGGGTAACGCTTGCCCTTCTCGTAAACCTGAGCCAGCGCCAGTTGCGTCTCGCGATCGCGCTCGCCTTTCGCCAGGCCGCGGATCTCGGCGGCGGCGGCATCGATCTTACCTTGGTCGGCCAGCACCGTGGCATGCTCCACCCGAACGATGCGCTCGTCGGGATACTTTTTCAGGGCCGCATCGGCTTCGCGCAACGCGCTGGCCAGGTCTTTGGCCTGACGATACGTATCGATGGTCTGGACGGCCGCCTCTTTGGCCGCCTCGGCGTTCAGCGCGGCCATCTGCTTGAAGGCTTCGAGAGCCTGTGGATACTTCTCCGCGCTTCTGGACAGAATTCCGTATTCTTCGAGCAGCCCCGCCCTGCGGCGCGAGTCGGTGTCCGAGTAGTTCTTGCGCGCCGTGTCGTCCAGGATGGCTTTCAGGCCGGCCAGCGCGTCGTCGGTCTTGCCCTCGGCTTTGGATAGCTCCACGCCCTGCAACCGCACGTTCAAGTCTTCCCCATCCAGCGCTTTGGCCTTGTTGAAAGCCTCGCGAGCCTTCACAAAATCCCGTTTGGCGCGATAGATCTGCGACATGCTCAAGTAGGCGGTCGAATCGCGGGGCTCCTCGGCGGCGATCTGCTCCCAGAGCTTCAGCGATTCATCGAGCTGGTCGGCGTACATCAGATCCTGCGCCAGGCCGCGAGCGATCTTTCCGTTATCCGGCGCCAGTTCCATCGCCTTCTTGAGCACCTCGACGGCATTCTTGTAGTCGTGGAGCTGCTCATACTGCTCGGCCAGCAAGGTCAGGGTCCGTTCGCTGGGATTCTTGCTGGTGGCCTGCTTCAGCTTTTCCGCGGCGCGTTTGCTGTCGCCCAACCCGGCGTACAGAAACGCCAGTTGAGTGACCGCATCTTCGTTGTCGGGATCCGCCTGGAGCGCCGCGTTGAACGCCTTCTCGGCTTCCGGCGAATTGTTCGAAACCATGTGCAGCCGTCCCAGCATCACCCAGCTCTCCGCATCCTTGGGAGCCTTCTCCGTCACCTTCTGATATTGCTCGATCGCCAGCTTCAGCTTGCTCTCGTCGATCTTGCCGGACTGGCTGTCTCCCACCGCGCGTGTATAAATGCGGCCCAGCATGCGGCGGGCGTCCAGGTTGTCGGGATTCTGCTTCAGCATCTCCTCGGCCTGGCTCATCGCGTCGCGCAGCCGTCCGCTCTGAATGTACAGATCGGTCAGCTCTTCGAAGATGATCCCCGCGGAAGGGTCGAGCTTCAGCGCTTCCTGATAGTAGCGGATGGCCTTGGAGACATAATCCTTGTTCCCCTGGCTCTCGGCCATTACGATGTACAGCCGGCCCATGGCAAAGTTGTAGTATGCGCCGGACTTGTCGTCCGGAGCGTTGGTTGTTCCCGCCGGGGTCGGCGCATTCTGCGCAAACAGCATACAACCCAGGGAACCAACGAGTAGAAGCGCTTTGGCTAAGCGAATCATGGAGTTTATACTTTCTTTCGACCGCCCCGGTTCAAGAACCAGCGAGACCCCCAGGCCGGACCGGATATCACCTTTGTATTGTATAACGAGCGAACAGGGCAAGTGTCCGGAACCCGACTCGACC
>JBGPKH010000006.1:0-39411 GCA_041485845.1 Bryobacteraceae bacterium
ATCTCCATCGCCTTGGCGCAGCAATTGATGCCGCCGTTGTTGCGGTTGGCGCTGGAGATGACGACACTCCTGGGCTTCGGCTGGCCCTGGACCACGCGGATGAATGGCAGCGCAGCCGCACCAAGGACCGCTGCCCGTCTGCTGAATATTTGGTTCTTCATCTGTGTTCTCCTACCAACGGGGGCGGCTCGGCGGCCACCCACGAAACTCCGGCCAAACGGAGGGCGAGAAGTTACGAAAGATTTCACATTATGTCACAGCGCGAGCGGGAAGGCGTAGTCCGATTTGTCGTTGGCAGTCTACGCCGGGCGCGATGCCACGACCGTAAACCGCTCCTTCCAATGCAGAAACGAAAGCTCGAGGCCGTAGTATGATACTGCCGCAAAGAACGCCGTCACCGCAAGATAAGCGGCAGTGTAACCGGCAACCGCGAGCCAGTACTGCGACGTGCCGGGAGTTGCCTGCCAAGTCACCATTTGCGCGGCCACGTCCTGTCCCAACCTGTGGAACATATACAAACCGTAGGACAACTTACCCGCCCACCGTAATGCCGCGTTGCCCAGAATCGGAGGGCCCATGCGGCCGTGCAACACTGCGTGGAGCAAGAGCGCGCACGCGGCAGCCACGGCGAGCAGTTGCCAACTGGTGTGAAAGGAATCGCCAACCTGCGGGAATTGCATGACGAGAGCGAACAGGGCGACGCTCGCGACCGACGCGAGCCAGGCCGGCAGGACGCGCCGGCCTTTGGCATAAAGCAGCGCCACCGCGGTACCGAACAGGAATGGATCGAGCCGGCCGAGCGTGTTCACCCAAACCATCGGGTAGGGAATTCCGTTGAGCAGGATGTAAACGCGGACCCCGAGCGTGAACGCCAGGAGCACTCCGAGGATCCGCGCAGACGTCTTGTCGCCGACGCGCGGCAGAAACGTGAGCAGCAGAGGCCAGAACAGGTAGAATTGCTCTTCCACGGAAACCGACCATAGCGGCGCCAGCGGGACCGGCGTCGACGCGGGAAAGAGCGCCCACGAAAAGTTGCCGAGAAACGCGAGGAACGGAAACAGGTGCTGGCGCAATAAAAGAAGATACGTCGGGCTGCCGAATTCCGGAGTCAGGTGCGAATGCAGGGCCGGTAATCCAAGAAACACCAGCGCCAGCGTCAGGAAGTATAGCGGCCAGATGCGGAGCGCCCGGCGGATGTAGAACCGGCGCAACGAGATCGTGCCGGTAATCGCCTGTTCGCGAAGGAGCAGCGAGGTGATCAGGAACGCGCTCAGACAGAAGAAGAGGTCCACGCCCATCCAGCCGAACAACTCCACTCGCCGGAAAAATACGGTGGCCTCGTCTGGCAGATGGTGGATGAAGACCATCAGAAAGGCGACGAACCGCCAACCATCCAACTGCGGCAGGTAGAATCGCGGAGAATCCCGGCTCACGGGCGGGCCGGCCGGGGCCGGCTGTGCCGCAGCCTTTCGGATCTTCGTAGCCATGGGGAACAACAAGCATATCAGCACTTCGGTCAGCCTGAAGTACGACGCACAGTGCTATCATTGCGGACACGAAGGACGATAGCGTATGGATCAAAAGCACGGCACCGATTTCAATCGACGCGGTTTTCTGAAGGCCACGGGCGGCGGATTGGGCGCCGCGGGGCTCACCATCGGCACGGCCGAAGAGGCCGCGGCGCGTCCCCTCACCGAGAAGGAAAAGCTCGCGCGGATGGCCTCCAACTCCTGGCCCATCCGTTACATCTTCAAGACCCGCCAGACCGGCCAAAACCCGCGGAATGCCGAGATGAAGAAGAAGTACGGCGAGCTGACTATGCTCGACTTTCCCCAGTTCACCAAGGACACGTTCCCAGGCGTCACCCACATGGACCTGTTCTCCGGTCTGTTCGGCGACGTCACCGACGACAGCATGTACGTGCAGATGCCGGTGATCGTGGGCAGCACCCTGCGCACCACGCGCGAGTTCGATCCCTCGAGCGCCGCGGGAAAACAGTGGCTCGACAAGCTGGCGAAGAAGATGGCGGCCACCGGCACCAAGTGCCAGCACATCTCCAACAACGCTCCACGCGACATCTGCGATCCCGACGCGGAGAAACGCAAAGCCGGCGTGGAAGTCGCCAAGAAGTGGCTGGACGGCGCCAAGATCCTGGGCGCCAAATCAATGCGCGTCAACAGCGGCGGACCGCGCATCGCGCCCCCCGCGGTGACCACTTCGGACTATCCCAAGAACGACGAGCTCGCGAAGTACCTGGGCTATTGCATCGAATCGTTCAAGCAAATGGCGGACCACGGGAGCAAGGCCGGGGTGAAGGTGACGCTCGAAAATCACTGGGGACTCACCGCCAACCCCATGAACATCCGGATCATCGTGGATGAAGTGCGCAGCCCGTTCTGCGAGGCGTCCCCGGATTTCTGCAACTGGGAGCACGAGTACCTGATGTACAACGGGCTCAAGGATCTCGCGCCCTACGCGCACACCAACGTGCATGCCAAGTATTGGAACCGCTGGAAGGACAACGACGTGAAGCGGTCGGTCCAGATCATGCTGGCCGCGGGCTTCGAGGGCACCTTCGCGCTGGAGTACGAAGACGGGCCGTGGGACGGCGTGGAAGGCGCGAAGTGGCTGTATAAAGAGGTACTGGCGGCTCTTTGAGCGAGTTGTTCGACGCCGCGGGCTACGCCCACGCGCGCCCCGCCGTGCATCCCCACGCGATCGAACGAATCGGCTCGCGGCTCGGCCGAAGATTCCGGCGCGCTCTCGATGTGGGCTGCGGCGCCGGATTGTCCACCGCGCCTCTCGCACGATTGCGCCGCACGCGCACTTTCTCGCGGGCCGTGCCGAAGAAATTCCTATCCGCACGCATTCGATTGACTTGATCACCGCTGCGGGTTCGCTCAACTACACCGACCTGGCCCGCGCTCTCGCCGAGGCCCAGCGCGTGCTCACGAAGGATGGCGTGCTGGTCATCTACGATTTCTCGCAGGGCCGCACGTTTCGCGATTCGCCCGCGCTCGACGAGTGGTTCATCGAGTTCATCTGTCGCTACCCGCCGCCCGAGGAAGGTGTCGAACTCGACCCGCGGTCGTTGGCGGGCTTCGCACTGAAGGACTACGAAGACTTCGAGATCGGGCTGGGGTTGGGTCCCGAGTTCTACCTGGAGTGTGCGCTCACCGAAACGAACGTGGCGCACGCGGTGCGCAGCGGCGTGCCGCGGACGGAGATTCGGGCGTGGTGCGCCGCGAGCCTGCGGCCCGTGTTCCAGGGCGGGGCTCGCGAGGTGCTGTTCCGCGGCTACATCGCTTGCCTGCTTCAAACCGGCTCTCCCTTCATTCACCGGCGAGCACCCGGCGCACCAGGGCCGGCTCTTTCGCGATGACGGTCAGGTACGCGCGGGCGGCCGAGTCTGGCTGGCGCCCGCCCTGCTCCCACTCCTGCAGCGCGCGCTTGCTGGTGCCATAGGCTCGTGAGAATGCGGCCTGTGACATTTTCACCCGCGTGCGAATGGCCTTCACGTCGACAGGCTTCGGCCAAACCTGCTTCGGACCTATCGTCCACGATTCAATAGTATACCGCAGTGCGGTATAGGCGCTGCGACGCATGGACTCCGACGGCCGCAACAGCGGCGGCCCGCCCATCGCGCCCAGCGCGGTGACCACGTCGGACTATCCCAAGAACGACGCTGGTGATCGAAGGTACGCTGCCTGGACTGCGCGCCGATCGGGCGGCCGGCATGCAGGTGCTCGGTATGGCCACTACATATCCGGCCGGCGCACGCGAAGGCGCACCGTGCATCGCGGATTTCAGCTCGTTCGGGTATTGACTTGAGAGGAGGCCGGCGGGACTCAGTTGACGATTCATATCTCAAAGCAGTGAGTGCCGATTCCATCCGCCGGCGGATTCGAGATCAGCGAGCGGCCGAGGGGCCGACCGGGATCAAGGAGCGTATTATCACAAATAATACGGGGAGTACCGGACCCCGGCGCTCCCAACAAGCTTGGTATTTCGCGGATTTCGCGAGGAGCCTATTGTAAAGCTCGGGAGCCCATGTCATCATAATGCGCGGTTCTCAGAGAGGATTGGATGCTCATGACGTTGAAGACGATCGCTACTCCTATTTTGCTGCTTGTGGGTTCATGCGTGGTCTGGGCGCAGCCGGACCTCGACGCTGCGCTGGCTACCGCACTCAGTTCGGCTGGCTTTACGGGAAACATTCAAGCAACCCTCGAATCGCGCCTCGGGCGACCCATCAACAGGCAACTCGCCGACCTCGGCAGGTTGCTATGGTTTGATAAAAGCGGCGGCCTGCATTCCGATAACACATGCGGGGGCTGTCATTCGCCGTCAAATGGCTTCGGCGACACTCAGTCTATTGCCATAGGTGTCCAGAACAACAACCTCGTGGGGCAGAATCGCTCGGGGCCACGCAATCAGCGCCGGACCCCATTCGCGGCAAATACAGCTTTCTATCCCAATCTGATGTGGAATGGGCGGTTTGCGTCATTATCGGGCAATCCATTCGACAACTCTCTCGGTTTCAAGTTTCCTCTCCCGGAGGGAACCACCAAGTTCCCGCCAAACGATCCGAATTTCCCGCATCTGCTGATTGCCCAGGCTCACATTCCGCCGACGGAATTGGTCGAGGTGGCTGGCTTCACTGGTACGGCCGGCACAATCGGACCGGAATTCGACCAGTTTGACGATGGCAAAGGCTCACCTGTGCCCCCTCCCGATGGCAGCGGCTTTCGCAACGAGCCCATCCGGAACGCCGTGCTGGCCAGGCTGAACGGAACACCCGCCTACCGCGCCCTCTTCGGCGCGTTATTCCCGTCGGTTGCGGGTGGCGGTCCGATTGATTTCGTTATGTTCGGCCGCGCCATTGCCGAATTTGAATTTACGATGGTTTTCGCCGATGCCCCGATTGATCGTTTTGCGCGCGGCAACAGGAAGTCGATGACGGTACCGCAGAAGAAGGGAGCACTCATTTTCTTCGGCAAAGGCGGGTGCGTGAATTGTCACGCGGTTAGCGGCCAGTCGAACGAAATGTTCAGTGACTTTCAGATGCATGTGGCCGGCGTGCCCCAAATCGCCCCGTTTTTCGGCGTGGGGAAAGGCAATGTCATCTTTGACGGCCCTGGCCAGGACGAAGACTTTGGCTTGGAGCAAATCACCGGTAATGGCGCGGATCGCTATAAGTTCAGGAGCTCTCCGTTGCGCAATGCGGCTCTCCAGCCGGCGTTCTTCCACAATGGCGCGTTCGGGCGTCTGGAAGACGCCATTCGCCATCACTTGGACGTCTTTACCTCGGCCAGGAATTATCGCCCGGCATCGGCTGGAATCGACAAGGATCTTACTCATCGCCTGGGCCCGATCGAGCCGGTTTTGGCCAGGATCGATCCTTTGCTCGCTAACCCGATTCATCTGGCGGCGGACGAGTTTGAAAATCTGGTCGCCTTCGTGCGCGATGGACTGCTCGACGATCGGGCGCAAAAACAAAACCTGTGCAAACTGGTCCCGAACGCCGTGCCCAGTGGTTTCTCGCTCATGCGATTTGAAGGGTGTCCTCAGTAGTCGTGACGGTAGTGCCAGGTTCCCTCGGGCATTTTGAAACGTTCAATGGAGATGACAATGAAAACTTTAGCCGTAGTGGCAATTTCGTTTCTTGCTCTGGCAACTGCCTCAGCGGACGTAGTGGGACAAGACAAGTTCTCGGTCGGTTTTTTCGTTTCGGCGGCTACCTGCACACAGGTTCCCGCGGACATCAGCGGTAGCGGCCAAGGGCATTTCGTCGATCGCGTTACCGTGGACAACACAGGAAGCATTCACGTGGGTTTTACCTTCAACGCACAAGGCACCGCGTCCGACGCCAACGGCAACCAATATGTATTCAATGATGCCGACAGTTTCACTCTCAGCGGTCCCGCGGGTGGCTTCGAAACGACGATCACTGAGCACTTTCATCTGATCGGTAAGGGTGGCGCCCCCAACGTGAAGGTCAAAGCACTGCTGCATATCACAGTACTGGCCAATGGCACAGTCACTGCCTTCGTGGATAAGGCTAGCGGGAACGAAGCCTGCGAAGGAATCATATAAACCTGTAAACCCGCGCCCTGCGCGGGCGCCGCGACCCAGTGGACATTGTGCCGGCGGGGAGCGCCGAAGGCCCATCTTGCAGCCTTCTGCCTCCCCCCGCTCCGCCAGGAGCGCTCCCCAGCTTCGATTGAAACCCGCCGGCAGAAGGAGTATGATTCCAGCATCATGTCAGATATTCCGAATCCAATATCCCGAAGGTCTCTGCTGCGCGGAACCACGGCCATCGGCGCTTCCGCTTTCACCCTGATCAAACCCCACCTGGTGCGCGGCGCCGGGAAGGAAAAGCTGCGGGCCGGCATCGTGGGATGCGGCGGGCGCGGCACGCAAGCCGTGGTCGATACGCTCACCGGAAACGAGAATATCGAGCTGGTGGCCATGGCCGACGTTTTCGAGGATCACCTGGAAAGCTCGCTGAAGCAACTGCGCGATCCCAAATACATCGGCCGCCACGCCGGCATCACCGTCGAACGCGACGGCCAGCCCAAAGTGATGACCGCCGAGGACCTGGTGGCGTCCATCACGCCGCGCGTCAAGGTGCGGCCGGAGTACCATTTCGTGGGCTTCGATGCCTATCGCAAGCTGGCGAACGCGGAGATCGACATCGTCATGCTGACCACGCCTCCGGGCTATCGGCCCATCCACTTCGAGGCGGCGGTCGAGGCCGGCAAGCACGTCTTCACCGAAAAGCCCATCGCCACCGACGCCACCGGCGTGCGCCGCTTCATGGCCGCGGGCCGCAAGGCTGCCGAGAAGAAGCTGACCGTGATGTCCGGCGCGCAGCGGCACGAAGACAAGCCGTACGTCGAGACCGTGCGCAAGATCCACGATGGCGCCATCGGCGAGATCGTCGCGCTCAATTCGTTCTATCTCAGCGGCCCGGTGTTTCATGCTCAGGCGCGCGACGCCAAGTGGGGCGACATGGAGTGGGAGCACCGCAACTGGTACTCGTTCCTGTGGCTCTGCGGCGACCAGATCGTGGAGCAGCACTTCCACAACATCGACTTCATGAACTGGGTGATGGGCGGCCATCCCGAGCGCGTGGTGGCTTCGGGCGGCGCGGCGTGGCGCCCGCGCGCGGCGCTCTACGGCAACATCTTCGACCACATGAGCTCGGACTTCGTGTACCCCAACAGCGTCCACCTCAGCAGCACCTGCCGCCAGTATCCGCGCGGCGCCTTCAACAACGTCAGCGACCTGATCGTGGGGACCAAGGGCCGCAGCACCGGCATCGACCTCGGCACCAAGGGCATCAGCGCCTACGTGCAGGAGCACATCGACTTCACCGACAGCATTCAAGGGCGTGGGCCGTACATCAACCAGTCGATCCCCATCGCCGAGAGCACGCTCACGTGCATCATGGCGCGCGAGTCGGCCTACTCGGGCGTGGCCATCACCTGGGACCAGATCATGAACTCGAAGCAGGACCTGATGCCCGGGACTTTCGGCTACGAGATGAAGACGGAGCCGACCCCGCTGCCCATACCGGGCGAATACAAGTTCGTGTGAGCCGCGCCCGCTCGGCGCCGAGGAACAATCGGCCGCGAGCGCTCGGTTGAAGACGCGGCGAAGAACCGGCGAAAATACCCAGCCCGCACCGGTCGCGTCTTCATGCCCTTTGGTGGGCCGCGGAGGCCCATCGGGACCTCCCTACGGTCGCGGCTCAGTAACACGTTTCGATTCACGGCGGCTGTTTCCGAGCCACGACCGTAGGAAGTGGTCTTTCTCGAACGTGGCCGGCCTTCTGAAGCCGGCCCGCGGCCCGTTCGCCGCCCGATGTTATGCTGGAGTTCGTTGAAGAGGGAACTCTCCCCCCGAACTGAGGGTTCGCGTCCGGCTTTCTCGGCTGCCCGTACGCTGCTCAGTTGCGGATTTCTTTTGGGCCTGGGCCTGGGAACCTACTGGACAGCGCGGCTTACGTGGGCCGACCATCTCTCGCGGAGCGTCGAGCTTTCCGCCCGCCGGAACGCTGTCCGGATCTTTCCCTCCGCTACCTTATATGAAAGACTCGCGGAGAAGCTCGAAGAATCAGGCGGCGATCCGATTCCCGATCTGGAGCGGGCGGTGGCGCTCGAGCCGGAGAACGCCGCCTGGCGAATCCGCCTGGGTTTGCGGGCCGAACTGGCCGGCGATTACGACCTTGCCGAGCGTAATCTGCTGAAGGCCGCGGACCTGAGCCGCCTGTATCAACCCCGATATTTGTTGGCGCAGTATTATTTCCGGCGCCAAAATGCCGATCATTTCCAGGAATGGGCACGCGCGGCGTTTGCTACAGCCTATGGCGATATTGCTCCGCTCTTGGATCTCTGCTGGCGGCTGCGGCCGGATGCGGAATGGCTTGGACGGCAGGCGCCTTCCGGCCGCCCGGAGATCGCCGGACAGTTCCTGCTTTTTCTGGCGCGCCGTCATCAAACCGACGCCGGCCGCGCGCTGGCGGTGACCCTCGCCGGGGAGGCACGCCGCGAGGACCTCCCGGCTCTGCTGGAATACTGCACCCGGTGCCTCGATGACGGGAATGCCGCCGCGGCCGTGGACATCTGGAACGCGCTCTGCGCGAGACGGCTACTGCCGGACGGAGCGCTCGATCCGCAGCGCGGAGAGTCATTGACCAACGCCGGCTTCGAACACGCTCCGGCGGACGCTGCATTCGACTGGCGTCTGGAACGTGCGCCATGGCTGAGGTTCGCCCCGTTCCCTGGCGGAATGCGCGTGACCTTTTCCGGGAACCAGCCCGAGAGTTGCCTGGTAGCATCGCAGTATGTGCCGGTTGTGCCGGGGACCCGCTACCGCCTGCGGCTCGTCTCGCCGCCGCCCGGCGAGCCCTCGGCGGAGGCTCTCGACTGGAGGGTTTACGATTCGTCGGGAAGACCGGTGGCAATCGAACCCAGTGCGGATCGCTCGCGGACTTTCACCGCGCCTACCGAAGTCGTGCGCCTCCATCTGATATACCAGAGGCCCATCGGATCGATGCGCCTCGAAGGAACGGTCGCGATCGGCGGAGCGCGGCTGGAGAGGGAGCGATGAAGCGCGCGGCCGGGGCTCTGGCCGTGCTCCTCTGCCTCGGCATACTGACGATTTGGCTGGAGGAGCGGTGGGCCTGGAGCCTGTTTCAGGCCGGGATCTTCGCGCTAGCGGCATGGCGGACCGTCCGGCAGCCGCGTGTTCCGGTGCGTCTGGCGTTGGCTGCATTGGCCGCGCTGGCCGCCGCCGCGGTTTGGCCGTTCGTGCAGCTCGCCGCGGGAACCAGCGTCTCGCGCGCCGGGACGTGGACCCAGGGGCTCAACTGGTGCACCTTTGTCCTGGTGTTCGCGCTGTCCTGCGAGATATTCGCGGAAGACGGGGCACGCCGGTGGTTTCTGGGGTTCATCGCCGGCTTCGGAACGATTCTGGCGTTCGTCTCCACGTTGCAGAATTACTCTTCGCAGGGAAAAATCTTCTGGCTCTTCCCGAGCGGATATGACCGGGATGTGCTCGGGCCGTTCGTCAGTCGCAATCAGTTCGCCGCCTGGGTGGAATTGCTGCTTCCGGTGGCGCTGTACCTGGCGCTCACCGGCCGCCGCCTCAGAACCTTATATGGTTGTGCGGCGGCGGTCCTGTTCAGTTCGGTAATCGCCAGCGCGTCGCGAGCCGGTTTCGTGCTGTCGTGCGGCGAGGTGCTGGTGGTGATGGCTGCGGCCACGGCGCGGCGGGCGGCTCCGCGAAAAGCGCTCGCCCTGGCAGCCCTGCAATTCCTGGTGCTGGCGCTCGGAGCTGCCGCCATCGTGGGATGGCAAGGTCTCGAAGTCCGTTTGGAATCCGGGCGGTCCGAGGTCGTACGCCTGGATGCGGTCCGGGCATCTGTCCACATGGTGCGGGACCGGCCTTGGGCGGGGAGCGGATTGGGCACCTGGCCGATGATGTACCCGCGGTACGCCGGCTTTGACGCCGGAGTATACCTGAACCAGGCGCATAACGATTGGGTTCAGTGGGCGGCCGAAGGGGGATTGCCGTTTGTGCTCCTTTTGGCGGTCTTCGCGCTGCTCTTATGGAAACCGGCGGTGCAGTCGATATATGGTGTGGGCACGGTGGCGTTTCTGTTGCATGCTTTCGTGGACTATCCGATGCAGCAGAGGCCCGCGCTGGCGGCGTGGTTCTTCGCCCTGGCCGGGGCTGCGATGACATGGCCGGCCAGCCGCTCCCGCAACGTATGATGGATCATTACGAGGAATTGGGCCTTGACCGCTTGGCCTCGCCGGAGGAAATCCGGCAGGCCTACAAACGCTTGGTGCGTCTGCTCCATCCCGACCGTTGCAGCGACGAGCCGGTGCGGCAACTGGCCGAGCTGCAGATGAAGAGGCTCAATGGCGTGCTGTCGCTGCTCACCAATCCGGCGGAACGCGCGAACTACGACCGCTCGCTGGCCCTCGGCACGGCGCCCTGGCGTCTCCCGCGGTTGCCGGCGTGGGGGAGGCCTATGGGCACGCCAAGGTGGTTCTGGCCGGCGGCGGCTGGGGTCGCGCTCCTGAGCCTGGCCACACTGCTCCTCCACATACCGCATTCCCCGCCGCCCAAGGGGATGGAATCGCCGGTGGCGGTGACGCCGGCGACCACCGAGTCGCCCGTGCGCGGAGGCCGTCCGCAACGCTCCCGCTCCAGAACAGCCACAGCGACATCCAAATCGCAGGGATCCGCCCCGAGTCTCGGTCCGCCGCCGGAGTTCCGGCGCCCCGCTGTTTCCCAGCCGGAGACGGCCGCCGTTCCAACCGGCGAATCCTCCAGACCGCCCGTGGAAATTGCCATCCGCGCAGTTCCACAGGTCGAATCACCGCCGACAGTGCGCCCCACGCTCTCCGGCGAATGGCTGTTTGTGCCGTCATCGCATACGAAGAAGGCCGGCTTGTATCCGCCGGAGTACATCGAACTGCGGGTCACCGAGGAGTCCGGTATCCTGCACGGACGATATCGCGCGCGCTATCGGATTACCGACAGGGCCATCTCGCCCATGGTGTCGTTTCAATTTGAGGGGCGGTCCGAAGCCGACGGGACCAGCTTACCCTGGAGCGGAATCGGCGGAGCGCAAGGCGAGGTTTCCCTGCGATTGCTCAACAGCGGCGCCCTGGAGGTGAACTGGGTTGCCACGCAAATGGGGGGAGAACTGGAGCTGATTTCCGGTACGGCGACACTGGTCCGCCGGCTGGATTGACCCGCTGCGCGAGCGCGCCGGGCGGTTTCTCCGCAGCCCGCGGCCGGCTTCCGCCACGCTGCGCCACGCGATAATATGTGACTGCTATTGTTTCGGGGTGGGCCCTGCCAGGGGCCTCCGTGGAGGTTGACGTGAAATTAGTCGTTTGTTCCATGCTGATAGGCGCCGCAGTTTTTTGCGGCGTGGGAGCCGCGCAAACCGTCTCCGGCACCATCGCCGGAAACGTCACCGACGCCACCGGAGCGTTCGTTCCCAAGGTCGAGATCAAAGCCAAGAGCGAGCAGACCGATCTCGCCCGCTCGAGCGTCACCAACAGCGAGGGCTACTACCTGCTGACCTTTCTGCCGCCAGGCTCCTACGAGCTCACCGTGACCGTCCGGGGATTTCAGACCATCGTCAAGAAGGGCGTTGGGGTAGACCTCAACAGGACCACTCCATCGGATTTCGTCCTCAAGCCCTCCGCCGTCACCACCACCGTCGAAGTGACGGGTGAGACGCCGATCATCGAGATGGCGCAGGGCGACGTGAAACACACGATTACCGAGAAGGAGATCGAGGACATTCCGCTGGCGGGCCGCAACGTGCTCAGCCTGGTGGAGCAGATCCCCGGCTTCCAGAACGCGCCCTGGATCGGCTCCTCCAACAACCCCACCAATTCCACGGGCTCCTACGCGGCGTTCAACGGCATGGGTTCGCGGTCCACCACGTTCCAGATCGATGGCGTCAACAACGACGATTCTTCCGAGAACCAAAACCGGCAGAACGTCAACATCGCCACCATCAAGGAAGTCCAGGTTCTCACCAATTCCTTTTCTGCCGAGTTCGGCCGTTCCGCCGGCGCCGTCATGCAGGTGCAGACCAAGTCCGGCACCAACCAGATCCACGGCGACGCCTACGACTACATGCAGAGCGACTCCTTCAACGCCAACACGTTTTTCGCTAACCAGTTGGGGCGTCCCAAAGGCGCGGTGGACCGCAACAACTACGGTTGGGTGGTCCACGGCCCCATCAAGAAGAACAAGCTCTTCATCCTGCATAGCGGCGACCGCACGCGCAATGTCGGCACGTCGAGCATCACGCGCTTCATCTGGCTGCCCTCGGACACGCCCCACGTCTGCGGCCCCGGTGAGACCTCCAAGCCCGGCGGCCCATACTGTCTCGATCCTGCCACCCATCCCAACTCCGCCCGCGACATCGCATTCATGAAGAACGTGATGGGTCTGTGGAATACGGACGAGCTCAAGGGCAAACCCCCCAACGATCCGGTGGCCTGTGCGGACATGATCTCGAGCGGGCGGCCCAACCGCTGCGTGACCATCGACGGCGTGGGCAGCAGCCTCCCGCAATCGGACTACACCGGCAAGGTGGATTGGATCGCGCCCCTGAACACCACGCTGGCGCTGCGCTACCAGTACAGCCGGCAGAGCACTAACTCCGGGCGCATCATCGCCGGCGACAATTTCGGCATCACCAACAATCGACAGTACAATATCGGGCTCACCGCCACCCACGTCTACAGCCCGCGCCAGACCGGCGAGTTCCGCTTCGGATTCGGCAACCGCACCACGCTCCAGGACGTGGTGGACGGCAACAACATTCCGACCCTCCGTTTCAGCTCGACGCTTTATACGGGCGTCGATGGCATCCCCGGAACCGTCATCGGAACTTCGACCAATGTCCCGATCAACCGCCGCCAGCACGACCTGCAGCTCGTTTATAACCACACCATCGTGTTCTCGAAGCACACCCTCAAGGCCGGCGTGGATGTCCGCAAACTGCTGCTCGACGACATTACCGGCGACCGCAGCCGCGGCTTCTGGACCTTCGGCACGCAGGACACCCTCGCCTCCATCCGCGCCCTCACGGGCTACACTGGCTGGGAGAACTTCCTGCGCGGCTTCGACACCAGCTTTCAGGAAGGCTTCGGCAATCCCGTGGCCCAGAACCGCTATAACGAAGGCAATCTCTGGATGCAGGACGACCTTCGACTGACGCACAGTCTGAAGCTCAACTTCGGAGCCCGCTGGGAGGGAGTCGGCGCGCCGCACGAGATCCAGAACCGCTTCTCTTACGGCTTCAGCGGCGACTACAACAACTTCGAGCCGCGCCTGGGATTCTCCTGGACTCCGGTGGCGAAAACGTCCTGGCTGCGCCACATCACCGGCGAACGCAACACCTTCGTCATCAAGGGCGGCTACGGCCTGTATCACGGCCGCATGTTCCAGTCCATCTTCTCGCAGAACCAGTTGAGCCTCCGCACCCAGCCGCCCAACGGCTTCGCGCGCGATTTCAGCGGCCTCTGCTCGAACGAGATCTCCGACCCCAGTTGCGGGTTTGTCTTCACTCCCGGAGTGGCCACTTACAGCACGGCTTCGCAGGGTGGCGGAGTTTTTGTTAAGGGTGGTGAGCAGCAGAGCACGCTTCTCATCCCCGACCCGGGCCTGCACTTGAACTACACCCAGCAGTGGAACCTGGCGATTGCCCGCAATATCACGAAAAATACGGCCATCGAAATCACCTACAACGGCAACCGCGGCATCGGCAACCCGTTCTACGATTCCACCAACGATGCGCGGTTCCCCATCGCCTCGCCGCTGGTCACGGTGGACGTGGGGAACGGCAATCTCCAGCCCCTGCTCTTCGACCGCGTGTGCCGCGACGCTTCCGATCCCATCTGCCAGGCGTTCGACGCCGCCGGCAACCTCACGGTCAACTCCAGCGGGACGCTCAAAACCTTTTCCGCTCTCGCCAGCACCACGGCCACCCTGGCGCAGAAAGGCATCGTCATCGAGAACGGCGTCCCTCACGGCTATGTCTCGCTCGGCACCATGCGGCTGAACGAGCGGCGGCCGGATCCCACGCAAGTCCGCGACGCGCTGCTGCGCAACTTCGGGTGGAACTACTACCACGGGCTGATCGCCAAAGTCACCAAGCGCTACTCGCGCGGCCTTTGGTTCACCGCTTCGTGGACCTTCAGCAAGGCCATCGATACCGGCTCGGAGCAGACCTTCACCGGTGTCGACACCAACGCCCCCAGCGGGAAGAACAACGCGGCGCGTTCGCTGCGCGGGCTTTCGAGCTACGACGCGCGGCACGCCGTGATCCTCTCCTACGGCTATGAGCTGCCTTGGATGCGCAGGCAGAAGGGCATCGTCGGCCGGATCGCCGGCGGGTGGGTGGTCTCCGGAACCACCTCCTTCCGCTCGGGAACGCCGTATTCCGTCCTGCTGGGCTACGACGCCAATCTCGATGGTCTCGGCAGCGACCGGCCGTCGATTCTCGATCCCACGTATCTTTACCGCTCGGTGGACAACGGCCGCGCGCAGTCGCCCTGCCCCACGGTGGTGGCCGTGGGTCCGTGTCCCGATACCAAGTCGCAGCTCCAGTTGCCCGGCAACGTCTTCCTGCCGAACCAGGCCGGCACCATCGGCGCTGAGCAGCGGTTGATCCTGGTGGGGACGGACGGCCGGGGCACCATCGGACGGAACACCTTCCTTACGCAGGGGCAGAACAACTTCGACACGCGGTTCACGAAAACGGTGACCATCCGCGAGAAAATGAAGCTCTCGGTGCAGATGGAATTCTACAACCTGATGAACCGGGTGACCTTCGACGTGCCCACGCGCACCATCCTCAGTTCCAACCCCTTGGGCCGCATCACCTCCACGCGCAACGTGAACGGCTTCGTCGGCTCCGGCCGTACCGGCGGAGCGCGGGCGGGCCAGTTGGTGGTGCGGTTCTCGTTCTGAGGCTCCGCAATTGTGCGAAGCTGACATCGTGTAGTTGACTTCCTCGCTTGGGGTGCGACCGGAAACATCGCGTGGGTGGTACGGGTCGCATGAAGAGCGCCCGCAGACCGGTGCGATTTTAAGTACTATAAGTACTGCAAAGGGGCATTTAGTAGTGGGATCTTACGGTCAGTTGGTACTTTTCCCCTCAGTATCCCCTTGACAGGAATCGCCCAATTGCCGAAAGATAGCTAGAGACGTAGACGTACAGCCGATAGCCTGGATGGCGGCCTTCTCTCTACGCTCGGAGGAATCTTCATATGAACCGGCACAAGTTTGCTTTCGCGGTAATGTTTAGCTTGGTAGGGTTGGGAGGCATCAGCAGCGCCGCCTACGTCCATTCGACGATTGCCCACTACCGGAACGCAGCGCCTTGCTATCAGCTCACCGGCATACCGGGTTTGCTGCAGGCCACACACTTCATTCCCAGCGGCGGCTGTACCGTCGATTTGAAAAAGGGCGGTTGTCACGATAGCCGTGTCTGCACGCTTGAAAACCCACCCAGCCCCGGATCGAGCAACGGCCACTGCACGCCCATCAGCAACGGCACGGATTGTGCTTGCACCGCGGACAAGCCGGGGAGGCCTTAACAAGCCCCCTTTGGTAGTAAGCGCTCCATGCGCTTTTCAATTCGGTCTGCCGTTCCCGTTCTCAGTTTGTTTGTAGTCGCGGGAGCGGGAGGTCGCCTATCGATTTCTTCCCGGTTGGAGAAGGACTTCGGCGCCAACCAAAGTCTGTGTAATTCCTATCTCTGTGATGACGCCACCGTCGTCAGTTATGCTTACGACCAGCAACTGAAAGGAGACCGTGTCTCCTTATCCACTGCGATCCAACTACTTCAGGATCTCGTGGTGCGCGACCCGGCCTCGGCACTGCGTTGGGCCGACCTGGGCGATGCTCTGGCGCAGGCGGGCGTCATTGTCAAAGCGAATGCCTGCTTCGATCAAGCTGTAAGTCTTGGGCACACTTCAGCGGGCATTCTGATTAGCGCCGGCGACTTCTACCTCCGCTACGGGGATCGGCCGCGAGGTCTGAGGTATCTGGCGAGAACCCTCACCCTCACCGCCGAGCGCGACGAGAGCGTCTTCAGCTACTTCGCGGCACGCGATGTAAGCGTCGAGGAAGTGCTGGCAAGCGGGTGGCCGGCCGACCGGCGCATTGCGCAGTCCTACCTCAGGTATCTCATTCGTGAATCGCCTCCGGCCGCCGCCCGGAAAGTGTGGGAGTGGATGGCCGCCCGGGACCTCCCGGATCAACGCATGACCGGGGAATACGCGGATTTCCTCGTGGGCCGGAAAATGTACTCCGACGCCGCCGATGCCTGGGCTTCCCGGCTGGGCGATCGGGAGGCGGGATATCGCAGCAAACAGTTCCTCTACAACGGGGACTTCGAACAGGAACCGATTCCGGCGGCTTTCGATTGGACCGTTCTTCCCGTGGATCATGTCGAAGTGACGCGGGATTCCAAGCCGCACGCTGGACAATTCTCGCTTCGCATTCGCTTTGACGGCGCGCGAAACGTAGACTATTCGCAGGTCTCGCAAAAGGCCGTTTTGCGGCCCGGCCGGTACCGGTTTCAGGCTTATGTCCGGACGGAAAACGTGACAACCGACCAGGGAGTCTTTTTTCGGATTGTCGATTCGGAAGCCGCGGGCCGGCTAAGCATCGAGACTGAGCAGACGC
This sequence comes from Bryobacteraceae bacterium, assembly GCA_041485845.1. Lineage (GTDB taxonomy): Bacteria > Acidobacteriota > Terriglobia > Bryobacterales > Bryobacteraceae > OMOG01. The sequence goes on from JBGPKH010000006.1 coordinate 16,747, forward strand.
TCGGAACCACGGACTGGCATCCCGTAATGGCCACGTTCGTGGCATCGCCGGCGACCAGACTAGTCGAAGTCCGCGTGATCCGTCGCCCATCCCGGAAATTCGATAATCAAATCAAGGGCGATGTCTGGATCGACCAGGTTTCCCTGACGCCGCTGGGATAGGGTCCGTTTGGTCGTGCAGACGCCGTAAGCCGAGAGCCCCGTTACAGGCAGCCAGCCCCAGAATCCACGCCAATACCAGCATGTTGGCCGGCACATACAGATTAAAGTCTACAAAGCTGTGCAGACCGATAGCCAGGGTGGAACCAGCGCAGGCAATGCAGAGCCAGGCCGCATCGGGCCGGGATTGCTGTATCCATCCACTCCGCAACCTGGCCAGAATCACGACTAACGGCAGGGCGCCGATCGCGAATCCGACGAGGCCTAACTCGGCCAGGTACTGCAAATAGTCATTGTGCGCGTAGTCCTGATCCAACAAGGCATGGGACGCCTTATACTTGACGAACGCCGACTCATATCCGCCCAAGCCGCATCCCAACAGGGGATAAGCCATAATCAAGTCTCGCGTCTCGCGCCAGGCCGCCACGCGGCCTTCCCGATCGATCTCTGCAAACCGTCCCAGGAGCTTTTCGGAAGGCAACAGGAGAAGGGCGAGCGTCACGACGGCCATCACCGTTGCAAACACCGGCCACAACTGCCGCCACGACCGCCCGCGGCCAAGCGCCACCAGCGCGACGAACACCATGGATGCGAGTGTCGCCAGGACGCCCATTCTCGATAGCGAGGAGAGTATTCCCAGGAGGATCAGGGCCGCGCATCCAAAGCCCATGCACGCCTGCAGCACCGGCGACAGGGGCGTAGTCCCGCCGCGTCCCTGCGCGCGGCTCCGGCTCAGGATCGCCAGTGGTTGGAGCGCGGCGAACGGAAGAATCATTTCGAGAAAGCCTGCATAATGATTGCGAATCAGGTAGGTGCCGGCCGCGACTACCTCCGGGTCGCGGTTTTGCGACACCTGGACCAGACCCAGGACTGCCTCCCCGGCCGCCAGAATCACGAGTGGAACCACCACAGCCCACGGCCGCGCCCTGAACCTGCCGCCGATATCGTAAACCACCAGGAAGACGATGGCACACGCTGCCAGGACCAGGCAATGGTACACGGTGGCTGAGGGCGTCACACTCAGCGGCGCCCACGAAGGTTTAAGCTCGAGCGGGCTGAGCGCATCGACCAATCGGGCGCGGGCCGGAGACACGATCCGTACGGCCCACAGGGGAAGCGGCAGCGCCTGGAACATCGCGTAAACCGGCAGCAGCACCAGCCATTCCGGCTTCCAGCCAGGACTTGCCGCGGGTTTCATGCGCGGCGACCAAACCCAGTGCAGAACTCCCAGCAGCCCAGCCAGCACGATGCAAATCTCTTGACGTTCACGCAAGCCGCCGTGGGTTTGGGCAATCGGCCTCGCTGCGAACAGCAGCGCATAACCCGTAACCAGCGACACCAACGCGAGTGAGGTCCAGGCTGCAGTGTTCGTACGACCCGATAAAGACACTCTCCTACACTCTAGAATGGCGGCGTGCTTCCGGCAACCTCACTCCGTACGGTCCGTACGGTCGCGGCTCCGTTCGAACGCGGCGTGTTGGCAGATTGGTTACCGGGCCGCGGCCGTAGGGAGCGGTCGACGGCGCCTCCAATCGAGCCCCGCCGGGGAGTATCATACAAACGGCCCCCTTTATGCAATCCGATCCGAATCGCCGCAAGTTTCTGGGAACGGCAGCCGGCGTTGCCGCCTTCACCATCGTTCCTCGACACGTGTTGGGAGGACCTGCCTACGTCCCTCCCAGCGACAAAATCACCCTCGCTTACATCGGCGTGGGGACGCAGGGCCTGCGTGAAATGCTGAACCTGCTCCCCGTGCCCGAGATCCAGATCGTCTCGGTTTGCGACCCGTGCAAAGATGCCACGGGCTATCGGGACTGGAACAGCAACGGTATTCTCACCTCGATCCGCCGCACGCTCGGAAAACCGGAGTGGTGGGCCGGCGCCGACGGCGTAATCCCTGGCGGACGGGATGTCGCCAAGGACATTGTCGACACCTACTATGCGGGCCAGCGCGCCGCCGACCACTTCAAGGGCGTCTCCACCTACGCCGACTACCGCGAGCTGCTCGACAAGGAAAAGGATTTGAACGCGGTCAAAATCATGACCCCGGACCACCTGCACGGCGTGATCGCCATGTCCGCCATGAAGCGCGGCAAGCACGTCATCGTGCACAAGCCCATCGCCAACCGTATCAAAGAAGCCAAACGGGTGATCGACACGGCACGCGCCACGCGCGTCTCGACGCACTTCATCCCGTGGGATTCCAACGGATCGATGGAGCCCGTTCTGGCCTGGATCAAAAGCGGCGCCATCGGCACGCTGCGCGAGGTCCACAACTGGACCAACCGTCCGGTGTGGCCGCAGTACCCGACGCTGCCGACCGGCACGCCGCCGGTTCCCAAGGGCTTCGACTGGGACCTGTGGCTGGGACCCGAGGCCAGCCGCCCCTATCACCCGCACTACACCCACATGGTGTTTCGCGGATGGTATGACTTCGGCGGCGGCTCCATGGCCGACATGGGCCACTACAGCCTGTGGACCGTCTTCAACGCTCTGGAGCTCTCGGGCCCCACCAGTATCGACCCGATGCTCAGCCACAACTGCATCCTCAACGAGGGCGTGTCCACCACGGTGAGGAACGACTTCTCCTTCCCCACGGCGAGCATCGTCCGCTTCAAGTACCCGGCGCGCGCCCAGCGTCCGGCGGTCGACCTGATCTGGTACGAGGGCGGCGTGCGGCCACCCACCCCCGAAGAATTGGACGAGGACCACAAAGAACTGCCCGCCGAGGGCATGATGTTCGTGGGCGACAAAGGCAAGATCCTCGCCGGTTTCCGCGTCGAGGCCCCGCGGCTGATTCCCGAAAAACGGATGCGCGGAATCGCCGTGCCGGAAGCCCCGCAGCGGCGCCAGGGAAGCGAGCCGGCGCGGCTTTCAGCAGGTATGCGTCAATGGATCGAGGGCTGCCGCGGAGGCGCGCAGTCGCCTGGAAACTTCCTCAATGCCTGGCCGATTTCCGAAGCGGTGAACCTCTACGCCATCGCCCTGCGGACCGGCCGCAAGCTGCAATACGACGCGGAAGGCATGCAGATCGCCAACCTTCCGGATGCCAACCGATACCTCTCTCGCGAGTACCGCAAGGGGTGGGAGCCCGAAACCGTATGATTATTTCGCGACGACTCTTTCTGGGCGCCAGCGCCATGGCGCTCACGCTCCGCGCCGATCCGCTCGGATTGCCGATCGGCTGCCAGGTCTATCCCGTGCGCGACGCGCTGGGCAAAGACTTCGACGGCACGCTCAAGCAGCTTGCCGGCCTGGGATACCGGGCCATCGAGATGTGTTCGCCGCCCGGCTACGGCGGGTCGGGCTTCGGGCCGCTGGTCGGCATGAAGGCCGCGGAGATGCGCAAGCGTATCCAGGATACGGGCCTGAAGTGCGAAAGCTGCCACTACCAGTTCCGCGAGATGAAGGAGAACCTGGATGACCGGATCGCCTTCGCCAAGGAGCTCGGCTTGGAGCAGATGGTGCTTTCGACGTTCGGCCTGCGCCCCGAAGCCACCATGGCCGACTGGACAAAGGCCGCCGACGATCTGAACAAGATCGGCGAGCAGACTCGCAAGGCCGGCATCCAGGCCGGCTTCCACAATCACAACTTCGAGTTCAAGGAAATCGACGGCGTGCTGGTCTACGACCAGATCATGAGCACGCTCGATCCGAAGCTGGTCAAGATGCAGTTCCAGGTATCGGTGATCGGTTTGGGCTTCGAAGCTGCGAAATTTTTCCGCAAATATCCGGGCCGCTTCGCTTCGATACACCTCCAGGACTGGTCGGCCGCCGAAAAGAAGACGGTGGCCATAGGATCGGGCGCGGTCGACTGGAAGGACTTGTTCGCCGCCGCGAAGACCGCGGGCGTCCAGAACTTCTTCGTCGAGCTGAATATGGACATGCTCGAGGCGAGCTACAAATATCTGCACGGGCTGAAGGGCTGAGCTATTTCCCGCAATACCGGTCCCTTTGGTCGCGGTTCGGAAACGCTCACTGAGCCGCGACCAAAGGGACCGGTATTGCCTATCCCCCGGCGCGCCCGTCGGAGCTACAATGATCCCAACGCACATGCCGCTTTCCGCCGGAACTCGTCTGGGTCCATACGAGATCCTCTCACTCCTCGGCACTGGCGGGATGGGCGAAGTGTACCGGGCGCGCGATACCAGGTTGGACCGCATCGTCGCCATCAAAACCTCCCAGGAGCGGTTCACCGAGCGGTTCGAACGGGAAGCTCGCGCCGTCGCGGCGTTGAACCACCCGAATATCTGCACGCTGCACGATATCGGTCCCAGCTACCTGGTCATGGAGTTCATCGACGGGACCCAGCCGAAGGGGCCGTTGCCCCTGGCGGAGGCGTTAAGGATCGGGGGGCAGATCTGCGATGCGCTGGACGCGGCGCATCGGCGAGGGATCACACATCGAGATCTCAAACCGGGAAACATCCTGATGGCCAAGTCCGGTGTGAAGCTGCTCGACTTCGGGCTGGCGAAGATGGCCGCGGCGCCTTCCGGAAACGACGCAACGCAGACGCTTCCGCTGACGGGCGGCAACACGTTGCTCGGCACCCTCCCCTACATGGCCCCCGAGCAACTGGAAGGGAAAGAAGCCGATGCACGTACGGATATCTTCGCCTTCGGAGCCGTGCTGTACGAGTTGATCACGGGGAAACGGGCGTTCCAAGGCGAAAGCCAGGCGAGCTTGATCACCGCGATCATGAGCAAAGAAGCGGCCCCCATGACCGTGTTACAGCCTCTGACGCCAGGGCCGGTGGAGCGCGTGGTGCGGCGCTGCCTGGCCAAAGATCCGGATGATCGGTGGCAGAGCGCACGCGATCTCAAAGAAGCGCTCTCTTTGTCGGCGCAGTCTGAGCCGGGGGCGACGGCCGCTTCAGCGCCGGCGCGGCGCCTGATCCCGTGGGTTGCCGCCGGTTTGATGACCGCCGTCGCGGCGGTGCTGGCAGCCCTGATGGTGACGGGCGGTGACTTCCGCAAAGAGCCGGCGGACGCACGAGTGTGGAGGTTCGCCGTGTCGATGCCCGCACAGACGAGTTTATCCGGGGACAGCATAGCCGTCTCGCCGGATGGGCGCATGCTTTCCTTCGCGGGCACCGCCGAGGGCCGGACTCTGCTCTGGGTGCAGCCATTCGACTCTCTGAATGCCCGCGCTCTGCAGGGAACCGAGGGCGCCACCTTCCCTTTCTGGTCGCCCGATAGCCGTTCCATCGGCTTCTTCGCGCAAGGAAAACTGAGGAAGGTCGAAGTCTCCGGGGGGTCTACTCAAACAATCTGCAATGCGCCTTTTGGCGGCGGAGGCACGTGGAACCGCGACGGGACAATTCTCTTCGCGCCGAATCTTTCGGGCGGCCTGCTCCAGGTGCCGGCGGGTGGTGGCGAGCCGGCTCTGGCGACAGCGCTCGACGAATCCCGCGGTGAGAAGCTGCATCGGTGGCCTCAATTCCTGCCAGACGGGCGGCACTTTGTCTACTTTGCCCGGGGAGAACGTCCCGCAGACACCGGAGTGTATGTGGGCGCCTTAGGCTCCGGATCTGTTTCGAAGGGCATGAAGCTCCCGGTGAGCACCGACTCGATGGCCATGTACGCGCCTTCCGGCCATCTGCTCTTCGTGCACGGTGGTGCGCTCATGGCGCAGCGATTCGACGCGGACCGCCTGCAGGTCAGCGGCCAGCCTTTCCCCATCGGTGAACAAGTGGTGCCGTCCGTGTCATTTGGGTTGGCGCCTTTTTCCGTCTCCGCAAACGGAGTACTCGCCTATCGTCGTGGAGCGGGCAGCACACAGTTGACCTGGGTGGATCGAGAGGGGAAGCGGTTGGGGCAGATCGGCGCTTCGGGCGTGTACCTGTTCCCGCGCCTTTCGCCGGATGGGAATCGTCTTGCCGTGGAGCGGCGCGATCCCGAAAAGGGAGTTGACATCTGGCAGTTCGATCTCCGGCGCGGCGCCTGGTCGCGATTCACTTTGGATACGGGAAGCGAGCGATGTCCCATCTGGTCGCCCGACGGGCGCCGCATCGTCTTCGTTTCCAATCGAGACGGAATTGAGAACTTGTATCAGAAGGACTCGAACGGTTTCGGCAAAGACCAACTGTTGCTCGCCTCGACCGATGTTCCCTGGGACTGGTCCGCAGACGGCCAGTACATCGTATACAGCTACCTGGACCCAAAGACGAGCTGGGACTTGTGGGTGTTGCCGCTGAATGGGAGCCAAAAGCCGATGCCCTTCCTGCAGACGCCGTTCAATGAGTGGCAAGCTCAATTCTCGCCCAATGGACGCTGGCTGGCCTACACCTCCGACGAGTCCGGGAACTTTGAGGTCTGCGTCCGCAGTTTTCCAGAAACATCCTCAGCGTCCACGCCAGGTCAGAAATTTCAGATTTCGACGGCGGGTGGCGCCGAACCGAGATGGCGGAAAGATGGCCGGGAGCTATTCTATATCGCCGCGGATGGGAAGCTCATGGCGGTGGAGTTGAACGGAGAAGCGCGATTCCAGCCGGGTACTCCAAACCCACTTTTTCAAACCCGTGTGAGTGGCTTCAAGGGTTACGCCCTTCATTATGACGTAAGCACCGATGGGAAACGGTTTCTGGTCAGCGCTCCCGTGGAGGACTCCGCTTCGTTCCCTACCATCGTCGAGGTCAACTGGACCAGAAGGCTGAAGTAGGCGCTTACAGCGCCAACATCGACAGAGACTGTCGATGTTGAGGAGTCAGGAGACAGGAGTCAGGAGTCAGAAGGGCGGTGCGTCCGGGTGGACCCAAGCGTCGAGTGCCACGTCCGTCGCAGCCTGCATCATGTTCCGACCACCGGCCCGCACGCCAGCGTGCCATTCTGTCTCCTGACTCCTGGCTTCTGGCTTCTGGCCTAATGCGGACGGCACTCGCGCACGAGGACGTCCCGTATCAAGCCGGCCCCTGCCGGAGTCGTCGCGATGGCGTGGGGGACGTTTGGCAGCAGGTCGATGTGAACCAGCGGGGAACGCTCGCGAATCAGCCGGCTATAGTACGCCAGCCCGTGCGGAGCGGCGCCCGTGGTGTCCCCACCGCCCAAGACAAACCAGACCAGCGTATTGGGGTAGAAGTAGTCTCCCTCGGACACCACGCCGGAGCGCGTGAACGCCTCCCGGTAGGATTCGTCTCGACGGCCGCAAGGACCCGTACCGTCAACTGGAAACCCAAATGAACGGTCAATCCACGCTCTGGCTGGATCGTTATACCGAAGAGACTCGAGAGGGTCATTTCCCAGGCAGCCGGCATCGACGCGTCCCATCCAGAAACCCGCGATGGGAACCACCAGCGACAAAACCTTCTTGAGCCCATAGTGGGTAAGCATGTAGCTCACCTGGCCAGCCCCTCCCGATCCGCCGGCCGCACAGAAGGCCTTCCCTCGATCGGTAAGGTTGTCGAATACCCACGAGGCCACGGTCGCCGGCCTGCAAGCCAGTCGCTCCAACCCCTCTCTTCCTTCGGGCGAGCCTATCGGCCACCCCGTTCTCCCATGCTACCTGGACAGTTCGAAATCCCGCCTTGAGAAGGTCAGCGGTTATTCCTTGCTGTTCCGACGTGGAGACCGGCTGGGAACGCCCTTCGACGAGTTGCGTACCGACGCCGCCTGACGCCAGGAGGATGGTCCCTCGGGAAGGGCCCTCGGGGTCGCCTACCTTGAGCCGGCCGCGTTCCGCTTTGGCGACTTGCGGACACGTCACTTCGAACTGGTAACACCGTTGGGGGCCACAGGCGCTGGGGCCGGACAGGATCTGCAACTTTCCGAGAGGTCTGGGAACGGTCTCCGCAGCGATTCCCGCGGGGGTGACGGCCGCCGCCATGGCGATGGCCATGAGGCACGTCCATATTCTGGTGTGGGGCGCCGAACACCGCATTGCCTCTGAGTCCTCGCCATAGAGTAACAGCCCGACAAATCTTTTGTCGATCTTTCAAGCGGCCACTTGCGGCCCACTCCGAGTTCCCGCAAAACGCCCGCCATGCCGGCTCGGACGGTTTCGTAGTGGCGGTCGAGCGCCGTCGGGTTCTGTGATCCGCGGGAAGGCCGGATCTTGTGGGCGGCGGCCAACAATTACCTGAGCGGCGAATGGCGGGTGACCATTGATCTGGAACTGGATCGTGATGTGGCCCCAGTCGGGGTCTAAGATATGAAACGAATAATGATTCACATACGGCATGGGCTTCTTGCGCTCCAGATGGTGCTTTCCACTCACGTCCCATACCGGAGCCTGCGCTCTCCGCCATAGAGGCAGGGTAGCGGACCCACGGTCCGGGCCTGCTGGAATCCGTATATGAGGCGGCCCTAACTTCGTTGGCCCCGCGCGCGCTGGGTGTCCATAGCCAAAAGGGGATAACAGGTGATAAAAAAGGTAATTTGCCGGGATACGGATTGGGGAATGGCGGCTCGCGCGCCAGCGCCGTTCCCCTGTCAGAACGCGAATTGGATGCGCAAGAAACGGCTCCAGTAGGTGTCCACGCCGGAAATCGGCGTTCTCGCTGCATCCTCCAAGACTTCCCGCAAGGCGCTGAACTGAACCTTGGTGAACCGGTTCAGGTACCAGTTGACGCCAAAGCTCGCGATCCGTTCACTCTCGGAAAAAATGTTGGCGGCGCGGGGGCTGCGCGAGGGCAAACCGGGGTGCTCGCTCGATCCGAAGCGCATCTGCTCGTAACGGGCGGCCAGTTGAATTGCGCCAAGGCCTCGTCCCCGGATGAAATCGCGGCGCGGCACGATGCCGCCGGCGGTCTTCTCTCCGGTTACCACCCATCCCGTGGTGAAATACCAGCCGCGGGCGATCAGATTCGGCAGATCGTCCCCCCGCACCGACTGCCCGAGACGCTCGTCGCGAACGCGGGTGACCTCGCCTTTGACCACAAACGGCCCCGGCTGCCAGTTCAACTCCGCGCCCAGGCGCAGGCGGTGCCCGCGGACGTCGATGCGGTCGAACCAGTTATGCGTGATGATCCAGCTTCGCCCGCGAAGGCTGCGCAGGCCTTCGGTGATGGGACTCTCCGTGAACGCCGCGCCCAGTTCCAGGTCTTTGAAAGGCTTCAGAAACCTCGGGGTATTGAAAAGACCCAATGGGGGAACCACTAACCGTCCGGCAAAGGTCCGTTCGCCGCTGCGCTCGTGGTCCTTGGTATGGGCCTTCCAGCCGTCATGCACAAACACTCCAGCCTGGTAAGCCACCCGCGAATCGAACAGCTTGCCGTGGGCCATGATCCCGAGATCGCGGCCCGGCGCCAGGTAGTTGCCGATCATCGACCGGTAGACGAACTCGTTGGTCCCGCCGTGCAACTGGTCGAGCCCGAACGGGATTTTGAACTGGCCGGCGCGGATCTGAAACTTCCGAAAGTAGCGGAAGTTGCCGTAAACGTCCCGCCACAGGGCCAGGGTGGGCCGGTAGCGCAGCTTCAACGCCTCCCCGACCTCATTGCGAATCTCGCGCTCCACTTCGTACTCGAAATTCTTGGTGACGTAGCCCTGCACTCCCACGCGGAGCTTGCGGAGGTTTTCCACTTCGCCTTCATCGGTGGAGACCTCGGGATCGAAAACGCGGAAATCATGCTGAAACTTCAGCCGGAAATCCGCGCGAAACCACTTCCCCATGCGAATGGTGGGGTGCTGTTTGAACTCCCATCGGAAATACTTCTTGGAGGGTTTTTCCACCAGGTCGCTCTTGTATTTCTCGTCCAGCCCGCCGGCAGCGTCCTTGGGTGGTTCCGCGGCTGGTCCCGCGGCTGGTTCCGCCGCGTCCGCTTTCTTGGCCTTCTTCTTGGACTTGCCCTTCTTGGATTTCGCCTTGGCAGCCGTGGCCTTCTTGGGGACCTCGTCCTGTGGTGCGGCGGTCAGGGAGGCAGCCAGTATCAACAGAAGCAAACCGATCAAGTGTCTCATCGAACCTCTTCTACCTTCTTTATCCACAACCTGAAGCTTCAAGCTTTCTTGGTGGGCTCCGACCACGAGACCGCTTTCAGCCCGGCCGCTCCCTCCGCCATCAGTTCCTTGCTGAGCCACGACAGCGGCGTGGAAGGAGCCAGTACGACACTGTATTTCACCACCGCCTCGGAGCCCTGCACCAGTTCACGCGCCTCGTAAGAGTCGACCGTGCTGTTCAGTATCCGGCTGACGTGTTCCGTGGGGAACTCCCGTCCCGTCGCCACCAGTGACAGGATCAAGGTGCGCGCCTTGGCCTCCCCGAATCGGTCCAGCACCACCAGCAGGGCGCAAATGAACACTGTTCCCAGGCCGGCTACTTCCAACAGCCCCACGCCGCAAGCCATCCCCAGACCTACCAGCAGGAACAGAATCGTCGTGTCTTTGGGATCCTCTACCGGCGTTCGGAACCTGACGATTCCCGCGGCGCCCGCCACGCCGAAGGCGCGCGCCACCGAATTGCCGATGATCACCATCACCATGGCTCCGGCGACGCACAGCAGCACCTGGGCCTGCAACAGCGAGCGCGTAAGCGGCCGGTCGCGGTGGTAGCGCTTATGCACGTTGGTAATGACGATGCCGATCAAAGCGGCAATGATGAGCTTCAGCAATTCGGCGAACGGATGCAGGGGAAGCGCATTTTCGTCGCTGCCTTTGAAAGGCAGGTGGGCGGATAGACCCGTGCTGGTCAGCGTGCCCGGCCATTTCGCCGCCACGCTCACCAGCACGACGCCGAGTAGGGCCACTCCGATGGCGGTTCCCCAGGTGGATTCCTGGCGTTCTTCACGGTCCTGCATAGCGGTTGCACGCTCCCGGGACGTGCCCTGCCTGTAGAAATCCGAGTGATTATAGCATTATACCGGCCCTACTGAATCGGGATGGGGAATGAGTTCGAAACTTCACCACCCGAGGAGATCAGCATCTGCGCGTTACCCGACGGCACGCCGGCCGGCGCCTTGATGTTGACCTGATAGGCCCCGACGAAGAACGGCGCCAGTCCGGCGAACTGCACTTCGGCAGGCAATCCGCCGATGGTGACCGTGGGAATCTCCTGGCAGATGGCCAGGTTGTCCGAGGGTGATGTCGCGCCGCTGGCCGGCTGATTGCTCACCGGGCCGAGCCCGCTCGCGTAGATCACCAGCACGTCGCCGGCTTTGGCGGGCTTGTTGGCAACGATCGTGCCATCGGCTTGCGCTACCTGGTGGATTCCGGGCGCGTACCGCGCAATCCGGCTGGTGACAGTGTTAGTCAAGGCGCCGTTGACCGGTGAGTTGGCGCGCGTGCCTTTAGCCGTGGGGCCATCGATCATGACGGTGAACGGAGTGGCTCCCTCGCCCAGGCCCAATTCCCAGGGGACCTGCACATTGATCTGGCCGGGAGAGACGAACTGGATCGGCGCGGCGAACCCGTTCACAAAGACCGTCACTCCACCCAGGGTCTTTGGCCAGGCTCCCGGGGCAGATACGACGCCGCTGCTGAAACCCGATCCGTAGATGCTCACAAAGCCGCCGGGAGTTACGGTGGCGATGTTGGTAGCGGCGTTAACCACTCCGCCTGCGCCGATAAACACCGAACTGGGGAACTGGATGCCATTATTCCGCAACTCATCCAATGCGAAGGTGTTGCGGTAGCGAATGAAGACCCGGTTGAAATCGACAGCAGACTCAAAAAGCTCGTTAGTGCTGGGCTTCTCCACGCCGTTGTCGCCCCACTGTTTATTGGGATCGGAGCGGATCACGTCGCCCGCCAGGTCGTAGTTTCGCTGGTGCTCCCAATCCAGCCAGCCGCCCGCCCCGCCCGCCAGTACCGCGGTCTTGTAGAGCGACTCCACGTATTCCGTGCGGTGGGTGGGTATGGCCAGAGTCCGCCGCATCAGCACGTTCGCGTCGGTGTTGCGGAAAAGCGGCCGGTCCGCGCCGAGATACGGCGAGGCCTTGTTCCAGACGCTGAATGACCCGTCTTTGTCCCAAAGCAGGAACTGGTGAAAGTTCGTACCCTTATAGCGGTAAATCCATACGTTGTTGACCCCGAAAGCGTCGCCCAGAAAGGAATCGAAATCGGCTACGTAAGACTCGATTGCGTTGTGCAACACAAAGAGTTTGAGGTCCAGCATGGCGGACAAGGTTCGGTCGAAATCGGCGTCCGTAGCCTGCGTCGCCATGCGATGAACATTGATTGTCGGACTCAGATCGAAAGTACTCTTGTTCTCCTCCGGATTCCACGGCTGCGGATTCCACTTGTTGGGATCGGTGGAACAGCCGACGTTGGTGGACGATTTGCAGGTTGGGGCCCATTCCCAGTGGTAGCCGTCGTTCCATCCCTCGGTGCCGGAGAGTGGTTTCCATTCGTATAGGTCGCCGTCGCTGTCGTTCAAATAGCGCTTGGTATACTCCGTGCGGATCTCCTCTTCCAACAGGTACGCCCCCCAAAACACATTGTTGACATACAGGCGGGTGTGGGCCTCCCGCGAGGCGGGCAGTCCGAGACGGTCCCAAAGCTTGAAAACGGCGATCTCCCGGAGCATCGACGGGTCCTGGTTATTGGCCTTGAGGATGAAAGACTTCAAGCCCAAAAACACCTGATCCGGCTCGTTGCGGTTGATGTCGACGCGCAGGTTGGGCTTGATCGGGCTGCGGCTGCCGTGGCCCCGCGAGCGGATCGCGCAATCCAGGATGGGGAGGTCCTTGCCCTTGAAGATCCAATGCACGTCGGTTGTATAGTAGGTGTTCTGGTCGAAGTTCTTCCTCAGGAGGTCCCAGTCGGACGGCTTGAGCGTGAGCCGGATCTCATGTACGAAGCTGTCATCGAAGAAATCGTCCTGTGTCTGGGCCACGGCCCGAGAGCCGCCGAGCACCAGCACCGCTAAACCTAAGCCTGTCCAGCAGACGAACCGCATAAGTCCTCCTCCCCGTGATAGGACGTAGGAATTGTACCACCGGCCTCGTTCGCACTCCAAGAGGGGAATTCCGAAAACCCGTCAGTCCAGGTCGTCGGGCGCGCCATTGTCCAGGCGGTCCGGAACACTCCATTCGCACAATGCTCCGCCTCCTCCGCGGCCCGCTATCTCGAAGAATCGCTGTAACTTCACCACGTTGCCGGAATCGCGAACTACGGCCGCCACCTCGCGCCGCTCGTTGAGGGAAGGGGGAAATAGCGAGATGCTTCCGATGGCCGCGACGCGGTCGTCAACAAGTAACATCTTGCCGTGGGACAACTGACCCGCAATGGCCCCCAGTCCCAGTACCTGAACCGAGATCCCGGCCGCCTGCCGATCGCGGAGCATCGCCACTACCGCCGGATCGCTGACCCGATGGTCGATGATCCGGATGGTGCGGCGCGCCTCACCGAGCATCTGCAGGAACCGCGTGCGGGCCATCTCCGGTCCCACGATGAGTGAGTCGGTGAGATCCGGGGGGAGGCCCGAGTCCGGGGCGCGGCAATCCCTTTCAAACAGGCGAACCAGGCCTGAGACGACTTCCGGATCGTGCGTCACCAGGATGAAGTCGCAGGTCTGCTGGAAGCATTTCCGGGTGAAATTCAACGACGCGATCAACGCTGGACCCGAGTCCGCCACGATGTATTTCGCGTGATACTTCGACTGCACGCCGGAGTAGCGGTGTACCTCGGCGCCCATGCCCTCCAGGAAGACCCCGAGATCCTGCAGGCGCCGGTCCCAGTTTTTTGCGTGCGGAGTCAGCAGGGCCCGGACTCGCACTTTTCGCTCCACCGCCGAGGCGAGCTCATCCAGGATTTTGAAATCGTCGCAGCGAAATACCGAGAGGACCAGTTCCCGGCGTGCCCCGCGGATCACTTCCAGCACGGCGTCTCGACGCTCGGCTTGAGCCAGCACCAGTCTTTCTCCGGGCAATGGAATTACGGACGGAAACGACGAGGCCATGGGGTTCACTATATCTCGTTATGGCGCAATGCGGCCGAGTATCGACCGGAGAGATATTCCGCCGGCCGTCATGCGCGCTTTTTTTGGCGCTTTACCTCCAACCCGTTGTATGATTTCTAAGACCATGCCTGATAGCCGGCTACTTCCATGACTCCCTCTCCCGCTCCCCGCCGCCGTCGCGCGAACGGCAAGTTGCTCCGCGATCTGATCCGCGCCCGCGAAGAAAAGCGTGGCCTGTTGGTGGCCTTCGAAGGTCCCGATGGCTCCGGCAAAACCACTCAGCGGAAGCTGTTCAAATCCTGGCTGCAGAGCGAGGGGCACGAGGTCGTCACCACCAAGTGGAATTCGTCCCTCCTGGTGAAGCCCCTGGTGCAGGCCCGCAAGACGGCGCACTCTCTGAGCCCGGAGGAGTTCTGCCTGCTCCACGCCGCCGATTTCCGGTATCGGCTGGAGAACGAAATCCTGCCGGCCATGTGGCAGGGCAAGATGGTGGTGGCCGACCGTTTCCTGTTCACCGCGCTGGCCCGCGACGCCGCGCGCGGGCTCGACCTTCGCTGGCTATTGGAAGTCTACTATCCGCTGTTCTGGCCCGACATTGTCTTCTACTTCTCCGTCTCGCCGGAAACCTCCGGAAAGCGTATCGCTTCCACCCGCGCTCCGCGGTTTTACGAGGCCGGCCAGGACGTCACCAACATCGACGACCCGCTCGAGAGCTACATGCGGTTCATCGGGCGGGTGATTCGCGAATACGAATCGCTGGCCCTGATTTTCCAGTTCGTCAAGGTGGACGCGGAGCAGTCCATCTTCGACCAGCACCGGCTCGTCCGCGGTCTTTACAATTCCGGCCAACGGCGGCCTTGGGCCGAGCGCAACCAGGAAGCTTTACTGGAATGGCTGAACCATCACCAGGAGGTCGTGGAGAAATGACCACACAGGCATCCGTTAAGGGCCAGTTGATTGCTCTGGAGGGTACCGGCGGGCGGTCCATGGCAGTCGCCACCAGGCGGCTGGAGCGCAGTCTCCGCCACGGAGGGGTTTCCGCCGGCGTAAGCGCCTGGGACGCCTCCGATATCTTCTTTCAGATCGCCGGCGGGGCGCGAGGCATACCCGCTCCACCGCCGCGAACTCTGATCCACCTGTATGCCTGCGATCTGGCTTTTCGCCTGCGCTGGCAGATCCGCCCGGCGCTGGAGGAAGGGACCACCGTGATCGCCGCGCCCTACGTGGAAACGGCCATCGCCTTCGGACGCGGCGCCGGGCTGCCGCAATCGTGGCTGCGGGAGATTTTTTCGTTCGCGTCCACGCCGGATGTGTGCTACCGCGTCCCGGAAAGTACCATACCCGTGGACCGCCGGGGCAAGCCCTCCGACAGCTTTCTGGAGTTTTGCTTCGCGCAACTGCGCAATGGCCCCGGTCATTGGGAGACCGAGGAGATCCGGCGCGGGTTCCACATTCACCTGGAATCCCGGTCGCGCTGCAGCGTAGTACCACAACTGCTAACAGGGCTGGCCGCTACAGTAGGGTAACGTACCAGGGATTGGCACCTATTCTTGTCCATTTGCGCTTATCTCGATAGAAGGCAGCCAGGTATGATCGCCTGTCTCTGTATCGCGTGGATCTGCGCGACTGTGCTGGCCCCTTGCGGGATTGCGCAGCCGGGCACCGCAACCATCATAGGAACGGTTCGGGACCCCTCCGGAGCGGCCGTGCCGGACGCCGGCGTGGAAGTGGAAAACGCGGCGCGAGGTATCCGCCGCAGCTTGAAGACCGACAGCGAAGGGGCGTTTTCCGTGCTGGCCCTGGTCCCCGCCACTGGATACCGAGTCACCATCACCAAAGCCGGCTTTTCGGAGTACCAGGTTACGGGCATCGAGCTCCAGGTGGGCGCCGAGATCAATCTCGGAGTGCTGCACGTCGCCATCACGCCTGAGCGGACCCGTATTTCGGTGAACGAAGCGATCAACCTAACCGGGCCGTACCGCACCGAGGTCTCGCAAGTGGTCGGGAATTCCCAGATCTTGAACCTGCCCATCAATGGGAGGCGCGTCGACACCTACGTGCTGCTGACGCCGGCGGTGGTGCCGGATGGCGTGGCCGGGCTGGTGTCGTTCCGCGGGGTCGCCGGCGGCAACGCCTTTCTGACCGACGGCAACGACACCTCCAACCAGTTCTTCAACGAGAACGCCGGGAGAACCCGCATCTCCACACAGATCTCGCAAGACGCCGTTCAGGAATTCCAGGTGCTGTCCAGCGGCTATTCCGCCGAGTACGGCCGCGCTGCGGGCGGCATCATCAACACCGTGACGCGCAGCGGCTCCAACATCTGGTCCGGGACGGCCTACCTGTTCTACCGCGACCGTTCGCTGAATGCCCGCGACCGCTACAGTTCCGTCAACCCTCCGGAAAAGCGCTATCAGGGAGGGGCCGGCCTGGGCGGGCCCCTCGTCAAGGACAAGCTTTTCTTTTTCCTGAATGGCGAGATCCACCGCCGCGATTTCCCGCTGGTCGCTTCGCTCTCCCGGCCGCCGTTGTTCGACGCCGGGGGCGCTTTTATCGGAACGTGCGATGTGAGCCCGCAACAGTGCGACGCCGCGAAGCAGTTCCTGCGCCGCCAGTTTCAGGTGCTGGAGAGAAAGGCGAATTCCGAGCTGGCCTTTGGCAAGCTGGACTGGACCCCATCTGAACGCCACCACGTCAGCGCCAGCTTCAATTACCTGCGGTGGCTTTCCCCCAACGGGTTCCAGACCCAGGCGGTTCTCAACAACGGTGAAGGCGTGGGCGCTAACGGAAGCTCCTCCGTGCGCACGCGTTACGCGCGCCTGGCATGGACGTTCGTCCCCGACGGCGCCCGCATCAACGATCTCCGTCTCGGCTGGTTCAAAGACCGGCATTCCGACAATATCAATCCTGTTCTGGTGCCTCCCGAAACGGGACTGGTCCAGATCACCGTTGAGGGCCAGGCCAACCTGGGGATCAGCAGCGATCTGCCGCGCATCGATCCCAGCGAAAACCGGTTCGAGCTGGCCGACGGCTTTTCCCTGGTCGGCGGCCGCCACACCTGGAAATTCGGGGCCGGCCTGATCCGCACCCAGGATTTCGTCAAGTACCTGCGCAATCGCAACGGGACCTACGAATACGGCGATTTCAATTCCTTCGCGCTGGATTTCAGCGGGAACACCACCGGCGCCCGGCGCTGGCAAACCTTTTCGCAGCGCTTCGGAAACCAGATCTTCGACGAGAGTATTCGCGACTACGACGCATACGCGGAAGACCAGCTTCGCCTCGGCCCCCAGGTTAATTTGAAGCTCGGAGTGCGCTATGAATACTCCACGCTGCCGCAGCCCTCTCAAGCCAATCCCGAGTATCCGGACAGCGCTCGCATCCCTTCGGCCAAGACCAACCTGGCGCCGCGCATCGGGCTGTCGGTCGGCTTCAACGGTTTCCGCGACGTGCTCCGGGCAGGCTATGGGATTTTCTACGCGCGGTATCACAGCGGGGTGATGAGCACGTTCTTCCAGGAGAACGGCGTCTATCAACAGCCCGTCCATTTGGAAAAACGGTTCCTCGTCGATCAAACCTTCGGCCCCGTGTTCCCGCGCGCGCTGCCGGCATTCACCGGCCTGCCGCCATCCGACGATCCGGCCTTTTCCTCGGCCATCGATCTCACCTTCCCTTCCAAGGATTACCGGAATCCCTACACCCACCAGGCGGACCTCACACTGGAGCATTCCTTCTCGCCCAGCCTGAATGTCAGCGCCTCATATCTGTGGAGCCGCGGCCTGCGCCTGACCACCGTGCGCGACTGGAATATCGGCCCGCCGGGTGCACCCGCGTATTATTCGCTTCAGGACGCTCAAGGCAAGGTCGTAGGGACCTACAGCGTTCCCGCCTACCGGCTGGTGAACCGGATCAACCCCCGCTGGCGGCGCGTGAACGGCGTGGAATCGGGAGGCCGGAGCTATTACGATGCTCTCGTCGTACAGGTTCGCCAGCGCCTCTACAAAGGGCTCGAGGGCTTCGTGGCGTACACCTGGTCGCACGCCATCGACTTCAATCAGGGCGGCGGCGCGGACAACATCTTCTTCGGCGACGGCCCGCGGTCGTTGTGGAATGGCGATTACCAGGCAGACAAGGCATCCTCGCAGCTCGACCAGAGACACCGGATGGTGGTGAGCTCCACTTACGAGCCGCCGCTATCCCAAAGGACCGGGAAACTTTCCCGCTTCCTGCTGACCAACTGGCGGCTCTCGCAGATCTCCACGTTCGCTTCCGCGCAGCCCGCGACGCCGGCCATCCTGGTTTCCGGCGGAGCGTTTCCGGGAGCGGCCTTCAATTCCACTCTCAATGGCTTCGGCGGCTCCACGCGGTCTCCGTTCGATCCCCCGAGCAGCCTGGACATCGATCAGATTGTGCGCACGGATGCCCGAATCACTAAGATCCTGCGCTTTGCCGATCGCTGGCAGGTGCACGTGAATTTCGAAGCCTTCAACGTGTTCAATCACGTGTCCAACACCAGCGTGAACACGGTGTCCTACGAGGCGAGAAACGGCGTCCTGCGGCCGTTGCCGCATCTGGGCGAGGGAGTGGCTTCGCAGGGCTATCCCGACGGGACGAATGCCCGGCGGGCGCAGGTCAGCCTGCGCGTGATCTGGTAGCGCCATACCGCCGGCCCGATGTCCTTCGGCTCTCGTGAAGGATTTGGCACGGTTTCGGCGCTCACACCTGGCTCCTGGGATCGAGCAGCGCATCCAGCCGTTCTTTCGCTAATCCCGCCTTCTCCCGGGCCACTTCGCGAATCGTGCGGCCGGTGGCATAGGCTTCTTTTGCCAGCCCCGCCGCCTTTTCGTAGCCGATCTCCGGCGCCAGCGCCGTCCCCATGGCGAGCGACTGTTCGACAAATTCCTCGGCCCTCGCCCGGTCGGCTTCCAGACCGTCCACCAGTTTGCCGGCGAAGTTTCGGCTTCCCGCGGCCAACAGCTCGATCGAATCCAGCAGATCGTACGCCATCACCGGCATCATGGCGTTCAGCTCGAAATTGCCGGCCGCGGCGCACCATGCGATCGTGGCGTCGTAGCCCATCACCTGCGCGCACACCATCAGCAAGCTTTCGGCAATCACCGGGTTCACCTTCCCCGGCATAATGCTCGACCCCGGCTGCACCGCCGGCAGCTTTAGCTCGGCGAGGCCGCTTCGCGGACCGGACCCGAGCCAGCGGATGTCGTTGGCAATCTTGGTCAGCGCGGCCGCGTAGGTCCGCAGCGCCCCGCTCAGGAAGCACGCCGCGTCGCGCGCGGCCTGCGCCTCGAAATGGTTGGCCGCCTCGACGAACGGCAGCCCCGTACGGAGCGCGATCTCGGCGATCGCTTCGCGCGCGAATTCCGCGTGCGCGTTCAACCCGGTGCCCACCGCGGTGCCGCCGAGCGGCAGTTCGTAGATGCCGGCAAGTGCCGCCTCCACGCGCTCGCGCGAGGCTTCCACCTGGCGTGCGTAGCCGCTGAATTCCTGTCCCATGCGGATGGGCACGGCGTCCTGCAAGTGCGTGCGGCCCGTCTTGATGATGTCGTGGAATTCTCCGGCCTTGCGCGCCAGCGAGGCCGTGAGTTGCCGCATAGCGGGCAGCAGCCGCGCATTCACCGCTTCGGCCGCGGCGATGTGCATGGCCGTGGGAATTACGTCGTTGCTCGATTGCCCGCGATTTACTGCGTCGTTGGGGTGCGCGCC
This sequence comes from Bryobacteraceae bacterium, assembly GCA_041485845.1. Taxonomy (GTDB): domain Bacteria; phylum Acidobacteriota; class Terriglobia; order Bryobacterales; family Bryobacteraceae; genus OMOG01. Next base: position 36,459 of record JBGPKH010000006.1, read on the forward strand.
CGCCAGCCGGCCGATCACCTCGTTGGCGTTCATGTTGGTGGAAGTGCCGCTGCCGGTCTGAAAAATGTCGATCGGAAATTGGTGATCGTGCTGCCCGGCAGCCACCTGCTCGGCGGCGGCCTCGATGGCGGCCGCGCGGTCCGCGGGAAGCTCGCCCAGGCGGCCGTTGACCTTGGCGGCCGCGCTCTTGATCAGCCCCAGCGCGCGAAGGAACGATCGCGGAAAGCGCCGCCCACTGATCGGAAAGTTCTCGATGGCCCGTTCGGTTTGGGCGCCGTAGAGCGCCGCGGAGGGCACCCGCATCTCGCCCATGGTGTCGGTTTCGATTCGGAACGCGTCGCTCATACCTTTATTCTGCGCCCGCTTGGTATTCTGGAAAACTGGTGATTGGCCATTCTTGTCAAATCAGAGGTGGGGCAGACGATCGGTTGTTGTCGTCTGTCACCCGCCGGCTTTCAGCCGGCGATCTGGAGATTGGCTATTTCCCGATGTGGGGCAGGTTGTCAACCTGCGGCCGATTGTCAATCGGCCAGCCGAGAGAGCAGGCCCTTGCCGTCGTCCCGCTCAGATTGCTCACGCCCTTTACGGCTCGTATCCTGCCGTGCTCGGCAGGCTCCCCGGACCGGCGACCTGTGGCTGATGGGTCAGCATGCCGTTTCGGGCTGTGCGCGCCAGCCGTGGAAAGATGCGGCGCGGAAGCTCGGCTCCGCCGGCTTTCAGCCAGCGAGGGCCCCGACCCCCCGCCTCGGTAACTCCGGGGTCGGCGCCATCGAAGGCCCCGGCTTCGTGGCCTGGAATGCCGCGGTGGCCAAACGCTTCGCCCTAGCCGGGCACGTAGCCATGAAGGGGGCAACAGCTTCGGCCGCATCACCAGCACCCGTGGCGGCCAATTCGGCGGCCGCCAGCCGCCAAGTTTCCGGTTTGGGCGTTTCACGTCAGGATGACGTGACGGGGACTTCACGGGAGTAATTCGGCCGAGAGGAGCCAACGGTGTTTGTCGTTCTTAGTCTAGTCGGGCTTCGGGAGTGTCAGGATTCCACATCCATGGTCAGGCGTTAGAGTGGGCCAATCGGCAAAAGCGGCGATGGGAGCTCCACGATGTAGAATGAAGCTGTGCCGGATCTCAGCCGGTTTTTCGGGATTATCATTCGTATGTTTGCTGAACCGGGATCGCCGCGTCACACCGCTCACTTCCACGCATATTACCAAGGCGAAGTCGGGATCTTCAGCATGGATCCCGTCGAGTTGATCGCGGGTTCCTTAGCGAGAAGGCAGAGACGGCTGGTGGAGGCGTGGGCGGAGTTACCTCAAGCTGAGTTGCGAGCCGATTGGGAACGGCTGCAAGCAAGGGCAGAGCCCAGCACCCATCGACCCATTGAAGTAGGTAGTTATGAGTCATCCGATTTATCGAGTCCGGTCCTTTGAGGTCGTTGCTCCGTACACACTCCGTGTTCGTTTTGACGACAATACCGAACAAACGATCGATTTTCGAGCGATTCTTGCTGGCGAACTATATGGCCCCCTGCGCAATCTCGAACTGTTCAACCAAGTGACGATTGATCCGGAGGTCGAGACACTGGTGTGGCCTAACGGAGCGGACTTTGATCCGGCAACCCTTCACGAATGGCCCGCTAATGAGCAGGCGTTCAGAGAGCTTGCGCGCCGCTGGGAGGCCGTCGAGGCGTGATCGGCAGGACGGCGCCGGGACCCTCCGGGAGATTGCCGACGATCCGAAAACATCTAAAACATCTCGGCTGCCGTTTTTCGTTGGCGCGCCCGCCGCCTCATTCGCTCTCCCCTGGCTTTCCCGGCAGAAATTGACAAATTGTTCGTGAGAAGGATTTGTCGACAGGTACCGGCATGCTGTCAGCGCAGCCGCCAAGATTCCGGTTTGGGCGTTTTTCGTCAATATGCCATAAACGAGGCGATTGCTCTACCCTTCGCGACTAGACAGGATCTATCTCACCATCTGCCTGGTTCGGTCCGTTATGATGAAATAACTTGCCGCCCTGAAAGGAGCACTCATTGAGGGAAGGGCGCCGCTGTCTCGGTTGCGGGTCGGAGCTTGTGCTGGAACTACCGGGAGACTTCTGCCCGGAGTGCGAGCGCAACCCGAAACGGTTGCCACGCAAACCATCGTGTCCCTGTCGAATCCTGGCGGTGGTGCATCGGTTGAGGCGCCTGCCTTAAGGAGATGGTTCCTCGGGCTTGCCTTGGCGCTCGGAGGCGTGGTCTTCGCATGTTACGCGTTCGGCGCTTGCCTCATCATCACGCACAGCGAAACGGCGAAGCCATTCGGCTGGGAAGCCGCACTCCGCAACCATCGTTGGATCGTCAGCGGAGTCGATCCATCGGGTGCTGTGGCCGGAAAACTTCACAACGGAGATCGACTGCTGGCGTTCAACGAAGACCGGCGAGCGGAACAGATCGGGCCGGAGTTGTTCATGTACTTCCTTCCGCCCGGCTCCGCTTACACCATCGATGTTTGGCGAAATCCGCCCGATTCAGACATCGCGCTGACTCTGCAACTCCCCAAACGGCCGTCATCCCGGTTCACGCTTTCGCGCGTCTTGGGATTGATTCCGGGGCTGATCGAGCCTCTTGCTGGGATTATTCATGGTGTGGGTGCGACCGGACTACCGCTTGGCCAGGCTCGGTTTTGTATTTTTTCTTGTCTGGTCGGTACGGGTCTTGTACTAAGCATCAGCGCAAGAATTACTTCGCATTGGAAGGAGCAATGGTGTAGTTCCACTTGGGGAGGATTTTGTGTCTGGTGATTCGGAGTTCCTTCAACCTTTGGGCAGAGGGCTTGACTTTTGGTGGGTAGTCCTGCGTGTCCAGGTGGGCGCGCACTTTGAGTCCTGTGGTCGTGGTCGTTTTGCGGATCAGCCCGAGGATTTTGGCGTAGTCGGTGAGAGGTTCGGCGGCCCAGTTCTTGGTGATCTGACTGAAC
>JBGPKH010000007.1:0-38642 GCA_041485845.1 Bryobacteraceae bacterium
AGCTCTTCCTTCCCTGCCTCTCAGGATCGCCGCCATCACGCGAGGGCTGCGCCGTGCATCACAAGGGCCTTTCATCCGGCGCATAGGCAATCAGATATTCACGTACCAGAATAAAGCGCAAAGGCCGTGAGGTGAGGTCCGGGCGTCTATGGCCCTTACCAGGAAATGGAACCAATGCGCGAATGCCGCTGAGAATTTCTGCAATCATCCGGTCGGCGGCGTTGAGATTATCCGCGCGAATGAATTCCCAAATCTCGTCCAGGTCAAAACGGGCTTCCGGGTGGAAGTCATATCCGGTCATGAACCGGACTGCAAACGACGTGCAGCGGCGCTCTTTTCGCGGAAGTAGGCTTCAACCTCGTCGCCGGGGATCGGCTTCACCCGGCCTCTTTTCAGGTCGTCATAACGGCTGTTGAGCATCTCCCGCACTTCCACGAGCTCGTCAAAATATCCGGCAACGACATCCTCAACCAGTTCACCCGTTGGGCGCCCGGTTTCGCTTGCCAGCTTGTCGAGCTTGGCTTGCAAGTCGGGGTTGAAATGTACTTCCATGGCTTCAGCGTACGGGAAAGCCTCCCTCAAGGCAACACCCCGTTTACCCCGGCTGCGTCGAGCGGCGGCGGCGCTTCGCGGCAAGCTTCCGGTTATGCCTCTACATCCGTCCCCCGGCGTGAGTCGCGCGCCCCGGTCGGGCCTGGCGGGGGTGGGGGCACTTCTGGACGTTGCGAGGCCATGGCGGGGCCATGCTCTACCGCGTCCTGCAGGTCGTCGGTAAAATACTCCGTTGCCGGGCTGCCCTTCCGAAAATTCACCCGGTCCGTGCGGCCGATTTTTGAGAGGAGGTATGGCAACGATTCGCCGGAAAATGGGCCACAACGTTGCCTCCTGCCCGGATTCGGAAACGCTACGGCGTGGCTCGCGACGTACCGGCGATCAGTCGCGGTTCGGGGTGCGTCAAGTCCAAGCTGCGCAAGCTGCGGTCACAGACGCTGCTACGTGCGTGGCGTACTCGTCCATGACGGCGCGATTCCGCGATGCATCCCATCCGCGGCGTTGCGCAACGGCAAAATGCCGTATCGGTCAACGCGGAGTGTTAGCCCGGTTAGCCCGCCCGCACTTCGTCGCCAAGAAACGAACCACTCCCGGAAACCTCCTAAATATCAGAAAATAAATAAGATCACTGTAAGGCTACTATTTTCCGTGGAAACCGCTTTTCCTCAGTCACGCGTTCGCGCCCAGAATTTTCTGAATGATTTCAATCATTTCCGGACCTCCGGACCCATGAGCCGAATTTTCGTCTGCTAGGTTTGAATCAGGAGGAAAGAATGCAGACCACCCAATCGAGCATCCCCCCGCCGGCAGCCGTCCGCCCTCCGGGAGGCGCATCTTTCCAAAAAACCCCTCCAGATGCGCCTCCCGATTTCGAGTCGCCTCTACAACCCGCAGAAACAAAGGAGCTTACAACGCTGCGAATAATAACTCGACACACCCGGCAAACTTGCGCCTCCCGCACCTCCCAAGCCCCCCCCCAACAACTGGCCGTGGCTGGATTCCAGCCACATTTTTTATTGCCGACCCAGCGTTTTCAAGCACTTCCACTCTCGCCGTGGCTGGATTCCAGACACTTTCGACCGGTACGGAAAGTAGACAACCTTCCAACCCCGTGAGACGCTATTCATCAGGCGCGCCCGAAAAGCTGAGACCAACCATATGAAATCCGTAGCCGATTTGAAAATCAAACTCTTCGCCGATGGGGCCGAGAAGAAAAGCATGCTGGAGCTCTATGCCAATCCGCTCATCCGGGGCTTCACCACCAATCCCACCCTCATGCGCAAGGCCAATATCACCGGCTACGAGGCCTTCGCCCGCGACATCCTGTCGGCCATCTCCGACCGGCCCATCTCCTTCGAGGTCTTCGCCGACGAGTTCGACGAGATGGAGCGCCAGGCCAGCTTCATCCACACCTGGGGACCCAACGTCTACGTCAAGATTCCAGTCACCAACACCCGGCGGGAGTCGGCCTGCGACCTCATCCACCGGCTCTCCCACGCCGGCATCCGGCTCAACGTCACCGCTATCCTGACTCTCGACCAGGTCCACGCCGTGGCCGCGGCCCTCGCCGGCGGCGCGCCCTCCAACATCAGCGTCTTCGCCGGCCGCATCGCCGATACCGGCGTCGATCCCGTGCCCCTCATGGCGGAGGCCGTCCGCATGATTCGCCCGCATCCGCGGATCGAGCTCATCTGGGCCAGCCCGCGCGAGTTGCTCAATGTCTTTCAGGCCGATTCGGTCGGCTGCCACATCATCACAGCCACCCCCGACGTCTTGAAAAAACTGGCGCTGGTCGGCAAGGATCTCGCCGATTACTCGCTCGACACCGTGAAGATGTTCGCCGACGATGCCGCCAAGTCCGGCTTCAGCCTGGAGCGCCGCGTCGGCGTGTTGGGAAGCCCCGCCGGATGAGCTATCGGATTCCATTTAACGCGCCCGGGCTGGCGGGCGACGAGCTGCGCTACATCGCGGACGCCATCACCCGCGGGCACAGCGCCGGCGATGGCGCCTACACCGCGAAGTGCCATGCGTACCTACAGGAAAAGCTCAACACCGCCAAGGTGCTGCTCACCACCTCCTGTACCCACGCTCTCGAAATGGCCGCCCTGCTGCTGGACATTCAACCGGGCGATGAGGTGATCGTTCCCGCCTTCACCTTCGTCGCTACGGTGAACGCGTTCGTCCTGCGCGGCGCCCGGCCGGCATTCTGCGATATACGGCGCGACACTCTCAACCTCGATGAGAAGCAGGTCGAGCAAGCGATCACACCGCGCACCCGCGCCATCGTGCCGGTGCACTATGCCGGCGTGGGCTGCGAGATGGACGCCATCCTGGAGATCGCTCGAAAGCACGGCATCCCCGTGGTGGAGGACAACGCCCACGGCCTTTTCGCCACCTACAAAGGCCGTTACCTCGGGACCTTCGGCTGCCTGGCCACCCAGAGCTTCCACGAAACCAAGAACATCATCTGCGGAGAAGGCGGCGCGCTGGTGATCAACGATCCCGCTTTTATCGAACGCGCCGAAATCCTCCGCGAAAAAGGCACCGACCGCGCCCGCTTTTTCCGCGGCCAGGTGGATAAGTACACTTGGGTGGATATCGGCTCCAGCTATCTGCCCTCCGACATTCTGGCCGCTTTCCTGTTCGCGCAGCTCGAAAAATACGAACAGATTGACGCCGTTCGCGAGCGCATCTGGCGGCGCTACGATGAAGCGTTGCGCGACTGGGCCCGCGAGAACGGCGTCGCGCGACCGCATGTTCCGCCACACTGCCGCCAGTCTTATCACATGTATTACGTCCTGATGCCTTCGCTCGAAGATCGCCAGGCGCTGATCGGTCTTCTGAAAGACCGCGGGATTCTGAGCGTCTTTCATTACCTGCCCCTGCACCTCTCGGTCATGGGGCGGCAGTTCGGCGGCAGGCCGGGGCAGTGTCCCGTCACCGAAAGCGTCAGCGACCGGTTGCTTCGCCTGCCCTTCTACAACAACCTGACGGAGTCCCTGCAAAACGAGGTGATTTCGGCAATTCGCAGCTTTGCGGCTCGTGTTAACATCTTTATTCCGCGAGCGCTTCCGTAACTTTCGATGGATGTCTCCAGCTTTATCTACACGGTTTTGCTCCGGCCAAAACCGCTGAGGAATCTCGCTAATCGGGTGATCCGCAGCGTGATTCCGCCCCGGCTGAATGTCCGGGGAGCGACCGTGGTTCTCAACCCCGAAGACCCGGTGGTGTCCGGAGCCCTCACGTTCCGTGTGTACGAAAGAGCGGAAACCAAATTCTTTTGCTCCGTGCGGAAACCGGGAATGACTTTCCTCGATATCGGGGCCAACGTCGGCTACTACACTGCTCTGGCGCTGGCCCATATCGGAAACGGAACGGTGATCGCCATGGAGCCCGACCCCGACAACTTCCGCTATCTACAGCAGACCATTGACGCAAACCACGGCCGCCACACCATCGCGGTGCAAAAGGCCGCCGGATCGGAAGCCGGCTTCCTGACGCTCTATCGGTCCAGCTCAAACCGGGGGGACAACCGCCTTTACCCGCACGCCTTTTCGGAAAGCAGCACGCGGGTGGAAGTCTGCACCGTCGACGGATTGCTGGCCGAACATGGGATCGCCTCCGTCGATCTCATCAAGATTGACGTCCAGGGCTTCGAAGGCCATGTCCTCGCGGGTATGAAGCAGACCCTTCGCCAGCCGGCCAACCTGATTCTCCTGATGGAATTCTGGCCGTTTGGCCTGAAAAGCGCGGGTACCGACCCGCTCCATCTGCTGGCGGAACTCGAGCAGGCAGGCTTACGCCTCTATCAACTCAATGCCAAAGGCAAACCCATTCCCGTCGCCGATAAGAACGCGCTCATCGCGGGCCACCCGGGCAGGGACTATGCCAACATCGTGGCTGTTCGCGGAGAGGTTTGATATGCGGCCCCAATTCGTCCTGGCGTTGGCGTGTCTTCTCCTCCTCGTCCAATGTCTGACGTTCCCGGCCACGCGCTTCGTGGAAGACGAGGGCTGGAACAGCGACGCCGCTGTGAACTGGATGCGGGAAGGCCGGCTGCGCATGTCGAGCTTCCCTTCCGACATCTCGAACCAGGTGGACGCCCGTCCGCCGCTGCTCGCTATGGTCATGGGCGAGACCTTCCGGCTGTTTGGCGCCGGCGTGTTGCAGGCCCGCCTGTCCTCGATCCTCGCCGCGGTCGGGGTCGTCGCCGTTACCTATTTTCTCGGCCTGGAAATGGGCGGTCTGTGGGTAGCGTGTGTCGCGGCCCTGCTGGTCGCCTGCGATAGCTTTCTTGTGATTACCGCCCGCTCTGCGCGTCCCGAGCCGCATACGGCATTCTTCTCGTGCCTGGGTATCCTGCTCTACTACATCTCGCGCCGTAAAGACTCCCCCTGGGGGAGCTTTCTGGCGGCCGTCTCCATCGGCATAGCCATCAATTTCCATCCCCTCGCAGTCGGCTACGCCGCGGCAGGCGGACTGCTGCTCCTGCTGGAGTTGCGCTTCGCCATCCTGCGCTCTCCCCGCGCCTGGGCTTACCTGCTGGGGCTGGTGGTCTCGATGGCCCCGTACGCCCTGTGGCTCTCCTACGATGCGCTCCACCGCGCCGCCTTTCGGGAAACATACCTGCTGCTCGGATCGTCGCTCTGGTCCCGGATGGCCGCGGAGGTTTCGCGGCTGTCCGATTTCGTGGGGCTGGGCAACCAGCGGCTCCCCTTGCCTTTCCACATCCCGTACCGCCTGCAGATTGCGCTGATCCTGGCCGGAGCGCTGATCTTCCTCTTCCGCCAGCGGCCGCGCCTCGCCGGCGAACTGGCGCTGCTGTTGGGGGTCAACTGGCTGTGGTGGGCCCCCATGGTGAACAAGACTCCGCGCTATATCGCCGTGCTGGCGCCCGTCTTCGCCGTGACGGTCGCCGCCGCCATCGTGATGGCAGGTAGGACAGGCCTCCCGGCCTGTCCCCGAGACGTCGCCAAACATCTTCGCTGGAAACGCGCCGCCATCGTCATCGGCTTGATCTTCGGCCTGTCGCAACTCGCCGGCAACGCCTTTCTGATCTACCGGTACCGTACCGCCGACTACGAATCGGTCGGTCGCCGCCTCCGCGAGATCATTCCAGCCACCGCCTCCGTATATGGGGTGACCACCTTCTATCTCGCCCTGCACGATCGAACGTTTTACTCCTACACCCGCACTCCTTTCCGGTACGCCATCGCGAATTTGCGGCCGCAGTACCTGATCTTATATGACCGCGTGATGGTCCATGGCTCCGGATTTGGAGACGATGATTTTGCGGAGCTGCGCGCCGAGGCCGCGGAATTCGTAAAAGCCCACGCCACCCTTGCCGGCCGGGTCTCCAACCAGTTCTACGGCGATCTCGAGGTCTATCGGGTGAATTGATGGACTCCCCAGCCTGCTGCCGGTATCTGCCCTGGGACTCGGCGCATTTCGGCATGCGCATCGGACGGGTGAATGCCACGCGGTTGACGCCCGGGGTCCTCGCCGATATCGACCGGTGGAGCCGGCTCCAGTCCATCGACTGCCTCTACTTCCTGTCGGACCCAGACCCCGCGGCCATGCGCCTGGCCGCGGAAGCCGGCTTCCGCTACGTGGACGCGCGAACCACACTCGCGGCGGAGCTCACGAAACCTGCCGAAGCCCCTGCCATCCGGCCCGCCACACTGGATGACGGTGCGGGCGCGGTGCTGAGCCGCGCCCATAGCGGAGAAGCCCTTGCCATCCGGCCCGCCACACTGGATGACGGTGCGGGCGCGGTGCTGAGCCACGCCCATAGCGGAGAAGCCCCTGCCATCCGGCCCGCCACACTGGATGACCTTCCGGAGCTGCGGAGAATCGCCGGTGAAAGCCACCGCGATACGCGCTTCTACGCGGATGGGAGATTTCCGACGGGCGCTTGCGACGAGTTGTACCGCATCTGGATCGGGCGGAGCTGCAGCGAGCCCGAATTCGCCGATGCCGTGTTCGTAGCGGAGCAGGAACACCACGCCGCGGGCTACGTCTCCTGCCGGCTGGCGGACGGGGCGGGGGAGATCGGGCTCCTGGCGGTCGATGGCAAATATCGCGGCCTGGGTCTGGGCGAGCAGTTGGTGCGCAGGGCCGGTTCCTGGTTCCGGGAGCGCGGGGCGCCGCGGGCGTCGGTGGTCACGCAAGGCGCGAACGTGCGCGCCTTACGCCTTTATCAGAAATGCGGCTTTTTCGTCGCCGCGGTTCAGTTCTGGTATCACCGCTGGTCGAGTCGGGAGTGACTCAGTTGCGGGAGTCGAGCACGAACTTGACGGAGAGGTCGGGGATTCCTTTCGTCACGTACGCCTGCACGAATTGCTCATACTGCGCGATCGCTCCGTACAGCACCACCGCCGCCACTACGCCGCATGCCACCCGGCGCGTTACCGCGTCTACCTTACGGCCAACCAGGTGTACCACCGCCCACGCTCCCATGCCGCCCATCAAGTACATGGGTCCGTAAATCGGCGCCAGGAAACGGAAACTCTGGGAATTCGGCAGAATCAGAATGGTAGCGGTCAGCATCACCGACATCCACGAAAACAGCCGGAAGCAGGAGAGTTCCAAAGGCTTGATGGGAAGCGATAGGCTTTGAAAGCGGTCCATCGGCAGTAAGGACAGCCCCGCGGCAAAGGCCCACAGAACCAGGTTCAACGGGCTAAGTATCCAAAATCCCCAAATCGAGAGGTACCAGGGCCCTCCCTGATACAAGGCGCAGTAGGGGTTCGAATAGACAGCCTCATTCAAGCGCCGCCATGCCGCCAGTAAGGGAGTGACTCCGCCTGCCGCCGAAGTGAGCACATACACGCTGACCGCGGCCCCCGCAAGCCCGGCGATTCCCAATGCAGCGATGGTCCGCCAGGCCCGCTGCCGGAACAGGAATACCAGCACATAGAGCACGCATCCTCCGTAGACGAACGCGCCGAGCTCCTTTACCAGGACCGAGAAACTCCCGGCCGCGACCAACAGGGCGTAGTGCCACCGCTTGCCGGGGTCTCGCTTGATCTCGCAGGCGCACCACACCATCAACAGGCCCAATGTGCCCATCAGCGCGTCCTGCCAGCAGCGCCGCGCAATTACCAGGTCCGGAACCGAGAGCGCCAGGAACAGCATCCCGTAAAGCGCCGCCCAGTGTGGCAGGAAGCGGTGCCCCATCCAGCCGAGAAGCGCCAGCGTAGTCACGCTGAGGAAGCAGGAGAGCCAGGAGCCGGCGCGTTCGTCGGTGACCCCGGTGACGTTCATCGCGCCCGCCAACAGGACAACCCAGCCGGCGCGGATCGGGGAGGGGTAAAGCGCCATCCGTTGATCCTGGTTGTACTCCTTCACCATCACCGGGAACTCGCGCCATCCGAAGTTGAGCACGCGCTTGGCTTGAGCCGCGTAGGTCTTCTCGTCCGGGGTCCGGACGGGCACGTCGTTCAGGTGTTCGAGCCGCACCACCACACCAACCGCGAACAGGACAGCCAGGGCGATGGCCGTTCTGCGCGGTGTGAGCAGCGGCTGCGTCGGCGTTTCCGGTTTGGGCTTCGGCTTGGGTTCCGGCTTCACCTTGGCTTGGGCCGCCGCGGGCCTGGAGTCCCGTTTGGTCTTGGCGCGGCTCATCGTTCTATGCCGGACGTCGTCAGCTTTGCCGCACACTGCGCAGCGGCGCGGGTTTCCGTGCGGATGCGCAGAATGTCGCGGACGTTCCGCAAATTCCCGCGCACCAATTCGAGGCGGCTGTCGCCGTCGTCGCGCCATCGAATCGGAACTTCCTGCACGCGCAGGCCGAGACGCTGGGCAAGCAGCAGAATCTCGACGTCGAACATGTAGCCGTCGATTTGCTGCAAGCGGAAGATCTGTTTGGCGGCGTCGTTCTGGAAGAACTTGAAGCCGCACTGGGTATCGGAGATATTGCGCAAACTGGTCACCGTCTCCATAAAAACGCGGAAGCCCTTGGACCCCACCCGGCGGAACCAGGGTTGCGCGCGCTCGATCACCGATTTGGCGAGCGCCCGCGATCCGATCACGATCGGACAACCGGACGCGAGGAAGGGAGCGACCTTGTCGTACTCGTCGATGGGCACTTTGTTATCCGCATCGGCGTAGCCGATCAGAGCGCCGTCGGCCAGGGCCACCGCTTCGCGGATGCCGATCCCTTTTCCCCGCCTGGCGGGTCCGCCGATCACACGAAGCCGCGGATTGTCGCGGGCCATCTCGCGCACGATTTCCCTGGTGCCGTCATTGCCGTCCGCCGCCACGATCACTTCATAAGTGTAGTGACGGCTTTCGAAATACTGAACTGCTTCGGCAATGGTTCCCGCAATGCGGCCCGCTTCGTTGAACGCCGGAAGAATCAGTGAGATGCCGGGCTGCACTTAGTTCAGTTTAACCTCTCCGCGCCGTCACCAGACAACGGATGCCGCAAGGATAGGGAATCAATCGGCCGAGGAACGCTTCCGCGCGCATTATCACTCCGGGAAGCCGTCCGGCGCCGGATTTGACGATCGCGCGCGCCACGATGCGGCGCTGCTGTTCGGGCGGCGCAGTCAGATACCGTTGGTTCCGCCGCTTGGTGGCCCGGAAGAAGGGAAACAAAATGAAGCCCAAGTGGGACGACTCCACGATCTGGAGGCCGGCGCCGCGTAGAATTCGTTCCAGTCCCCTGGAGTCATATCTGCGGAAATGGAGTAACTGCCGGTCATAGATATCGAAGAGATCCGGGCCGGCGGGCACTTCCACCACGGCAATCCCTCCCGGCCGTAAGATGCGACAGACTTGCTTTGCCGCCGCGGCATCGTCTTCGATGTGCTCCAACACATTGAGCAGAATCGCGACATCCAGGCACGCATCGGGCAAGGGGCACTCGACCAGGTTGAACTGCAACAGCGGAACGTCCGCCATGGAGAGAGCGAGTTTCTCGAGCGGACCGCGCACGTAATCGGCGCCCAGGACGGCGGCCCGGGGAAAGCGTTGCCGCAAGTCGCGGAGCAGGTAGCCCGAGGAACAGCCGATGTCCATGACGAGCGCATCCGGGGAAGGCATCCACCGGGCAACGGTGCGCAAGGTATGCTCGCGCGATGCCACGTCGATGAAGTGCTTTCCGTCGGATACTTCCTCGTGGAACGTGGTGAGCTCATCGGTCCATCCCGACGAACCGGGCGCATAGCACAGCACGCGCACCAAGTCGCTCCCCACGCGAAAACCGGTTCCGGTCCAGAGGGGATTCCCGGAAGCGTTCGGCGGCGGCGGGAATGCAGGAAGGGGGGCAGGCCGATCCAATCAGGGATGGTAACACGCCGCCGGATTTGCTTCAGGGGTACCATTGGAAATGCGGTCGAAACCTCGGGTCAGACCCTCGGTAAAACCCTCGGTAAAACCCCCTGAGCCAAAGAGAGCGGACATCTGGCCGCTGCTAGGCCCGGCCATCCTGGTCGTGATGACCCTGGCCTGCTATTGGGTCCCCATGACCTCGACCCAGACCTCGATTCTGTGGGACGCGGCCGATTTCCACCGGGCGGTGCAGGACTACCTGTCGCAGGAGTTGCACGCCGGACGGATTCCGTTCTGGACGCCGTATCCGTGGGCCGGCTATCCTTTCCTGGCCGATCCGGAAGTGGGCGTCTTCTACCCGCCCAACTGGCCGTTTTTCTGGATCGGCGTAACCTCCCGCGTGCTGTTCATGGAGCACTGCCTGCACGCCATGTGGGCGTGTTTCGGGGCGTACTTTCTAGCGCTGCGGCTGGTGCGACACCGGCAAGCCGCGGTTCTTGCCGGTCTGTGTTACGGGCTTTCGGGTTTCTTCGTGGCCAACAGTTCGCACACCGGAGTGCTCCAGACCGCCGCCTGGACGCCGTGGCTGCTGTTGCTGCTCGACCGCGCGCTCGAATCCAACACGCTGCGCAACACCATCCTGGGCGGCCTGGCTGCGGGCATGATGATCCTGGCGGGCCACTTCCAGACCAGCTTGTACAGTTGTGTAGCCCTGGGCCTTTATGCAACGGCAAAGGTAGTGCAACAGCCGCGCCGCTGGATCCCGATCTTCGGACTCGCCCTGGCGATTCCGCTCATCGGCGCGCTCCTATCGGGCATCAGCACCCTTCCAGGCCTGGAACTCACCGCAGCCTCGACCCGTGCGTCACTCAAGGCGATCGACCGGACGGAGGGCGTTCTGCCACCGGCCGCACTGACCACGCTGGTCTACCCCAATTTCTACGGCGGTATTCTCTCGGGGCAGTATCGCGGCCCGTTTGAGATGACGCAGTATTACTACTACTCGGGAATCCTATTGCTGCCGCTGGCGCTTCTCGGATTGCGAAATCGCGCTTTGCGCTGGATGGCGCTCCTGCTCACGGCGCCGCCCATCTGGTATGCTCTGGGCGCGTCCGCGGGTCTGTACCTGGTGGTCGCGCGCCTGCCCGGCTTCAGCAGCGTCCGCGCTCCGGTGAACATGTGGCTGGTGCCGGCGCTAGGATTGCCGATCCTGGCCGCTGCCGGCCTGGCGGCACTGGCGGAAATCAAGCCCGTCAAGTGGCTTCCAGCCGCCGTGCTGGCGTTTTTCTGCGTGGACCTTTTCTATGTGCAATCGGCGGGCAACCAACTCGCCTACTCGCGAACGAGTTACGAGCAACTGTACGGCGCGAAGGAGGAACGCTTCCGCCAGGCGTTGTCTGCGCACTTGCCGCCACTAACCCGGTTCGACGCACCGGATATCATGGTTGCTTTGGGACCGCTGAGCGAGTTTCTGACAACCGGCACCGAGGTAACCTACGGCTATTCGCCGTTGAAGCCGAGGCGGTACACCGACTATATAGAGGCCATGAAGGCAAACCCGCGGTTGCGTGACGGCCTGAACGTGAGCGTCTGGTTCGATACGCAGACCGGCGGCCTGCACCCAAATCCAACGGCGCTGCCCCGCGTCAACTTTCCGCAAGAGCTGGTGCCGGTGCATTCGACCGAGGAAAGCAAGCAGCGGCTGCCGGCCTTGGACCAGTCGCGCCAGGCGCTGGTGCCGGCGGAGATGGCGGTGGCGACGCAGGACGGCAATGGCGCGGCCCAGGTCCGCGAGTTCACGCCGGGCCACTATCGGATCCATTACCGCTGCTCGTCTCCCAGTGTGTTGCGCGTGGGAAGCTCGTATTTCAACGGCTGGAAAGCGCAGTTGAATGGGAAGCCCATCGCGAGCTTTCCGGTGGATCACACGCTTACCGGAGTGCTAGTGCCGGCGGGCGAAAACGACGTGGATCTGGACTACCACCCGGCCTACTTTTTGCCGGGGGCGTTGCTGACGCTGGTCGCGGCGGCGGGGTGCGCGGCGGCGTGGGCAGCCTCGAAACGCGGACGCCAGGTGAAGACGCTGCCGACCCAGTAATTCCACACCGCACTGACGGCGAAGCCGAAGGTCCCCGCCAAATACCACGGCGCGCCGGCGTTTGCGCCGAACCGGGCCACTGCCAGATTGATCAGAACTCCAGCGGAGCAGCCGAGGTAGTAGATCGCCAGGCCGCGCAATAACCGGACACCGCGAAATCGCCGCTCACGGAAAGTGATGATGTTGTTCAGCCAGAAATTGATCCCGATCACCACCGCCGTGCCGATAGCCTGAGCTTGCAGGAACGGAATTCCGAGACGGGAGAAGAAAGTTCGCAGCGCCAGCAGGTGAATCGCCAGGCCGACGCTCCCCACCACGGTATACACCACGAATTGCGGAGGCACGATGTGGCCGATCAGCTTGTCGAGCAGAAGGTAGATGTATTCGAGCCCGACCACGATATCGAGCTTGCTCTCGCCGTGCTGCCGGGAGCGAAAGTTGTACGGAATTTCGGCGAATCGCACCGGTCCACGGGCCGACGCCACCAGGTCCAGCAGGATCTTGAACCCCACGCCGGAGAGCCGGGGGGCGACGGCATCGAGGAACCGGCGGTCCAGCACAAAGAAGCCGCTCATGGGATCGCGCAGCTCGCAATGGGTGACCGCGCGGCTGATGCGCGCCCCGAGATTGCTGAGCCAGACTCGCCGGGCGGCGAACTGACCCATACTGCCGCCTTCGGTGTGGCGGCTTCCGACCACCAGGTCGAGTTGGCCGCGCCGCAGCCGGTCCAGCATTTCCGGCAGGATGGTTTCGTCATGCTGGAGGTCGGCGTCGATCACCGCCACAAAATGCGCGGTGGTGGCGAGCATGCCTTCGATGCAGGCGGAGGAAAGACCCTTACGGCCGATGCGCCGGACGAGACGCACGCGCGAGTCTTCGAGGGCGAGAGAGCGCACCACCCCAGCCGTGCCGTCGGGCGAGTTATCGTCGACGAAGAGCACTTCCCAGCGGATGCCGGCGAGAACCCGTTCCAGGCGCCGGAACAGCGGGAGCACGTTGTCCCGTTCTTTATACGTGGGGACCACGACTGCGAGGTCCAGTTCTCCGCTCCGCGGGCCAGGTTCGGGGGGCATTCCGTTAGCTTAACAGTGCTTCGTATGCGACAATCGTAACTCACACACCTTCATGCGTACAGAGCTCGCTACGGACGTCACCCTGCACGGAGGAACATCGGGATGGCCAATCGTCGTCCGCGCCCGGTTCGCCGCGGCGGTCCGGTAGTTGCGCCAGAGGCCGCGACTGCAGCCACACCAGAGCCGGCTAATGAGGCTGCCAACCGCGAGTTCCGGCTTTTTCCAGCCACCTGGAATTGTTGGGTTCCTGTGTTCCCGGCGCTGGCGATGCTGTTTGCGGCCTATTACTATTGGACCGCATCGCCCTGCGCCTCAATAAGTGGAGTGATGCAGGGTGAATGTTCCCCAAACCGAATCACCGGGATCGACGGGAAACAGATCGGCCCTTATAACTTATTGGCGGAATCCTTTCTGGCAGGACAAGTGTCTCTACTCATCCGGCCCGATCCGCGCCTGCTCCAGTTGCCGAATCCGTACGACCCGAAGCAAAACTGGGTTTTCCGGTATCACAGCATGCACGACATGAGCCTTTACAAGGGGAGCTTCTACAGTTATTTCGGTCCCGCCCCGGCGCTGCTGCTGTTTGCGCCATTCCGCTTCATATTCGGCGCTTATCTGCCGGATGCGATCGGATGTGCGGTCCTCGCCATCGGAGCTTATCTGGCCGCCTGCCTGGCGCTGCGACTGGTTCTGAGGACGTTCTTTCCCACGCTTCCCGGCTGGGTATTTCCTTTCCTGGCATTCGGCCTCGGATTCTGCAACACCTATCCATTTCTGCTTCGCCGGCCGGCGATGTACGAGATCGCGATCGCCGGAGGCCAGTTGTTTTTGATGGGGGCCGTTCTGCTGCTGGGCCGGGCGGTTCTCGGAGCCAGCGGTCATTCGCTCCGGGACGCCGCGTTCGGCGGAGTGGCAGCCGCCCTGGCCGTCGCCTCCCGGCCGCAACTGCTTCTGGCCGATGCCGTGCTGTTCCTCCCGATACTGATCTCCCCGCCGGCATTCGACGGGCAGCGGCGGAAGGTGCTGGTGTACGCGTTGGTCCCGTTTATGGCCGCCGGTCTTCTCCTGGCCTGGTACAACTACGCTCGTTTTGATTCGCCATTCGAATTCGGCCAGCATTACGAGCTTGCCGGGATCGACATGTCAAGGATCCCGGCGCTGGAGATGAGCCGCATTCCCGCCAGTCTCTATTTCTATCTCTTCTGTCCCGTCGGGCTGTCCTCCAGTTTTCCGTTTATTCAAACAACAGCCCACGCGCCGTTCGTGCTTCCCCGCAGTATCGTCGGTCTGGAACGAATCACCGGAATCTTGTGGCTTTCCCCTCCGCTCCTGAGCCTGCTCCTAACGCCCTGGTTGTGGAAGCAAAGACAGAAGGACCCGCGTCCGGTCATCTGGGTCCTGGTTCTTCTCGGGGCCGCACTTATCGTCTTGTTCATGGACAGCAGCACGGGTTCTCCGACGATGCGTTATCAGGCCGACTCATCCACGCTGTTCTTCCTCGCGGCGAGCGTGGCGATCGGATGGCTGCTGGTATCGGGTCCGTCGCGTCTGCGGAAGCACGCGGTTCTCAGCCTCATCGCGATGGTATCGTTCGGGATCGTTTGCAATGCGGCATTCGGCGTGTCGGGAACGTATGACAATCTACAAAGAGCCGATCCGGCGCAATATAAGACCCTCGAATCGTTCTTTCAGCCGGTTTCGCAGGCGTTGGGCGCACTCGGGTTATAATATCGGGTTGCCGCCCCCAGCCAGCGCCCGGCGTTGCGGAAAAGAAACCAGATGACCCGAGTAATGGTGACCGGAGGAGCAGGGTACAAAGGCTGCGTCCTCACATCCAAGCTGCTAAGCGCCGGTTATGAAGTGGTAGTTTACGACCTGATGCTATTCGGGCCGGCGGGATTGCCGTCCGATCCGCGCCTGCGTGTCATCGAAGGCGATATTCGCGATACCGCAAAATATGCCGCGGCCGTGGAAGGCTGCAATCACGTCATTCACCTGGCGTGCATCTCCAACGATCCCAGCTACGAGCTCGATCCGCAATTGAGCAAGACGATTAACTTCGACTGCTTCGAGCCCCTGGTTGCGGCCAGCAAGAAAGCCGGCGTGCGGCGTTTTGTGTATGTCTCGTCGAGCTCGGTCTACGGGGTCAGCGACGCCCCCGAGGTGACCGAGGAGCATCCGCTTGTGCCGCTCACCGACTACAGCAAATACAAGGGACTCTGCGAGCCGATTCTGCTGGGATACGGCTCGCGAGACTTCATTCCGATCGTCATGCGGCCGGCCACGGTCTGCGGATACTCACCGCGTATGCGGTTCGACCTGACGGTAAATATCCTGACCAATCACGCGGTACACCGCGGGGTGATCACGGTTTTCGGCGGCAAGCAGAAACGCCCGAATATCCATATCGACGACGTCACCGAGCTTTACGTGAAGATGCTGGAATATCCCGAGGATCTGGTTGCGGGCCAGATTTTCAACGCCGGATACGAGAACCATACCGTAGGCCAACTGGCCGAAATGGCGAAGTTGGTGGTGGAGCGCGAGTTTCCCGAGAAAGTTCCGGTGCGCGTGGAAACGACCACCACCAACGACAACCGCTCCTACCATGTGGCCTCCCGCAAAATCGCGGAGAAGCTGGGATACCGGCCCAGCCGCACCATCGAAGATGCGGTGCGCGACCTGTGCTGCGCCTTCCAGGCAGGGCGGTTCGAGAACAGTCTCACTAACGAAGACTATGTCAACGTAAAAACGGTCAAGAGGGTGGGGCTTCGGTGACGATATGACGGAAGCCGCTGCGTCCGAGAAAAACCGCAAGATTCTGCGCATCGAGGACCTGGCCGAGGTGGTAGCAGCGCTTCGCGCCCAAGGAAAAGTGGTGGTTCACTGCCACGGCGTCTTCGACCTGATGCACGTCGGACACATTCGCCATTTCGAACAGGCCAAGAAACTGGGGGACGTCCTGATCGTTACGGTAACGCCGGACCGGTACGTCAACAAGGGTCCCAATCGCCCGGTCTTTAGCGAAGCGCACCGGGCCTGGTCCATCGGCGCCCTGGCCTGCGTGGATTACGTGGCGATCAATGAGTGGCCGATGGCGACGGAAACGATCCGTCTTTTGCGGCCCAGCATCTTCGTCAAGGGCTCGGAATATCGGGATGCCGCCAAGGACCGGACGGGCGCAATTTCGGCGGAGGAAGAAGCCATTCGCGACGCCGGCGGCGAATTGGCCTTTACCGAGGACGTGGTGTTCAGCTCGTCCCACCTGCTCAACCGCCATTTCGGAGTGTTTCCGGAAAAGACCGAGCAGATGCTGGCGGAGTTTTCCGCGAAACACAGTTCCGACCGCATTCTGCGATATCTGGACGAGGCGCGGCGTTTGCGGGTCCTGGTGCTCGGCGAAGCGATCATCGATGAATATGAGTTTTGCGAGACCATCGGCAAGTCCGGCAAAGAGCCGGTCCTGGTGGCCCGGTATATCAACAGCGAGCGTTTCGCCGGGGGCATTCTAGCGGTAGCGAATCACACGGCCGCGATTTCCGAACGCGTGACGATGCTGACTTTTTTGGGTGAATTGGACTCTCAGGAAGAGTTCATCCGGGCGCACGTGAAGGCCGTGGTGGAGAAGATCTTCCTGTATCTGCCGAACGCGCCGACGATTGTGAAGAGGCGTTTCCTTGAGTCCTACCCGTTTCAGAAGTTATTCGAAGTGTACGTGATGAGCGATATGGAACGCCACGCATCTCAGTCGGTGGCGCTTTGCGGGAAACTGGCGGAGATCCTGCCGCAGTTCGATGCGGTGATCGTATCGGATTATGGGCACGGAATGATTAGCCCGGAGGTGGCCGGGTTACTGTCCGCGCAGGCCAGGTTTCTGGCCGTCAATACGCAGGTCAACGCGGGGAATCATGGGTTCAACACCGTTTCGAAGTACCCGCGCGCCAGCTACGTCTGCATTTCCGAACGCGAGCTACGGTTGGATGCAAGGAGCCCGCAAAGAGACCTGCGGGAAATCGTTCAGGATGCGGCGGACCAGTTGTCGTGCGACCGGATGCTGGTTACCCGTGGGGAACAGGGAAGCCTGTGCTACAGCCGCAGGGAAGGATTCTGTGAAACCCCGGCATTTACGGGGAGGGTAGTGGACCGGGTGGGCGCGGGTGACGCGGTTCTGGCGATCACGGCGCTCTGCGCAGCGGTGGAGACGCCAATCGACATCCTCGGTTTCATCGGAAGCTGTGTGGGCGCGCAGGCGGTCGGCGTAGTAGGCAATCGCGCCAGTATCGAGCGCGTGCCGCTCGCCAGGTACGTGGAGTGTCTGCTGAAATGAGGGCGCGGCCGGCACGGCGCGGCGGCCAGGGCCAGGCGTAGATGGCAGGGCGGATTTGCGGGGTCGATTTTGATAATACAATCGTCAGTTACGACGAGGTTCTAGCCCGGATTGTGAGAGAACGCGGGCTGCTGGATTCCTTCGATTTTGGAACCAAGCGGACGATTCGCGATCGCATCCGGCAGTTGCCCGATGGCGAGATCGAATGGCAGAAGTGCCAGGCGCTGCTCTATGGATCGCGGATCGGCGAGGCGAAATTGATCGACGGCGTGCCGCAGTTTTTCCGCCTGTGCGGCGGCCGCGGGGTGAAGGTCTACGTGATCAGCCATAAAACGGAGGTTTCGCAATTCGATACGGCGGGCGTCAATCTGCGGCAGGCCGCGCTGGGCTGGATGACCGCGAACCGGTTTTTCGAGCGTGACGGGCTGGGGCTCGATCCCCAGGACGTTTTTTTTGCCGGAACGCGAGTGGAGAAGATCGACCGAATCGCGGCACTGGGATGCACACATTTTATCGACGACCTGGAAGAGACCTTCCTGGAGGCTACCTTTCCCAATACTACCCGCCGCATTCTCTACGAACCGGGCGGAGACGCGCCGCCGCCGGGGGTCAAGCTGATGAAGACCTGGCAGGAGATCAGTGACTACTTCTTTGGCACAGACTGACGCGGAAGTCGAGAGGCTGAAGGATGCCGTGGGCGCGCTATTGTCCCTGCGCGTGGACTCGCTCGAAGCGGCCGGCGGGGGACGCAACAGCCGGGTATACCGGCTGACGGCGGGCGCGGGCGCTTATGCGGTGAAGGTCTATTTTCGGCACGCCTCGGATAACCGCGCTCGCATGGAGACGGAGTTCGGCAGCCTGAGCTTCTTATGGAAGAATGGCATCCGCTCGATTCCCCGGCCGCTCGCGGCCAGCCCCATAGGCGGCTTCGCGATCTATGAGTGGATCGACGGACAGCCGATCGCCCCGGAGGGCGTCTCGGACACGACGATAGACACGGCAGCGGGTTTTCTGGTGCGCCTCGCGGAATTGCGCGACCGGCCCGGCAGCGCTTCGCTGGGGCCGGCATCCGAGGCTTGTTTTTCCGGCCAGGCGCTGCTGGACAACCTGCAAGGCCGCTTGCGCCCGCTTTTATCGGGTCCGAACGATAGAGCGCTGCGCGCCTTCCTGGACGAAGACCTAGTTCCCGCTTTGGATGGGTTATCGCGCTGGAGCCGCACGCAACTTAGGGGCGGGTTCGAAAGCCAGTTGGAGGAGCCGGGACGCACGCTGAGTCCTTCGGACTTCGGATTTCACAATGCGCTACGCAGGCCCACGGGAAAGATCGTCTTTCTCGATCTGGAATACTTCGGCTGGGACGACCCGGCGAAAATGGTCTGCGATTTCCTGCTGCATCCGGGGATGAATCTCCCGGATTCTTCCAAGCGGCGGTTTGCCACTACCGTGGTTCGGGGGCTTGCGGGTTGCGCCGGCATGGCGGAACGGGTGATCGCGTTCTACCCTTTATTCGGGCTCAAATGGGCCCTGATCCTGTTGAACGAGTTTTTGCCGGAGCAACTGTTACGGCGCCGCTTCGCGGGCATGACAGAAGAAGACCGCCACCAGCGGCAGAGGGAGCAGTTGGACAAAGCCAGAAATACGATCCGGAGAGTCCTCGCGGAACATGAGCATTTTCCCTATCTCGACTAAAGCCGCCCCGGTCAACGACACCGCACTGGATGAGCGCTCGCGCGAGCTGCGGCGGACGATCGTCAAGACCATCCGGGCGGGAAGACGCGGCCATGTGGGCTCGGCCTTTTCACTGGTGGAGATGCTGCGCGTGTTGTACGACGATGTGCTCCACTACGACGCGGCCAATCCGCTTTGGCCCGAGCGGGACCGCTTCATCCTCAGCAAGGGCCACGGGTGCCTGGCGCTCTACGCGGTCCTGGCCGACAAGGGCTTTTTCCCGGAAGCGGAGTTATGGAAGTTCTGCAAGTCCGACGGCATTCTAGGCGGCCATCCCGAGTACCGGAAGGTTCCGGGCGTCGAGGCTTCCACCGGCAGCCTGGGACACGGCCTGGCGATCGGGATCGGCTTCGCCCTCCACGCGCGCATGGCCAAGGCCACGCACCGGGTTTTTGTGGTGATCAGCGACGGCGAGTCGAATGAGGGCGCGGTGTGGGAGTCGGCACTGTGCGCCAGCAAGCACCGGCTGAGTAACCTGGTGGTGCTGGTGGACTATAACAAGCAGCAATCCTACGGAACCACATACGAAGTGCTCGATCTCGAACCGCTGGCCGATAAGTGGCGCGCGTTTGGTTTCGCCGTGAGGGAAGTGGATGGACACAATGTCGCCGCGTTGCGCGCGGCTCTGCGCCAAACTCCCTTCGACGCCGGCAAGCCGAGCATCCTGATTTGCCACACGATCAAAGGCAAAGGGATCAGCTTCACCGAGAACAACCTGCAATGGCATCACAAGTCCAAAGTCAGCGACGAAGAAGCGCAAGCGCTCCTGGCGGCGCTGGAGCCCTAGGCGATGAGAAAGACCTGTCTCGACGTGGTGTACGAGCTTGCCCGGAACGACGACCGCATCGTATTTATCGGTTCCGATCTCGGCGTGGGCACATTGAAGCAGTTCAAGGCGGAGATGCCGGAACGGTATTTCATGGAAGGGGTGAGCGAAGCCAATCTCATCGGCATGGCGGCCGGGCTAGCCATGGAAGGCCGGATCGTGTACGCCAACACGATTGCGACATTCCTCACGCGCCGCTGCTTCGAGCAGGTGGCGCTGGACCTGTGCCTGCACAACGTGAACGTGCGGCTGATCGCGAACGGAGGCGGCCTGGTGTATGCTCCGCTGGGACCGACGCACCTGGCGATCGAGGATATCGCCATTTTGCGGGCACTGCCGCGCATGGCCATCCTGGCGCCCGCGGACGCCGCCGAGATGCGGCGGCTCATGCCGCTAACGGTGGACTATCCGGGGCCCTTGTATATTCGACTGGCGAAGGGCGGCGATCCGATCGTCACGGACGAGCGGCAGGCATTCGCGATCGGCAAGGTCTTTCCGATGCGCGAGGGCGGCGACGGCCTCATCGTGTCCACGGGGGTCCTGCTCAAGCGCGCGCTGGACGCGGCAGAGATGCTGCATGAAAAGGGACTGGAAGTTACGGTGCTGCACGTGCCGACGGTGAAACCGCTCGATGAGGCGGCCATCCGGGAGTACGCCGGCCGCGTGCCGGTGATTGTAACGGCCGAAGAGCACTCGGTGATTGGCGGGCTGGGCAGCGCCGTGGCCGAGGTGCTCGCGGAGGCGAATTTCGACTCGCGCAAGCGCTTCAAGCGGATCGGCATTCCCGATGTGTTTCCCGACCAGTACGGTTCGCAGGACAGTCTGATGACCCGCTACGCCATCACTACAGGCGCGATCTGCCAGACCATCGAAGAGTTGGCAAGAGGATAAAACATGGGCAACTTGATGAATATCGTGACGCCTCTTCATAAGCGGACCAAGCGCGATTACCTGGCGCGCATGGTGGATGACAAGGTCCACTGCATGATGAAGGCCAAGGAGTACGAGTTCGACTATTGGGACGGCGACCGGCGGTACGGATACGGCGGCTATAAGTATGACGGCCGCTGGAAGACGGTGGCACAGAACCTGATCGACACCTACAAGCTTCCTCCGAATGCCAAAGTGCTGGATGTGGGCTGCGGCAAGGCGCACCTGCTGTATGAGCTGGCGCAGTTGCTTCCGGCGGGCGAGGTCCACGGGTTCGACATTTCGCGGCACGGCATGGCGGATGCGCCGGAGCCGATTCGCGACCGGCTGTTTCGCTATCGGGCGCAGGATGCGCTGCCTTACGGCGACAAGTCTTTCGACCTGGTGATTTCGCTGGGTTGCCTGCACAACCTGCGGATTTTCGAGCTGAAGACCGCGGTAGGCGAGATCGAGCGCGTGGGGAAGCGCGGATACATCATGCTCGAGAGTTACCGCAGCGAGCTGGAGCTGTTCAATTTGCAGTGCTGGGCTTTGACGTGCGAATCGTTTTTTGACACCGCGGAGTGGATCTGGCTGTACCGGCATTTTGGGTATACGGGCGACTACGAGTTCATCTACTTCGAGTAACTTTCCATGAAGATGAAAGCGGCGATTCTGGAGACCTTGCGGGCACCGTTGGTTCTCGACGAGGTCGAAATCCCGGACCTGGAGTGCGGGCAGGTGCTGGTCGAAGTCCACTGCAGCGGCATTTGCGGCGCGCAGTTGGGCGAGATCGACGGCAAGAAGGGCGCCGACAAGTTCCTGCCGCACCTGCTTGGCCATGAAGGCGGCGGGGTGGTGCTGGAGACGGGGCCGGGAGTGACGCACGCCGGCAAAGGCGATCATGTAGTGCTGCACTGGCGGAAGGGCGCGGGCATCCATGCGCGCGGGGCGAAGTATTCGTGGGGCGGGCGCATAGTGAACTCGGGCTGGGTGACGACGTTCAACGAGTGCGCGGTGGTTTCGGAGAATCGAGTTACGCCGATTCCCAAGGATGTTCCGTTCGAAGTGGCTGCGCTGATGGGCTGCGCGGTCACCACTGCCCTGGGCCTGATCAACAACCTGGCGCAGGTCAAGATCGGGCAATCGCTGGCGGTGTTCGGCTGCGGCGGTGTGGGGCTGAACGTGGTGCAGGGCGCCGCGATGGTATCGGCGGACCCGATTATCGCGATCGACATCTACGATCACAAGCTGGAGATGGCGAGGCAATTCGGCGCGACTCACGCGATCAATTCCACTCGTACGGATGTGGAGGGTGAGGTGCGCAGGATCGTGGGATCCGCGGGGGTCGACGTATTTGTGGAGAACACGGGGTTGGTGCGGCTCATCGAGCAGGCGTATCGACTGACCGCCGCGTCGGGCAAGACGATTCTGGTGGGCGTGCCCCGGCACGACGAGGACATTACGATTCATTCGCTGCCGCTGCATTTCGGCAAAGTGCTGACTGGCTGCGAGGGCGGCTCGACCGATCCCACGGTGGATATCCCGCGGTACATCCGGTTGTACCAGAGAGGCAAGCTGCAGCTCGACAGCCTGATCACGCACCGGCTGCCGTTCCTGGAGATCAACGCGGCGCTGGACAAGGTTCGGGCTGGAGAGGTGGGCCGCTGTATGCTGTCCATGAGGTGAGCTTCCATGCTCAGCCATGGATCTGCCGACAGTGTGAAGCCGACCCGGGTGTTAGTGCTGGGGGCGGCCGGATTCCTGGCGCAGAGGCTGGCGCACCATTTCCAGGGCCGGCCGATCGAATGCCGGCCGGTGGGCTCGCGCGAGGTGGATCTTACCGAAAGGTACGCGGTAGAGAAGCTGCGGGGCATAATCCGGGCTGGCGACTCGATGGTAGTGACCTCGGCGCTGACGCCGGAGCACGGCCGCGACCGGACCACTTTTCTGAAGAACGTCTCGATGGTGGAGAACTTATGTGCGGTGGCTGCCGAGATGGCGCAGGTGGTTTATGTCGGCTCCGACAGTGTGTACGATGTCCGCTGCGAATGCGTAAGTGAGGATTCCCGCTGCGAGCCCGCGGACCTGTACGGGCTCAGCCACCTGGTGCGGGAGAGGCTGCTGCGCGACGCCTGCCCGGGCGAGCGCCTGGCGATCATTCGGCCTTGCGCGATCTACGGAGCGGGCGATACGCACAACAGTTACGGCCCCAACCGGTTCCTGCGCAGCGCGCTCGCAGATGGGAAGATCACACTCTTCGGGCAGGGAGAAGAGCGGCGGGATCACGTTTACGTCGACGATGTGTGCCGGATTATTCTGGCGTGCCTGCTGCATCGAAGTGCGGGGGTGTTGAACGCGGTGAGCGGGACGGCGGTCACGTTCGCCGAGTTGGCTCGGAGTGTGGTCGATGCGGTGGGGCGCCATGTGGAGATAGAAACGGCGCCACGGCGGGTGGCGGTGACGCATCGCTGGTTCGATACCGCGGCGTTGCGGAGCGCGTTCCCGGACTTTCGGGCGACGTCGCTGGAGACGGGCATTCGAGAGACGATCGCGGCGATGGTTGCCGGTTGAAAAACTAAGTAGGAGAGGCCCCGGCTATCCTTGGACAGGCTGAAGCCGGCTGAAGCCTGTCCCACTTCGGTATAATCGACGATTGCCAGAAGCTGCCGGAATGCAGGCGCTAGAAAGCCAGCTCGACCTCACAGTTGCGATTCCGTGCCTCAACGAAGAGAAAGACATCTTAGGCACACTGGAAACGGTGACGGCGGCGCTCCGGGAACTGCCGCACACTTATGAAATTCTGGTGATCGACGACGGATCGACGGACGGGACCGCGCGCCTGGTTGAATCGTTTCGGGATGCGCACGGGGAATTGCCCATTCGGCTCCACAAGAACCCGCGCAATCGCGGTTTGGCACGGTCGTATATAGACGGGGCGTTTCTGGGCCGCGGGAAATACTACCGGCTGGTATGCGGAGACAACGTGGAGCCGAAAGAAACGCTGGTGGCGGTCTTCAGCCAGTTGGGCAACGCGGACATGATCATACCGTATCACCCGCACGTGCCCGGGAAGTCCGCGTTTCGCCGCCGGCTGTCGAATCTGTACACCTCTCTGGTGAACGCCATCAGCGGGTATCGAATTCGGTATTACAACGGACTCGCGCTCCACCTGCGCTACAATGTGATGCGCTGGGGACCGTACTCGTTCGGTTTCGGATTTCAGGCCGAACTGATTACGCGCCTGCTCGATGAAGGGGCTGGATATATCGAGATTCCAGTAGCGGCCACCCATCGGGATAAGACCGGAAAGAACACGGCCTTGAACCTGAAGAACTTCTTTTCCGTCGCGCACACCCTGCTGGAAGTTTTCATTTGCCGGATCCGCAAACGGGCGCTCCAGAAATAGGACTCTATGCAATGGGTTCAGCGGGTGCCCTGGCGATCTCTTGGGCGGTGGTGGATCGTGGGGCTGGCTTTCTTTGCCGGCGGCATCGGTATCCTGTACCTTTTCGTGGACATCCTGCGATGGCCGCTGCCGCTCGCCACGTTAGTGGCATCGGAAGTGACGGTGGTATTGCGTTTCCTGATCAATGACCGGTGGGTGTTCGGCCATCCGCGCCCCAGTTGGATGCGTCTCTGGCAATTTCACGCCGCCAGCGCGGGTGGGGCGGCCATCTGGTGGACGGTGGCCAATACGCTGCCGCGCTTCGGCGTTCATTATCTGATCGCTTCCACCGCGGGCACGGCGTGCTCGGTGGTATTCAGTATGATCTCCAACTTTCTCTGGGTGTGGCGGGGGCGGGCCGATCGACGCGCGCCGGGCGGTGACGGTGGATAGCGAGCGTTGCCCGGTATGCGGCGGCGGGTTGTTGGAAGAGGCGCCCGGCTTTTCGCCGCTGCCACGCGTCACTTCGGATTGCATGCCGTTCCGCAGCGGCGGCAGGCTGCTGATTTGCCGCGAGTGCGGAGCGGCGCAGTCACCCGCGGACCGGCAGTGGATGGAAGAGATTGCGGAGATCTACGCGGCGTACCGGGTCTACCATCAGTCGGGCGGCGTGGAGCAGTATGTGTCCGATCCAGCCACGGGGACGCTGCGGCGACGGAGCCAGGTGCTGTTGGACAAGCTCCGCACCGTTCCCGGATTACCGCAAAGCGGGAGCGTGCTGGACGTAGGCTGCGGAAATGGGAGTACACTGCAAGCCTTCTCGGGCCGCGGCGGATGGCGCTTGTATGGACTGGAAATGGATACACGGAGCCTCTCCGCTCTTCGCGAAATCGAAGGCTTCGAGACGCTCTACACGCGCACTCCGGCCGAATTGCCGTGCACGTTCGACCTGGTGACGATGGTCCATGCACTCGAGCACTTTCCGGAGCCCGGCCGGACGCTGCGCGATCTGCGGGAGAAGATCGCCCCGGGGGGGCGCCTGTTTATCGAGGCGCCCAACGCCGAGGACAATCCATTCGATTATCTGGTGGCCGATCACCGGATGCACTTCAGTCCCGCGACACTCTCGCGACTGGTGGAAGAGGCCGGGTGGACGGTGGATTGTCTGGCGACCAACTGGGTGTCCAAGGAACTCTCGCTGGTGGTTCGGCCCGGCCGGTTCGAAGATCGCCGGCCCCAGCGGGCGGCGGAGCGTGTCGCGGAGCAGGTGGAGTGGCTGCATCGCCTGATCGGCGCCGCGCGGGAGGCATCCGCCGGATCCAGCAGCTTCGGCCTCTTCGGGACGTCGATCGCGGCCACCTGGCTGGGCGGCGTGCTGGGCGGCGGCGTTTCGTTTTTTGTGGATGAGGACGCGAATCGCATTGGCCGCACGCACATGGGAAGGCCGATCCTCAGCCCGGCGCAGGTTCCCCCAGGAAGCGTCGTATTTCTGGCGCTAATCCCGCAGATTGCGGAGCGGATTGCCGCGCGGCTGTGCGATACCGGGATCGATTTGCGGCGGCCGCCTTCATGAAGGCTGGCGGCGCGTGCAGCCGATAGCGATAAGGTAATGCGCCATGGGGCTGAAACCCGTATGCAGCACTTCGTCGTTCATGGAAAACAGAAAGACGTTGTGGAAGAAGCGTTCGAGCAAGGCACGCAATTCCTTGCCGGATTTACAGTTCACGTGGCCTTCCCTGCTGGGCGGCGAGGCATGCTTCTGCGACTCGAGCGACGGCGAGCCCAGAATCAGCGCCCCTTGGGGCGTGAGAGACTGCACGATGTTCCCCACAAAGAGGTCCTCCCGTTCGACGGGAATGTGCTCGATTACGTCCAGCGCGTACGCTGCGTCGAACGCGCCGGGCAGCGGGCCGGCCAGCAAATCGTGTTGCCGGCACTCGAATTTCCAGTCGGGATCCATACGGCGAAGGACATCGTCCACGAAGACCTGGTCGAAATCCGTGGCGGTCAGGCGCTGGACCTCCTGCTGTACGAGACGGGTCCCGAAAGCGTCCGCGCAACCGATCTCCAGAACGTGAGCGCGGCCGGTCAACATTTTGGCGACGAACTTATAGCGCGAGAGGGTGAAGAGCAGGTGGCGGGGGTCATCCTGCCAGACCTGGTTGGTCATCAGGCCGAGTGAAGCGACACCCTTGTTGCGGGCGATGTCGAGGGTGCGCTCGTATTGAGGCTCGCGTGTGTGCATGGTTCTCCAATTATGGCGTACGAGCGTCAGCAGATCGGGCGGCACTCGACCACGAAGCGGCCCGACGGTTGCCGCTCGGCGGCGGTCACTTCCAACCGGGCCGCGCGAGCCAACGCGCGGAACTCCGGCAGGCTTCGATCCCTCCCACCCACCAACACCATCATCAGCAGGGCGGGCGACGGGCCGCCGCTCTCGCCGGGCGACACCCCGTTGAGGACGACGACGCGGCCCGCGGGACGGGCGGCCTCGGCGCAGCGGCTCAGGATGACCTTTGCTTCGCGATCGGGCCAATCGCCCAGGACGCTCTTCATCAGATACAGATCCGCCCCGGCGGGCAGCGGGTCGAAGAAGCTCTGCGCCACCGTAGTGACGCGATCGGCTATGCCGGCCGTCTGAAAGATGTCGCCGGATCGAGCAACGGTCGACGGGAGATCGACCAGCGTGCCCCGCACGGTGGGCCGGGCGCGAAGGATTTCCGCCAGGAGCGCTCCCGTGCCGCCGCCAACGTCCACCACGGTGCGCACCGATTCCCAGCCGCCGGTGAGCAACACCTCCGGGTCGGGAGTGCCGTGCCCGGGCGGTCCCATCAACGCGTCGAAGCTGGCACCGATATCCGGATGGGCCTCGAGGTCCTCCCAGAAAGGCCGGCCGAAGACCGTGCGATAGGCCGGCGCGCCAGTCCTCACGGCACTCAGCAGGCTACCCCACGCATGCGCCATGCGGCCGCCGAAGCCGTCGAGATCGAGACCGAGACGTGCGGCCGGGGCCAGCAGCGCACGGGCCGGTTCGTTGAGCGCGAAGAGGCCGGGCGAAGGTTCCTCGAAGACACCTTTGCCGGCGAGGTGTCGCAGCACGCGATGCAGCGAGTCGGAATCGGCGCCGGAGGCCGCGGCCAGGTCATCGATGCGGGTGATTCCGGCGGCGATGTGGTTGGCGATCCGGAGTGTGGCAACCACGTGGACGCACCACGGAATCGAGAGATCGCTCAGCTCCCAGATGTTGACCGGATCTCGCGGGGTCGCGTTCACTAAAAATAAAGCCCTCCGGTATGATACTAAACGGCCTAAGAAGAAGCCGGCCGGCGGGGCGGCGGGGGCGGCGGCAGTCGGCGGCGGACCGGCGACAAAGACCGCCGCTGTTACCGGGGCGGGAAGGTGATGGCCATCCCTTCCTGAATGCTAAAGCGTGGAGTCCAGCCGAGCTGTGTGTGGGCCGCCGTGCAGTCGCACGGCCAGAGCGGCGTGATGGAGTCGACCCGATACGGGCTGAACGGCGCGGGGCGTCGCAGGGTCTTCGACAGCGCCAGAATTCCCAGGCCTGCGCACTTAAGCAACCACGCGGGAACATACGACACGCGCACCCGACGGCCGGAGCGGCGCACCCAGTTCACGTATTCCTTCTGCCGGATGCCCTCGGGGTCGACCAACTGATAGATCGCGCCGTTGGGGAGATCCTGCTGGGCGGCCAGCATCAGGGCGTCCACCACGTTTTCAATGTAGACCAGCGGCACATAGTGCGCGCCGGACCCGACCACCACCCAACGTCCCCCAATGGTGATGGCGCCGGCGGGCGGGGCCTTCCCGGCGCCTGGGCCGTAGATCTGTCCGGGGCGTAAGACCACGGCGTGAATGCGGTTTTCTTCGGCGGCCTGGAGAACGGTCCTTTCGGCTTCGAGCTTGGTCTGGCTGTACAGACCGCGCCGGGCGGCGAACGGTTCATAAGGGAATTTTTCGGTGACCGGAGCGTCGGGCAGATGGCCGGCGTTATGGAGAACAGTCATGGAGCTCACGTAGACCAGCTTGCGGACGCCGTGGCGCTCGCAGGCATCCACGATGTTGCGGGTGCCCCAGACCGTGCCGCTGGTGAATTCGGCGAGTCCGCCGCGCATGGTGGCGCCCAGATGAAAGACCAGGTCGATGCCCTGGACGGCGCGGTCGACTGCGTCGGGATCGCCCAGGTCTCCGTAGAGCAACTGGATTTTTTCGCCGGGCGGGGTCGCGGGCGGCGTGCGGACGAGGAGTCGCAACGGCTCTCCGAATTCGGTCAGCCGGTGGACGAGCGCGCTTCCCAGCATGCCGTGAGCGCCGGTGATCAGGATGCGGGGCAGCGGGATGGTGGTGGTTTCCTTGAGGTAGCAGCGTTTGCCGGCATCGGCCCGCCGGGACACGTCTTCGAGCAGCGCGATGATACGGCGGCCTTCCTCGGCCGGGACGGGCGGCGGTTCTCCCTGGCGCAGGGCCGCATGGAACTTCACCACCGAAACGTGAATTCCGGGAGAGGGGACCAGGCGCCCCGTGGCGAACCGGATGGTGTTCCAGGCCACTTTGCAGAGCGTGCCCAGCGAATTGAATCCCGCGCCCAGGATGCGCTGCACCGCCTTGGGCGCCGGGTAGGTTGTGCGCAGGGTCAGGGTTTGCAGGTAGCGATCCACCAGCAGAACCCCGCGCGTGCCATGCACCACGATTTCATTTTGAATGGGCCGGACGTTCCAGGAAAGGTACATCTGGCCGGCGCCCCTCGCGCACTCGACCAGCGCGCGCCATTCGTCGAAGACCAGGTTGGGGTCTCCCAGGCCGCTGGCGTAGTAGCGCACGTCGGCCTGACGGATGGGGCCGAGGAATGCCTCCAGCAGGCACAAGCCGTGGACCCCCAGGTCCTGAAAAGGATAGGAGCCGTTGACGAAGCAAGGTGGGAGCGGAGTGCCGCCGCCGTATGGCGGGTAATCGGAGCTGCGAAAGAAATCGGCGCCGGTGACCTCGCCGCAGGCGCCGTCTTGCACCCACGCGAGCGCCTTGAGGACGATGGGGTCCATGCGGGCGGAGTGGTTGACGGAGAGGACCAGACCGCGCTCGCGGGCGCAGGCGATCATGCGGTCGCAATCGGCCACGGTCTCGGCCATGGGCTTTTCGACGAAGACGTGGCAGCCCATGTTCAAGGCCTCGAGAGCCATGGCGGCGTGGGTGGCGGGAGGCGTGAGCACGTGGATCACGTTCGGGCCTGCCTCGGCCATGGCCTGGAGGGTGGGGAAGACGCGCGGGATTTTGAACTTCGCCGCCAGAACCTCTGCGCGGTTTTTGTCGGGGTCGGCGACGCCGACGAGCTCGACGAAGGGAAGGCTGCGCAGCGCCCGGGCGTGATACGCGCTCACATAGCCGGCGCCCACGATCCCCACTTTTACCGTAGGATTAGGTTCCATTTTCCTCAGAATCGATTTGCTGCAAGATCCACGTCACCGCTTCGCTCAGCGAGTCCACGCGGACGTCGGGGGCGTGCGCGGGGCCGCGCTCCCGATAGCCGCGATCGATCCAGATGGTGCGGCAGCCCGCACTGTTTCCCGCATCGATGTCGCGCCAGCGATCACCAATCATAAAGCTACGGCGCGGGTCGATACCGTGCCGTTTCGCACCTTCCAGGATCAAACCCGGCTTGGGCTTACGGCAAGGGCACTGGTCGCGGTCGTCATGCAGGCAGCTCAGGACATCGTCCACCGGCAGCTCGCGGCGAAGGCGATCGTGGATGGCTGCGACGGCCGCGGCCGGTTGCGTCCCGCGCGCCACATCCGGCTGATTGGTGACTACGATCAGGGGCAGCCCGCGGGCCTTCAGGCGGCGCAATGCGACGGCGGCGTCCGGGACGATTTGCACCTCGGCTGCCGACGCCGGCGGATAGGGCTTACCGTCGCGGATCACGGCTTCGTTCAACACGCCGTCGCGGTCCAGGAAGACGGCTCGCGCGGCCGGGCGGCCGCTGCCGGGCTTTTCCATTTCGCTGACGGGCTTTTCCATTTCGCTGACGCTCAGCGGACCGATTCCCATTTCGTTTCCGTGTGTTTGACCGCCGGATGCGAGACCAGGAGGTGCCAGACCACGGCCTGAAACGCTTCGGCATGAGGAGTGGTATGCACCGCGTTGACGGTCGGGACGATCACGCAGGCATCGGCCGCCAGTGCCGTGAAACCGCCGTCGCGGCCCACAATGCCCAGGATTCGGGCGCCGACGGCCTTGGCGTATTGCAGCGCCTGGACCAGGTTCGGGCTGACGTTCTTCTCCAGGTTGCCGCCGCCCACCGAGAAGACGAGCAGCGCATCTTCGCGTCGCAGGCGGCTGCCGCGCAGCCAGCTTGCGAAGACCGTGGCCCAGCCTTCGTCGTTGGTGCGGGCGGTCAACTCGGAGACGTTGTCGGTGGGAGCATAGGCTTCCATGCCGGCGATCTTGCGAAAGTCGTTGACCGCGTGGGAGGCATTGGCAGCGCTTCCCCCCACTCCCAGGATGAATAGGCGGCCTCCGGCGGATCGCGTTTCGGCCAACAGCGTGGCCATGCGCTCGATCTGGTCCAGATCCAGCAGGTCGATGATCGCTTTTGCCTCGGAAAGAAACTGCTGCGCGAAACTCATGCGGTAGCCGCCTCGCCCGCCAACGTCCGGAGCTTTTTATTGTAGGCGAGATTCCGGAATGACGGAAATCCAGGCATTCGCACGGTAATGTATCTTTTCCAGCGCCACAACTGTTCGTTTTTTCACACTCATGCGCGATTTCAGATAGCTCAAGGTCCCGTTCCGGGTTCGAAGTTCCAGAGGCAGCAAGCGCGGCCATCCTGGAATCGTTGAGAAACACCGGCCTGTTTTCGTACGTAGAGTATGACTACTATGCGCATACGGCCGCCGCGGTCCCGATTCAGAGCGCGGAGGCATGGGCGTGCGATCAACATCAGGATGGGAGGCCCCCACCCGTCATCCACCGTGCAGGGGGCCGTGGATCATGCGTGGAACAAGGGAGCGGTGCAACTGACTGTGCATTAGAGAATAGGATGTCTTTTTCGAGGGGAGTTACGGTAGTAGTTCCGGTCTACAACAGCGCGACCAGCCTGGAGAAGCTGCTTGCGAGGCTGGACGTCGTGCTGAAAGACCTGGGCTTTGCGCGAGAAGTAATCCTGGTCAACGACGGCAGCCGCGACGGCTCCTGGGAGAAGGTCCAAAGCCTGTGCCGGCAATATGCCTTCGTACAGGGCATCAACATGATGCGGAATTACGGCCAGCACAATGCGTTGTTGTGCGGTATCCGGCTGGCGCGCTACGATCTGATCGTCACCATTGACGACGACCTGCAGCATCCGCCGGAAGAGATCCCCAAACTGCTGGCCGAGCTGGAAAAGGGCTACGACGTGGTCTACGGCACGCCGGAAGCGGAGCACCACGGGTTTCTGCGGGACGTGGCTTCCAACGTGACCAAGATGGCGCTGCAGAATGCGATGGGCGCGGACACAGCGCGCCGCGTGAGCGCATTCCGCGTGTTCCGAACGCAACTGCGCGACGCGTTCGGCACGTATCAGGGGTCGTTCGTGTCGATCGATGTGTTACTCACGTGGGGCAGTACGCGCTTCTCCTCGGCGCCGGTGAAGCACGTGGAGCGGCCGTACGGAGCTTCCAACTATACCTTGCGGAAGCTCATCATCCACGCGTTGAACATGATGACCGGGTTCAGCGTGCTCCCGCTGCAACTGGCCAGCCTGGTGGGGTTCGCGATGACGTTTTTGGGGCTGGTGGTGCTGGGGTACGTGATCACGCGGTACGCCATCCACGGGGGAAGGGTGCCGGGCTTCTCGTTCCTGGCTTCGCTGATTTCGATCTTCTCCGGCGCGCAGATGTTCGCCATGGGCATCATGGGAGAGTACCTGGCGCGCATGCATTTCCGGAGTCAGGAACGTCCGACCTATGCGGTGCGGGAACACGTGACGGCGAAGGCAAACGCGGAGGCGCCCGATACGCCTGTCACCTTATATAACCTCGCTGGACCGACATCCCGGTAACTCCCAGGGCCGGCCCGCGGTACACGCCGGCAATCCAGCCGACTGCCTTGAACGAGCGGAACATCTGAATGACGCAGACCGGCAGCAGCGGGTTGGGGCTGGGCTCTGTGGCATGGGCCACGGAGGTCTGCCGGCGCCCCCAGGAAGACGACGCTCCGGGAGATTCCGCCGTTCACTATCAGGATCGCTTTGTGTTCGCGAAACAGGCAGCCAGATGAAGGTCCCCTATTTGTTCCCGAACAGCATCGGCCGCGGCGCCACGATATCCTCGACGGCCTTCGGATCGCCTTCGGCCGGCCCGTGCCAGACGCTGCTCCCGAAGGTGGTGATGTAGATCCGGGAGGGGTCCACAGGGTCGGGTATGACCCGGTGCCCGTCCTTGAAGTTGTATCCGCGGATGCGGCTCCAGCTCTTTCCCCGGTCGGTGGAGCGCCACGCCGAAGACTCGAACCCGGTGGCGTAGACGATCTCGGGATGGCGCGGGTCCACGGTCACATCGTAGATCCGCCGGCTGCCGTCGAGGACATTGCTCCACTGACGTCCGCCGTCGGTCGAGAGGAAGACTCCGCCCTGTTGCGCGAACACTCCGTTGGCATAGAGCTTGTATCGCCCCCAAGCGGACAGATAAAGCCGCTCGGGATCCTGCGGATCGGGCGTGATACTCACCGGGCCGTTCAGGCCCTCGGGCAAGGGGACGAGTTCCCAGGTCTCCGCGCCGTTGCGGGAGCGGTAGAGACGCCCATCGCGATCATTCCCGTAGGTACCGTCCTGCGAGCGGCGGATCGTGACCACGTAGAGCGTGCCATTGCGGTCCATGGCCATCCGCCAGGTGAGCGGCTCCCCGCCGGCCAACCCGCGGTTCTTCGCGTTCCAGGTCTGGCCGCCATCGGCCGACTTGAAGACGCCGTGTCCGAATCCCGTCACGTAAAGCACGCGGGCCTGGGGGTCGCTTTTCGGGTCGAGCAGGATGTGCGTTGCGGCCATCTCCGGCAGACCGCGGCTGGAAATACTCCAGGTCGTGCCGCCATCGAGAGACACGAGGACGCCGCCCCGCATGTTGACAGTGGCGCGGGGGTTGACGAACATGCGTATGCGCGGCAGGTCGTGCGTCCCGCTCATGGCGGCCCACATCTTGCCCCGCACCGCGGGGTCGAATGCCACCCAATAGGTGGTATTCTGCCAGGCGTGCGGGACTCCGTTGACCGTGGCGGTCATCCAGCTTTGGCCGCCATCCAAGCTGCGGAAGAGCCCGATATCCGTGTAGCTGATAAAAACGCGTTTCGGGTCAAACGGATCGAAGTGAATCCCGTAACAGGTAGTTACGTCGAGACCGGTGGTGGTGTATCCATTGGCGGCGCCCTGCGAATAGACCGCTTCCCAGGAGTTACCGCCGTCGGTGCTGCGCATGATCCTTCCGAGGTCGGAGGTGTAAACCAGGTCGGGATTATCGGCGCCCACGGCCATATTGAGCGGCTGATCGCCGAAGTCCGGCCCGAAGCGATCGCTCATCCAGGAGTCGTGCATATTGCCGGCGGTTGTTCCCGATTCGAGGCGGACCACCTTCCAGTTCACGCCGCCATCGGTGGTCCTGGCGACGCCGAAGTAAGGCGATCGGCCGCCGCGAGGATACCAATGATAGAACGACACGTAGACGACCTCGGGGTGATGTAAGCTGGTGGCAATTGCCGAAAACTCCGGGTAGGTTCCCTTCTCTACGAGTTCCAACAGACCTTCATTCAGTGACCGCCACGTGAAACCGCCGTCCTCACTGCCCAGGATGCCGCCGCCTTTCTGGACGCCGTCCCGGATGACGAAGTCATTGGCAGTGTACACCACTGACTTTCCTCCAACGGCGGGCGCGCCAAAGGCGGAACCGTAAAACCAACTGGAGCCTTGTATTTTCAGGTTGCCGCTGAACTTTGCCCCGTCCCATACCGCGGCGGTGTTCCCGCCGATGAAATAGAGGGTGCGATGTCCACGCGGTGAGTGCGGATCGACATAGATGGTCCGCGCGTTGACTCCCTTCGACAGGACTGTCCAGCGCTTTCCGGCATCCAGCGAGACCCGCAACTCGTCGGGCATGACCGCATAGAGCGTGTCCGCATCCTGCGGGTCCACGGCGAAAGCCGTCATGGCTTGCTGGAACCCCCTTACGGTCTGGAGGCCGGCTTCCGCTTCGTCGTCCAGGTACCAGAGTGCGGTGACGGTGGATGGTTCCGGATAGACCAGGCTCCACGTATGGCCGCGATCGTCGCTGCGAAAGAGGCCGGCGGCGTTGGCCAGGGCATAGACGCGCTCGGGGCGCTTGGGGTCGAAGGCGATCCGGCACGTGAAGCGCAGGTTGAATTGACGCCACGTGCGGCCTCCGTTTTCGGAGACGAAGCACTGCGTCATGTCGGTCGTGGCGAAGACGAGATTCGGATCGTGCGGGCTGATCGAGGGGTGGTAGAAAGTGCCGCCTCCACCCGGTCCGACGATGTTCCAAGCATCGAGGCGCCGCGGCTTTTCCACGCCGTGCAGGCGCCGGATGGGCAGCTCCTTAAGGGCTTGCGGCGGTGCGGGGGGCCGCTGCGAGAAGATCGCCTTGGCCGTGACGCCGGCAAGGAAAGTCAGCAGACAGATGGCGCTCACCACGCCGCAGAGATAGAACGCGGCCCGCGCAGTCATGCCGCCCACACTCCGCAAACAATCCGCTGGATGCGTTCATAGCACTTCAGAAACTCGTCAACCGCGGAGCCATAAGGGTCGGCGATCTCGAGGCTGCGCTGCGGATCGAGCGCCCCCAGGTAATGTACCTTCCCGCGAATGCCGGTGAACAGCGCATCCAGTTCGTCTACATTCTTGCGGTCGAAAACCAGGATCAGGTCCGCGGCCGCGGCGTCGTCCTGGGTCATGACGTTCGACCGGTGCGTCGAAAGATCGATGCCGAAGCGGCGAGCCGCCTCGATGGCCGCATCCGGCGAGCAGCGCCCTTCCTTGGGAAAGCAGCCCGAGGAGGAGCAGGTGATGTCCGGGCGCCGCTTTTCGCGCAGCACGGCCGCGGCAAAGGGACTGCGGCAAATATTGCCATGGCAGGCGAAGACAATGCGCCTGGCGGCGCGCGCCGCCCGGAGCGTCTGGCGGCAACGCAGTTTGCGCGCCAGGCCGATCCGTTTGGCGGCCGTGAACAGCTTTCGTCCGAAAAAGCCGCGGAGGTCGGCGATGGCCGGCCGCGGATCGTCCCAGACAAGCGTGTCGCTGCGCTCGCGCAGCAGCGCGGCATTGACGATCTCGCCCGCTACTTTGCGCCAGGGGCGGCCCATCACGTCGGGGTCGTTGCGGTTGGCCCGCAAATTTGCCAGCATCCATTGCAGATCGGAGCTCCAGTGCCGGGCGTAGAGGTTGATGCGATATTGCTGGGGGAAGTCCGTGCGGCCGCGGCAGAGCATCTCGTAGAGGTATCGCGGAAAATCCAGCCCGGCGGCCAGGGACAACGGCAACGATCCCCAGAAGCGGGCATTGACTTCGATCAGGACCCAGGTTTGGGTCTCGACGTTGTATTTGAATTCCACCATGGCCACGCCGGTATAGCGCACCGCCTTCATCAAACGGCGCGTGGCATTCAGCATGCCGGCGTGCAGGGGGACACTCTTGCGATAGGAGCTCCCGCCTCCCATGAGAGGCTCGTGGACCCGCTCGTGCTGGAACGCGGTCAGCATTTCTCCATCCTGGCACAGCACCTCGACTCCGATACCGATGCCCGGAAAGTTCTGCTGCACCAGGATGTCGCCGCCGCGCAGCATGGCGCCGGCGCAGGCCTCCAGATCTTGCGCGCGGCGCACCTTCTGCACCGCCTGCCGCGCCAGCGGAGTGGTGACCGAGGCGGAGCGCTTCGGTTTGAGCACGATGGGGAAGCCGAATCGATCCGCCGCGGCGCGCACGTCGTCGAAAGTACGGGCGCCGGCCTGCGCCGGCAGCGGCACGCCAAGATCGCGCGCCAGAACATAAGTCTCTTCCTTGCTCGAGAACGTGCGGTACACGTCATCCGGCAAAAGGTAGACGCGATCGGCGCACTCCAATTCGTTGCGGTGCAGTTGCAGGGGCAGGATGGCGCCGTCGGTACACGGCAGGATCAGCTCGAACCGATGCTCGCGGCACAAATGGTTGAACGCGTCGAGCCAGGTGCGGGTGTCCGAGCGGTAGGGCGGCAGCGCGTGCACTCGCCGCACGTAGCGCGATCGGAGCGCCGCCGAATTCCAGGGGCACCAGGCGACATGCACCTCCAGGCCCGCTCTTCCGAGCGACCGGATGACGGAGA
Source organism: Bryobacteraceae bacterium (assembly GCA_041485845.1). Lineage (GTDB taxonomy): Bacteria > Acidobacteriota > Terriglobia > Bryobacterales > Bryobacteraceae > OMOG01. The sequence continues at coordinate 36,525 of JBGPKH010000007.1, forward strand.
GAAAGGCGCGCGTGTCCTCCCCCAGGACGAGAACCCGCGTCACCAGCTCCACCCCAGGGTAGCGGCCAGGAGGGTGGTGAAGCGGACCATGGCGAACGACATGGTGCTCTCCACGCCGGTCCTTTTGATATCGAAAGGGCGCAGGCCGTTTCCCCGGTTGACACCGCCGTAAAACGAAAAAGCCACCTGGTATCGGGTTTGGCGAAGGGCGCGCTCGGTGCTGTCATTGAAGGAGTGCAAGGCGCCGACCGGAATGGCGAGCGACTTCAGGCGGGTGTTCAAATGCCGTTCGAGCAGCTCCCGGGACTTGCTCAACTCCTCGATCTGGCCCTCTTCGCTCAATTTCGAGAGAATGCGGTGCGAGTGCGTGTGGGACCCGATATCCATTCCGTTGTCCAGCATCTCGCGAGCCTGTTCCCAGTTCAGGAACAGCGGCGGATCGGCGCACTCCAGTCGCGCCACTCCGCATTCGCGTTCCAGCATTTCCAGGAACCGCTCGGTATCCCGAACGCCGGGCGACTTGTAAAAGCGGAGCACTTGCCGGATGCTTTCTTCGAGCGATGTCTCATCGAGCGGGAAGTCGCGGCTCTCGGGATAGTCCAGGTAAAGAGTGCGGTTCCGCGAGCGCCGCAGCAGGTGAGCGATCTGGTCCCACCAGGGCACTCTCGAAGTATCGATATACGAGGTCGGCAGAAAGAAAACGGCCGGGAGCCCGAGCGTCCGCAGGATCGGAAAGGCGTTTTGATAATTGTCGATGTACCCGTCATCGAACGTGATCATGGTGCGGAAGCCCGCCACGGGTTTGCCGGCGCCGACCAGTTCCAGCAATTCCGGCAAGCCGGTGACATGAAAGTGGGACTTGAAGTAAGAGACCTGCTCGTAGAACTGGTCGGGACTGGCCGAGATCACGCCGCGGTCGAAGGGACAATCGCGAGGATCCAGCACCCGGTGATAGTTCAGCACCAGGAGCGAATCGGTGAAGGGTACGCTTTCCAGGAGCCGCAGGACGCCGGCACGATGCAGCAAATTAGCGATGAGTTCACGTTTACCGCGGCCAAACATGCGTAACGATACCCCGGCACCCTTGCCACAGGCTGTTAGTATAGTATCGTAACCATTTGAATCGCGCGTAATGGCCCTTCCCCGTCATGCAGAATTATGGTTGCCGGGATATATTCGCAGCCGCTTGCAGAATTGGACTTCGCCGGGTCCCAGCCGGGTTTGGGTAGCCATCGCCGACCACTGGGAACCCTACTGGCTGCGGCCCAGCGACGACGTCGCGGGCGAACGGGTGGCCGTCTGGTCGAAGCACTGGCCGCCGATCGCCGCCCGGCACGCCGATTCCGCCGGCAAGCCGCCGTGCTACACCTTCTACTACCCGCAGGAAGAGTACCACGCACCCTTTCTCGACGCGCTCGCGGACATGACCCGCCAGGGCATCGCCGACGTGGACGTGCACATCCACCACGATGGCGAGGGCCAGCAGAATTTCATCGACCGCATGAGCGGCTTCATCGAAACGCTCTTCACCCGCCATGGGCTTTTGCGGAAACACAACGGCCGCACGGTCTTCGGATTCATCCACGGCAACTGGGCGCTGGACAATTCGCGGCCCGATGGCCGATGGTGCGGCCTGAATAACGAGATCACGCTGCTGCGCGACTTAGGTTGCTACGCGGATTTTACGATGCCCTCGAGTAACTCGCCCACGCAATCGCGCACTGTGAATACCATCTACTGGGCCACCGACGACCCTCTACGCCCGCGGTCGTTCGACAGCGGCGTTCCCGTCCGGCCGGGGGCATTGGGGGCCGGCGACCTTCTCATGATTCCCGGCCCGCTGGGCCTGCGGTGGACGGAGCGACTGGTACCGCGCATGGAGAATGGGGAGATCGCACACCAGGATCTTCCGACGGCGTATCGCATCCAGCGCTGGCTGGACGTCGCTCCGCGCATCGGCCGCAATATCTTCATCAAGCTTTACACCCACGGCGCCCAGGAGCGGAACGCGAAGGCGTTGTTGGTGGATGGCGGGCTGGATCGGCTGTTCGAACTGCTGCCGCAGGAATGCCGGAAGCGCGGGCATGAGCTGCACTACGTGTCGACCTGGGAGATGCG